>JAEDOA010000121.1 GCA_016302195.1 Erysipelotrichaceae bacterium | reverse complement strand
TTTTTTTAGGAAAAAGAGTTAAGATAGATTAATTTTTATTGGTGATATAATGCTAGAAATAAAGAACCTGTCAAAATCATATCTGGATAAAAAAGTAATAAAAAATATCAATTTGCAAATAGACGATAATGAAATAGTATCGGTAGTTGGGAGCAATGGATGTGGCAAAACTACTCTATTTAAAATAATCGCAAATCTGATCAATCCAGATAATGGATCAGTGTCATTTCATGATGTGGCTACTGATTATCAATCAGTTTCGTTTCTATCCGAAGAACGAACAGTAATGATGGATTGCACTGTTAATCAACAATTAAAGCTTATCGAGAGGATGAATTGTAGAGACAAAATATCTGAAAGATTAATAGATATCTTGGAAATTGATAAAAAACTGTTAGGCTACAAAATGGAGAATCTATCAAAGGGTAATAAACAGAAAATTGCTTTGGCAAGTTGTTTAATAAAGGATTGCCCAATATATATTTTTGATGAACCTTTTACCGCATTGGATTGTGATAATATAGATATACTAGTAAAAGTGATTAAAATGTTAAAGTATCATCACAAAATGGTTTTGGTATCTTCTCATATTTATCAACCAGTTAATAAGATTGCTGATCGATATATATATCTAAAATCCGCTAGGATAGCTCTAAATAAAACTAGAAAAGAATTGGATTTAGATGAAAGAACAGTAGTGGAAACTAATGAAACAGAAATGTTTGATGATGATTTTATATTATGCAGTTATAAAAAGGATAATATGTTTGTTTATATTATTAATAGTTTTGATTCGGCAATGAAATTTTCTAGAAGACTAATAAGTAGAAAAAAAGAATGTCATTTAAGAAAAATAACATTCCAGGATTTTATTTCAATAACTGATTTAAATCTACTTCAATAAAATCTTTACAATTAATTATATCGAGATTATGAGAGACAATAATTAGTAATCGATTGTTAATGGTATTATTAATTACTTCTAATAATTTTGAAATTGAATCATAATCAAGATTATTGAAAGGCTCATCTAGAATAACAATATCACTATCTGCTAAAAGAGCGCGTACAACATTTACAATCTGCTTTTGTCCTCCTGATAGATGGCAACAATTCAATTGCATTATTGACTTATCGAAAAATAAGCCTAAGTATTTTTCTATTTCGTTAATACTTTTTCCAGTGAATATTTTGATATTTTTTATTGAATTGTAATTGTCTAACAAAGCGCAAGATTGAGGAGAATAAGATATTCTACCTTCAACATTTATACTGCCCTCATCAACTTTCTCTAGATTGGTAATCAATCTAAGCAAAGTTGTTTTTCCAATTCCACTTTTGCCATGCAACAGATACTTATTATGATCAAAAAAGGTATAGGAGAAATCATGTATTACTTTTTTATCGTAATGTTTAGAAATACAGCAAATATTAATCATGGTACCCTCCAATAACATTTAATAATCGTTTTACCCCTTTTTCCAAAGCATAAGCAGCTAATACAATAATAAACGTGTAGCATATTAATTCTGCGTTTTGTAAATTAAGTTTACAGTAATAAAACTGCAAGCCGATGGAATTTGCTGTCAATCCAATCAGTTCGCTTGCCACTGAGCTCTTAATAGCTAATGAAACTGTACTGTCACTAATTGATTGCAAATAAGGTGTAATCAAGTTTGGCCATATATATAAAAGCTTTACACGATTAGGCAATTGAAAGACATTTGCTAATTCAACTAAGTTTTTATTACAGTTTCTATAACCGTTTAGGCAACAATAAAATACCACTGGAAATACAACGATAAAGCTTATTATCGAAGAAATATAGCTGTTGCTTGAAAAAATCAAAACAAATATTACTACACTGCTTATAGGAGTGGCTTTTAATAACTGAACAATTGGATTAATAAATTCAAATAAAAGATCATTAATGAAACATAGGTATGAAATGAATATACCGATAATATAAGCCGCCAAAAAACCAAGCAATGATTTTGTTAGCGTAGAAAAAATGGCTAGATAAAAATTACTATTATCGAGCAATCCAAACAAACTGTTTATACAATCAAAAAGAGAGGGAAGAATTAGAGGTTTATTATAAACCAGTGAAACGATTTGCCACAATAATAGCCAAAAAACAATTATAAGTGCTTTTTTAATTTTCGATATAGAAGAAGTTTTCATCTACTGTTGCTCCATAAAGAATGTTTAGATAATCTGTGACTAATTGTTTCATTTCTTTGTTATCTATATATGTTAACGAACATTGAGGAAGAGCTTTTTTTGCGATTTGTTGATTATCTAAGATACCTAGATCGACAACCAATTGTCCAGCATCATCATTATTGTTGTTCATCCAGGTAATGCTGTTTTGTAAGTCAGATAAAAATTGCTTAAACTGTTGGGGATAATTAGCTATAAATTCGTTTTTGACTATCGCAACTGCTGTAACTAACTGGCTATTGTTATAGACGCTTTGCCATTGACTAGAAAGATCCATTACTATAGACAAATTAGGGTTTTTACTAAGTGCAACAGTTACAAAAGGCTGAGGCAATAGAGCAGTATCGCACAGATTTGAACTAATCGCTAAAGCCACCTCATTTGCACTACCTTTAAAAGATAGATTTACTTCGGATTTTAAACTGTAATAGTCAAGTAGATTGTTCATTACCAGATCTGGCGTTGTTCCCTGTCCAGTTAGAAAAACAGTTTTACCCCTAAGACTATTAAAATCTGTAACAGTTTTATCACTAGAGACAATGTATAAAACATTCAAGGTTGTAATTGCGACTACCTTGAAATCATTTGTTTTGTTATAAAGACTATAAGCAAGATTAGCTGGTAATATGGCAATATCTGCTTCGTTTTTGGCTATGGCGTTGCTGATAACTGAAGCATCGGAAACGATATTCTTTTGGTAGAGTTGATCATTATCATTTAACAATTTTGCTATTGCCATACTGGTTGGTCCAGTTAATGAATAAATTCTTATTTCTTGCTTGCTATCCTGTTTACTGCAAGCAGAGATAATAAGTATGAAAGTAAATATAAGTACAATAATCTTTTTCATAAATGTCCTCTTTTTAATAATTTTAAATGAGAAATATAAGAAATACAATTTAATTAACCAGCAAAGGAGATTTTACAAAGAGCAACTATAAAATAATGGGTGAGATTATGAGAGAACTAGTGTTATTCAATCTGAAGAAAAAGTTTTTTAATAAGATGTCGATGATAATTATTATTTTGGAATTTATTGGTATGTTTATAGTTATGAATTGCGATTTAAATTTTAGTAACGATAGTATTACAACGATAAAGATTGATAAAAGTGTTGAAAAATATCAGCAATATTTTGAAGGTTCTAATCTTAATTTTAATTATGATAAAAATGGAAATGAGGAAGTAGTATTATATAACATCTCTGGACAATGGATGATAGAAAGTGAAATTGTAATAGATCAATATCAACGAAAGCAGATTGAGCAGGATTTATTATTGATAGAACAAAAAGAATATTTGAAATCTCATCAGTTTTTAAATGATTTTTTTAAAGAGTATAACAACTTTAATATAAGAGTTAACTATAACAAAAACAATGATAAAGAAAATATCGAGGCACTAGTGATATGTACTATTTGTTATTTGCTGCTAATGAATTACAGTAACTTATTATCCACAGAGTTCTTATATCAGAAAAATAGCGGAGTTATTAATCTTTTGCTTAATAATATGTCAGTTAAACAGCATTTTTTCAGTAACATAATATATGGATATCTTGTAGAGATAATTAACGTGACAATTATATCGCTGATTGCTCTAATAAATATAGTTATTAATAACAAAATAATAGACTATAACTCTTATCAAATAGTTGAAATTAGCTTAATCAAATGCTTTTTGGTAATTCTTGTAATAATAACAGCACTATTTTTAATACAAATAATAATTCTTATTATTACTAGTAGTTTTTCTAATTCTTCAACAGCGACCAACTTCATAGTTTGTGTTAATGCATTATATTTGATTATCTATTACATATCGATTAATTATCTAAACAAAGAGATAATAGGCCATTTTTTCATCAAATTTATTTCTTTTCTACCAGTATTATCGATGATACTTATGCCATATCGTATTATTGTAGATAACAATTATTTATCTGCGATGTTCTATTTTGTGTTAAATTCATTAGTAATATATCTATTAATAAAAAAAGGATTAGTGATATATAAAAAGAATCTATTAAAGTAATAATTACTTGTTTAAGATTCTTATTTTATTTGTTCTAAGATATTTTTTCAGCAT
>JAEDOA010000120.1 GCA_016302195.1 Erysipelotrichaceae bacterium | reverse complement strand
TCATCATGAGTTTTAGCCTTTAAAACTCCCCACTTAGCAAGTTGATTGATAGTTTCTCTAATTTCTTGAGTTAGATCAATTTGTTGATCTTTAGTTCTAATTACAATGTGATGCTTAGTAAAGTAACCTACTAAAACAACGCCAGCGTAACCAAGAATCAAGCCTAAAAGCTTGATAATTAAATGAATCCAAAAGTCATTCATGATTCTTTTCTCTCAACTTTCTTTTTAACTCTTTTATTTCTTTTCTTGCAACCTTTAGCTGTATATCTGTATCACTTGGCGGATCACGCTTGTTCTTCATCACCACTTGATAAAAAGTTGTAATTGCACCAATCAAAGCAGCTAAACTTCCTATCAAGTTGCTTAAATCTTGCAAGCTTACCACCTCACTTATAATGAGCAACAATCAAAGTCAAAATAAATAAAACTAGATTGGAGAATGATACTAAAATCATTAGAAAATAATGTGCCATTATCACATGTATGAAAGTTAATGAAGCAAGTTCTAATGAAATAGCACCAACGGTAACTAACAGAACTCCGATTACCCATTTATTTTTTACAAATAAAATTGTGCATAAAAATAGCGCTAAGCCTGTAAGGACAATTAGCGCATCTAGTCGCATATCATTTTCAATGTTTTTCAGATTTGGTGGCCAGAAAAAATAAGTTCTATCATCAAATAAGAACAATCCGATCACAACAGTCCAAATGCTGATGATCAGTTGAAGTGTATTACAGATCATCTTTGTTGAATCAGATCTAATTTCATGCCATTTTTGTGTCATTTTTAGATCACTTCAATTCTTTTAGCTTAAATTAATGACATTTGAAGTATCACTATCTGCTGTTCTAGTTGGTATATTAGTAGTATTTCTAATTTCATTGTTCCAATGCTTAACGATAACGTTAGTAGGATCGGTGGATTGAAACTTGGAATCCCATTGTGGGTTAACACCAAAAGAGTTGTTTGATACCAAAAATAGAGAGTTTGGATTGTGTGGGCCAAAATTAATTGCTTGAAAGCTATTGCCATCTTCAAAGTAACAATCTTTCAAAACCAGTTGTGACCGTGAATTATCCATAGCATGATTATGATATGATACCGTAACAAAACCATTAGCTCCGTAAAAGTAAGAGTCTTTAATCTCTACATGTTCATCAAAAGTTAAACCACCACCGATGCAAGTAGATTTATGTTCTGCCGTATTTTTAGTGTTATCTAATGATAAATTCAAGTTCTTAAATTCATTTGCAACATGTCCTGGATTATATGAGCCTAAGTCATCATGAATTATATAGTGACAATTTGAAGCTACTGCATTAAGACCGTCAACAGTTACACCATTTCCTTTAGGTGAACAACTAAATAAGCTGAAATATGAAAGGACATGTTCATTATCACCAGGATAATTGAAAATAACTTTTGCTCTAGAATCAAAGATCAAATGAACATTGTTGCAAAGCGGTAATCCTCTACTAAATGGTTCTTCACTAAATTTATCACTAAACGTTTTATCATAATTCTTAAAGAAATCTTCGCCCAATTCTTGATAAATATCATAGACACCTGCAGCAACTCGAATGATTGCATCAGGATGTGTCCAAGTATAAAGTAAAGCATCTTTAATAGTTGTAAAATCACCATTACTGTCTTTACTTACAACCAATTCTTTGACTTTTAAATTATCTTTTAATTTGTCTAGGTCCAAATAAGATGTATCAATCTTAGCAAATGGCTTAACTACAAAACCATCTTCTTGCCCCTTGTGCATAGTAAATCTTGCATACTGTGCATTTGCTGGTATATCTGTTTTTGGCAGATTATATTCTAATTCTAAGCCACTGATATAGTACTTGTTTTCATCATAAAAAGCCAATTGTGAATCAGCAAATCCAGTATCAACAGATACTTGCCACTTAAGTCTAGGATCGATTTCTACATAGTCAGTAACACTAAAATCTGAATTAGCAATTAACTCACCTGTAGAAAATGCGACATATTGCCCTTTGATAATTTTAGAGTTATCAACAAAATTAGATTTAAATGGTACATATACGTGTGAAAGCTTGGTATTAGCTATAGATTCATCTTTTATAAAGTCATTATCAATCTTAGCTAATGGCTTAACTGTAAAACTATTTTCTTGCCCCTTGTGCATAGTAAATCTTGCATACTGTGCATTTGCTGGTATATCTGTTTTTGGCAGATTATATTCTAATTCTAAGCCACTGATATAGTACTTGTTTTCATCATAAAAAGCCAATTGTGAATCAGCAAATCCAGTATCAACAGATACTTGCCATTTGAGTCTAGGGTCAATTTCTACATAATCAGTAACACTGAAGTCAGGATTAGCGATTAATTCACCTGTACCAAATGATACATATTGACCTTTAATAATTTTAGAATTATCAACGAAATTGGATTTAAATGGTATATATACTTGTGAAAGTTTATTAGTTTTAACTGAGCTGTTATTGATCAAACGAGTATCAACAGAATTTGGTGGTACTACTTCGCTGTCATAACCAATGTAAGCATAAGGAATATTTTTTAAACTAAAACTTTGATACAAGAATTTGGCATTTTTAGGCACAATACCAGAATATTCCATATATGTTTTGTTTTTTACAGTTCCATCATCAAAGTTTTGGGCTCCTACAAAACTAGAAACTGTATTTTCTTTTTCATCAACAAAAACACCAGAATTAGTTGATCCAGAAATAAATAATCTTTGGTTTTCATTAACGGGTACACGCACATAACAGTAGTCAGAATTAGGTACTTCCTGCCCCTTGTTGTTGGTATCAACATAGTAATAATATCCTCGCTTAATTTCTTTTAAATCAATTAAGTTTTGAGGATTATGATAGCCGGTTGTAGTTTCATAATTTAGATTGTCATAGTTTACTTCATGCTTACCTAATCCTTTTTCCTGATAAAGCCCAAGATCAGACCATGTACCATCTATATAAGAATACAAGTGATTATCAGCAGTTGATAAATAAACTCCAGTTGAACCTGTAGGATATGTCTTTTTTAGTTCATCAAGACTGGCAATTACTTGTGGCGTACCTTTAGCATTTTGACTAACAATATTTTTGAAATCATTTCTCATATCATTTAGCTGACCAGCAAGTTCAGGTTTGGTTACTATTTCATCTGCTTCAATTTGTACTTCCATAATTGAAATTTCAGCTGCAATTTTCTTCAGAGAAGCCAAATTATTATCAATTGAAGCTTGAGTATCACCCAAAGTATCTTCAGCACGCTTAATTTCATTAGCAATCTTAGTATTAAGATCAGCAAGTGCTTTTTCAGTGTCTTCTTTAAACTGTTCTGCTTGTTGTTGTGTAGCATTCTTGTAATCGCTATTATATTGCTTGATTTTTTCTTGCAAGTCTAACCAAGCTTTTTCAAGTTCAGAAACATAGAACTTTCTAGCTCCTAACATATTCATATGACCTGCTAGGACTTTAAAGACAATATCAACACCAGTGTTTACTAGAGTACCATCGTCTTCAGCACCCATAAAACCAATTTTGCCGTAAAAAATACCGCTCTTTGGAAATGCTTGACTGATCAAACGATAAATAGCAATTCCACCCTCTTGAGTATCAGTTACATCACCGACAACATGAATGTTGGCTGCATCTTCAGCCATTGTGATTTGTGGATTATCAGGATCACTGTCATCAATAGTGTAATCACCAACCTGACCTTCAATAAATGGACGCTTGCCTAAAATGTTTAATAATCTACCATGTGAATACCATCTAATAGCAAAAGGAGTAGCGTTATCATCAACTCTACCCTTAAACCAGTTTGAAATATCATATGCTTGATATCCTTCTTTATAAATATCTAAAGGAATTACATATGCATTACCATCATTGTCAATAGATGGAATAGTTGATAGATTATGTTTTCTGTTAAGTTCTACCACGGCTTAACTCCCCTTTCACTTTCAATGTTTACTTCTTCAATCTGCTTTGATTTGTCAGCTTTCTTATTTTTCTGATAGTTAATTTCTTCAATTACATCAGATTGTTTAGGCGTTACATAATTAATCTCAGATTCATTGATACCAAATACAGCTTGATTGAGTTTTTGAACTTCATCATCTAAAACTTGGATTTCAGCATCATATTTTTTAGTAATTGCAGCTACATCTTTATCGTGCTTAATTTCATCTTCTTCAACTCGCACGTAAAGATCTCTATATTTTGCTGAAAGTTCATTAAGTTGCTCTTGAAAGCTGTTAATGGTGCCTTCTAAGTTAGCAAGCCAATTTTCAAGCTTATCAAACTCAGTATTGCCATTTTGCCAGTTTCTATTAAGGTGTTCACGATAGTTAGCATCTTGACTAGCATTTGCTT
>JAEDOA010000119.1 GCA_016302195.1 Erysipelotrichaceae bacterium | reverse complement strand
ATACTATATCATAATATGTGTATGTTTTTAATATCTACATACACATTATTTTTTTTATCTTTGTGCTATCCATCCCACATCTAAAGGAGTGGGCTTTTCGCACGTTTTTGTAAATTCTCTCAATATCAGAGGAAACATCTTCAATTACAGGACATCTATCTTCAATATGAGCAAAATAATATCTTGTACTCTCTAATGTGCCATATTTTTTAACAAATACTTCTAAAGCATACAAAAAGTATGGACTATGAGTATTGATAAGAATATTCAAATTTAAGGCTTTTTGTAACTGAACAATCATCTTGGCAAATTCTAACTGCCATTTTGGGTGAAGATGAATTTCTGGTTCATCAAAAATAATTGTTGCACCAGACTCAATTACTCCACTTTGCAAAAAGGTATTAAATAAGACAAAAGTCTTCAAGCCTGAGGACAAATTTTTTAGAAAATAAGCTTTATCTGAACCTTCTTCCTTATAAACATAATCTCCAAATTCATTTTCAAATAGATTTCCTTTGCAAATAGTACTAATGCTACTTTTAAGATCTTCTAATTTCTTATTAACAATGCTTGTCTGATATCTGCGCTAGATGTATCTATGATTGAATTTTTAAGCAATGAGACATTGTCTGAATTATGATCGTTTCCTACTTGATTAGCTTTGTACAATCTATTGCTTAAATTATTTATTACGAAAGGATCATCAAAATACAAAATTCTTTTCTTTATCTCAAAATAGTCATCTACAATTTTTGCTTTATTTGAGGTGATTGATAGTTTGAGTGATGCTTGGTTTTTAAATAATAGTTCAACACTTCCTGCACCATCAGAATCTAAATTACCCACCTGTCTATCGAATTCAGCATTAAATTTTCTGGAAACTTTTGCTTCTAAGACTTCTTTTTCACTTACTGATATTATTTCATTTAACTTATCAATAAATTCATCTTCAATTTCAATATCACTTAATTCTTCATGATTATTTAATATCGATAATAGATTTTGTTTATCAACATGGTTATCAGAGCCACTAGACAGTACTAATATTTCATCAGCTAGGCTGTCTAACAATGTCGTTTGTCTTATGTCAAAACGATAGATTCTTCCATTTCTAAACTGATTGCCTAGCAAAGAATTGAGTAAATCAGCAATTTCTAACTTTCTTTGAGAATAGATACTTTTGTTAAAATGATAGAACGAAGAAAATACAGAATATAGAGCCTTGCTAACTGAGCTTTTGCCAGTGTCATTTTCACCAGCAATTACCGTGATTCCATCAATTTCTACGGTTGCATCCGCAAGTTTTCCTACATTATGTATTTTAATTTTCATAATATGCTCAATAAAGTTGTTTTCTAAGAATACTATACATTTAGAATGTGGCTACTTTCAAAAAATGAAAAGAGCTCATTTTCTAAAGTTGCCCAAAATAAATTAGCTTAACTGACTTACTTTAAAGATAGTACAAGCTTGTTTTGCCATCCACTTTTGACGACTCTCTATAGATTGAGCATTCCACTCTGAATACTCTGAGGCTATATTTTGCGTTATCTTGAAATTACTATTTTTGTATACTTCTCTTTTTTCACTATATGACTTATTACCAAGTTCGCGATTTGCTCCACTGTGTAGTAAAGTCATATTGCCAAGTCTATAAATCATATTTTCACTTTCCTCAAAGGAGAACTCGCCCCAATCATCAGGAGCGTTTTGAGGCAAAATGTGCTCTATATTAAATCTTTCAGACGAATATTCTAACTTGTTTAAAGATAGGTAATACTCCAATTGACATAAAATGTATTTAACAATTTTGTTAGATCTTGCATCTGTAGTTTTAATTTGCTTATTTACAAAATCAAATTTAAAGTGATTATCATCAACGTATATAGGTTTTAGCAAAGGCCATACTTCAGACAAATGCTCAATACTTCCATTAGAGATCTTATTTGCAATAGAGGTATATACTCTTTCTTGCTCTGTTGGTGAATTAGCGCAAATAGTGTTGTACCTAATTGAGATCACCTTTATAGCATTTAAAAGAACAGAGTAATCATTACTGTTAAACTTTCTTTTTGCAGCAAGCAAAAGCGGATATGGTTGTTTTACTCTGAGCATTTTTAAAATTGCAGCTGTTTCTTTATCCTCTTGTTTTGATTCAAAAGATTCAGGACATATTAAGGCTAAATAGTTATAAAGATCTTCATCCATATTTCTTAATAAAGAAAACACATCTTTTTTATTAGTAATATTCTTTCTTATGGTTTTGAATAATTCTGTTTGCCTTGTTAGGTCATTTCTGCTATTCCAATGCATTCTTAAAAAATCGGGAAATTTTTCAGACTGCAATTTAGAAACCATTTCATCCCATGTAGACTCAAAAGCACTCAATTCAACTTGTTCTTTATCTAAAATGGAAAATAAATAGTTTTTGAGAAGATCCGTTGAAGATAAACGAATTCCTCTTGAATTTAAAGTTTCAAACACCTTATATGCATTCAACTCATCAGTTACGGTAATTACTGTAAAAAATAAATTGTCGCTAAGATCTTCAACAAATTTTGCTAGGACTTGACCTTTGTTGTCAGAATTTTTTACATAGTTAAATACTTGTCTGTCAAACCATTCAAAAGCTTTTCTTAAAAGATGATTTGAAGCCAATAGTCCCCTTTGAGGAATATTTGATAAAGGAACTATATATGTTTGGTAGAAACGATTATTATTTCTATTAAGAGTCAATTTTGACTTAGAAATCAAAGTTACAGGATCAAGATAACCTATATAAGAATTTCTGATTTGCTCAAGACGTTGTTTATTATTTTCAGGATCATCTCCACTTTCTATTAGTTTTTTTAAATTATTCAATATAGCTAAAACTAACAAAGAGCAGGTTGTTAATCTCTGCTGACCGTCAATTACATCAAAGTTTTTATCATTTGTTGATTGAAGCACTAAGTAGCCCATGTAGTGGGCAGAATCACCATCTACTGACATGGTTTCTATAATGTCAGACCACAAATCCTCCCATTGTTCCAAATCCCAACTATAATCGCGCTGAAATCTTGGAATATTATAGGTAAGACCATTTCCAAAGAGCTTTCTTAGTGTATTGTTTTCAGTTTTAAAATTTGTAACTGACATAATGTGTTTTCCAATCAAAAATACCTTAATGAAAATTATAAATCAAAAGGTCCAATAGTATATTCTTTTTAAAATAGCAAATTTCTTGAGTTGTGAAACTTAAACTTATGGATTTTAATCAGTTAATTACTGACTGAAGAGTCCTTTGATGCCACCAACCAATCTATTACATTAAGGATCTTAATGCCATCATAATTGGTCTCAAGCCCAAGGTTTAGTGCTAATACAATTTTTGGGTAATTGTCTTTTACCTTTTTTAGTGGTGCTAACTCTCTTTGAGTAACTGAAGATATAGACATATCGTCAGTTACTTGGATATATAATTTCTCATCAGATTTTTGAGCTATAAAATCAATTTCTAAGTTATCAATTTTACCAATGGAAACATCATAGCCACGTCTTAGCAGCTCAAGATATACTATATTCTCAAGCACGTGACCTGTATCTCTATTTCTATAACCTAACAGAAGATTTCTAAAACCAAGATCTACAATGTAGTATTTACCTAAAGTTTTTAAATACTCTTTTCCTTTAATATCAAATCTTTTAATTTCATAGAAAAAGAAAGATTCAAGCAATGAGTTTACGTAATACTGCAATTTGTGGACACTTACTTTGCCTTTAGTTTTAACATCTTCCAATAACCCTTCATTTGAAAGTGTATTACCAATTGACGATAAAGACACATTATTGCCAATGTTGTCAGATAAAAACATTACAATCTTTTTTAGCAATACAGAATCATTGATAGGACCTGTTTCTCTTAAATTTGCAAGATCCAAGATATCTCTAACGATGATGGTCGAGTAAACGCTATCTAAAAGCATTAATGATTTTTCTTGATCTAAACCAAGTTCTGTAATACCTGGCATTCCTCCAAATTTTAAGTAAGAGTTAAAAACTTCCTTTAGAGGATATTTTGAGCCGCTACTATCCACAGCATAAGTTCTCTTATCACCAAGATCTCCAACCTCTGTTTTTAAGGTTAAATCATTAAAATCAATAAATTCTACAAAGGACAGTGGCAACATTTTTATCTCAACACAGCGTCCAGATAAATATGTAGCATATTCAGACGATAAGAGATATGCATTTGATCCAGTGATATAGATATCGCAGTTAAAATCCACTCTAAATGCGTTAATGGCATTTTCCCAATTTTTTACTCTTTGTACTTCATCAAAGAACAAGTACATTCTTTTGCTAGCTACGATGCGTTCTTTAACATAGTTGTATAGTTTTGTACTGTTAAACTCAACAAATTCAAAGGATTCAAAATT
>JAEDOA010000118.1 GCA_016302195.1 Erysipelotrichaceae bacterium | reverse complement strand
AGCCAAGTATGACACGGCAATCTTTGCCGGCGGTTGTTTTTGGTGCATGAAAGCAACTAAATTTCTATAATCCGTTGGTGCTCTAGTGATTTAAAGACATATTTTATAAAACATCTCTCTTAAGCAGGAAAAAAGCAGGAAACTAATAAAAAAAGGCTATGCTGGATCAAATTCCAACATAGCCTTTTAAAATGCATTTTAATTCGTTTCGTTTATTAAATAATTGGCCAGAAATTTAAAAGGTGACCAATTACCCGCAATATAATTTTCTATTACTAGCAGAAACTTATTACTGTTTCGCTAGCTAATAAAAGTATAGCACATAGATTTTTTATTTGATCTATAATTCAATTGTGGTCTCATAACAGAATTAAGAGCATCGTTTCACTAGTCAAGAAATAATGCTCTTTTGTGTTGTACTATCTTTGTCGGCAAAAATTTACATGCGATTTTCGTAGATGAGCTCCAACTGCAACCTGGAACTCTTTTTTATATTTTGCGGTCATTTTAAAACATAGTGTATAATAATCAGTAGCGTAACATCTAAGAGTTCAAAGCTGCTATTACTTTGAGCTCTTTTCTTTTGTCTTCAAAATATAATTTAACTGTCTAAATAAATTTAAGAGCAATAGAATGCTTCTCTCAGCACCAAAAATCCCACGGTAAAAGCCGTGGGAACTTGCTATATTTATTAAATAAGAAAAAGCTTCGCCGATATTACTAATATCTGCAAGCACATTCATTATAACACTAAAATTAAACAACAACGCAAAAAAGAGCCACTCCAGGAAATTAATCCCAGAGTGGCTCTTTTACATAGAACAACTATAGATTTAAAGAGGTGATTTTTCACTTCCTTCTATTTATAATTTGCAGAATTTAGCTGGCACCCATTGCTTATCAGTGCCAATTCTGTAGCATTTCATATTTTTAATTGTCTTTACTTCCCACACCTTCCAATTGGAATTAGTGGGAATGTATTGTGGTTGATAGTGACCGGTACTATCTAATAATCTTACCATGTATTTTGGATTATTGTTGATCACTGGGACAAACACTTTTTTAGGAATTTTTGCTGCAGACTTTTCTGTAGGTTTGGGCTTAACCGCTTGTGATTGAGCCTTTTTTTCTGCATGTAGATCAATCAATGAAATATTTCCATCTACATTAAGTCCGTGCCAATTATCAGTAAATTGCCACAACGCTACACCGTTCATAGATGGGAAGTAATTAAAGTTTGGTTTATCAATTCTGCCTGAAGTAGCATATGAGGCTACCCACAAACAGTCGCCAAACTTATTAATCACTTTACTGGTGTTGATGTTATTACGCATAAGGCTTGCACCGGAATAAAGCAGGCACTTATAACCAGCATTCCTAATCACGTCCATAAAAGCTATGATTGCTCTTGTATTAGATGCCCAACCGTTAATAACAGTATTATTTTTGCTTGCTTCCCAATCCAAACAAATGTATCGTTTCCTGGAAATATTCAAATGCTTAGCTTCTGCGAGAGCAGATTTAGCTTCTTGTTTGGCTCTAGTAACAGAATTACTAAAGTTAGCGAAGTGGTACATATGAACGTAAAGATGATTGTGATGAGCAGATTTAACTTGATCAATCGCAATTGGATTACGGTACCAAGTCCCTTCTGTTCCCTTTACAATCACACCTTTAGCACCGGCGTTAGCAAATCTAGCAACTGATTTTCCTTGATAAATTGCTACATCAACTAAATATTCTCTAGTTGCCATTTTGTTCACCCACAATTACAGTTTGATCAGTTTTAACTACTCCGCCATTAATCGGCTCGCTTGGCTTTAAAACTTCGCTTGCTGGAACGTTTTGAGCAACCTCTGGATGATTATCCTTATTATCATTTAAACCGGCCTGAGCTTGCTTTAAACGCAAATTTGATAGTACTAATTCTCTTAAAGCTTCAAGATCTTTAACTTGTTGATCAGAAATGTTATAGCCTTTATGGTTAAGTTCCATTACAGCATCATTAAGAGCACCGTTAGCTTTTTGAGGATTATCCAAATCTTGCTTATCATAGTATGCTACCCATTTACGCATTGCATTAAGAGCAGCTAAACGATATTTTTCTGCCTTTTGGTTTTTAAAGTGAACATGGGCCAAGATGCCCAAACCAATCAAACACAAAATCCAAGATAACAAAAATCCTAATTGAATGTAATCATTTACTGTCATTTTTATTTTCTCTTTCTTCTTTTTCGTTTTCTAGTTCATCAACACGCTTAGTCAAGCGGATCACACGATCATTCAGCCTTTTGTTTTCATCCTTTAAATAATCTCTATCAGATTTCTTATTACTTAAAAACCAAGCAAAAAGGCCTGTAAGGAAAGGTAATAGCACTTGCATTAAATTGATTAAATCGTGCAAGACTATCACCTCCTAACTGTCAATGCTACGATCGTATGAAACTAAAAAGATAACTACTACTGCAAAAATAGTTAAAACAATTGTTAAATTGTTTCTGAACATTCCTGCAAAATACCAATGAATTATCTCAATAAATGTAATCGAAGTAACAATAGCTGCTGAAATTGCTAATAGAACTGATGCAATTTTATTTGAATGCAAATTGCTCATTGAATAGAGTATTAACAACAATCCAGAAATGATAATGAATACATCTATACCATCATCATTCATTAAATTTTTGTATTGCGGTGGCCAAAAGAAATAATTAGGTGTTGCCAATAAACACAATCCAATAGCCAACACCAGCAGGCCGATAGTAAACTTCCATCTATTTTGTTTCAGATTGTGTAGTACTTTCAGCATTTTTACCACCTACAATTGCGTCATAATCTTGTTGTGATAGACCAGCATCAGGTACGCAAGATAAAAGATAGTTCTTATCGCACATACCGCTATCATACATAAACTTGTAAATATCAAACATTATTGTGCGCCTCCTTCTGTTGCTGGTGTAGTTGGTTGAGTGGCCGTTGTTGGTTGCGTTGGCTCCGCTGGCGTAGTTGGTGTAGTTACGTTAGTAGGCTTAGCCGGTGCGATTTTATCCGCTAAGTCATTAATCTTGGTGTTCATAATTCCTAATTGTTTAGTTACCATCATCATGAGCTGTGAGCTTTGAGCAGATTCAACATTTTGATTCTTTTGTTGAGTTTGTACCGTTTCAGTAGTCTTTGATAATTCAGTTACTTGCTTCTTTAATTCTTCAAGTAACATGCCTTGCTGAATATTTGCAGTTTCAAGCCAATGTGGTACTGCATTCCAATCCATTTTTGGTGCCCAATATCCGGTTGGACGTTCAATTGAAATAGGATATTCACTGTGATCCATCTCTTGAGTTAATCCAATTGGTTCACAATCAACTGTGTTAGTTGATTTCCATGCAACTTGAACGAATATGCCTTGATCTTTTTGCTTTTCAATTCGTTCAGTGTCAATCAACCACTTTGGTTTCATCCCTACCTTTGGTTGAGTAGGCTGAGTTGGTTGTGCAGGTTGTGTTTCTTGAGTTGTGTTTTCTGTTTCTGCCATTTTAAAATCCTTTCCTAAGTTAATTAAGAAAAAAAGGAACCCTTGATGCTCAAGGATTCTCACGATTGTGTGATTTTCTTGGAAAATAAAAAAGCCCTGGCGGCCCATGATTTTCTTTCATTTCTTTTCACTTACTTTTTGTCATGATGTCGTTCAATATCAACGACAGCTTTTTAAAAAGCCCACCTAAAAATGTGGACTATTATTTCTGTTATTCACATGTTTTACTTCTTGAGTTGGTTAATTTGATTTTGCAAATCTTGAATTTTGCTTTGAATATCTTGCGGATTAGGTGTCCAGCTTGTTACCAAAGTTCCATGCTCTAGCATTTGTTGTTTGTATTTCACATCAAAATCCAAGTCTTTATATTTCAATGCGTCAGTCGCAATTACAAAGTTAATGTCGCTAAGCGTTTCAGCAGTTGAATTTCCAGTATTAAACGTGAAACTGCTAATTCCTTGCGTTCCTGTATTAATTGGATTGCCAAAAAGCATTCCAAATTTTGAAGACCAGCTTTGAATATATAATGGTGCTTTCCCTTGTGAATTATCAATAAAGACGCTAACCGTCCAAGTCTCATTAACATGATCTTTGTTGCTCCAATCTGCGTAATCAAAGATCCATAGTGTTCCATCTGATCTTAATTTTCCCGTTTGAATTTCTAATGATGAATTTCTAAAATAATTTGTTCTATCTACTTGCAAATCTTTATCCGTTAACAGCTTATCGCCTAAAGCATAAATACTCATGCTAAGTCACCTCCAATAAAAATATTAGCCATTTAATTTCTCCTTTCTAAGGTATAAAAAATAAGCGAATGTATCGCTTAATTACGCTGTCGTTTATCATGAACGACAGCTATAAAACGTAATTGCTAATTTGTCGTAGAT
>JAEDOA010000016.1 GCA_016302195.1 Erysipelotrichaceae bacterium | reverse complement strand
CATACTTTTGTCATTTAGGATGTCCTTTAAATATATCAATGCTTCTTTTTTGCTTTGTACTTCACTATGAGAAAAACAGTGAATGTTATAATCTAAACTATCGTAAAAATCGATTAATTTCAATAATTTCTTTCTATCGTATTTTTGATCATTATAGTAGAAATCACCGCCATCTGCATCACCAACAAAAAGACACTTATCCCTTTTATCTAGTACAACTAATCCATCATCACAATGTGGAGTAGCAAGTGGAATAATGTCAATGATGTCATCACCTAAATCTATTGATGTTTTCGAGGAAATTGATATCGTAGCTAAGGCTACTTCGATTTCATTTAAATTATCATATTCCACTAAAATATGATCGTTACAGAAAGGAATATCCAATCCATCTTTTTCTCTTTGACGCATAGATTCAATATCCCATTGCCATAAAGATACTTCTTGTAGTTTCTGTTGAGTCAGATAAGTAGCTATGCTGTCATTTTCTACCCATTTTAATGCAAAGCTGTGGTCCCAATGCCAGTGAGTAATAATGGTATATTTTGGTAATGGTAAATTAGCTTGCCTTAATTCATTATAAAACAATTCTAGATGTTTTTTGCTGTTTCCACTGTCAATAGCAATAGAGAATTTTTTTCCTAAGATGTAGTAGAGATTGGGTCTGTCAGTTTTTTCTTCAAGTGGTAAATAATAAATATGATTGCTGATTCTTTTTAGTAACATTTTATAACTCCTCTTTTTTTATAATTCTATCACATTATGTGATAGAATGTTTTTAGAGGTGAAAAATGAAGAAAATAGTCAAGAAATTTTTGTTTATAATACTTTTATTCTTTTTAGTTTCAGCTTTATTAATAGCTGATTATTATAATCTTTTGCCCCAAAAGAAGTATTACAATAGCGATTTTTCAATAGAAACAGTATATAGTGAAGTGGACTATAACAATAATGGAAAAGACGATTATACTGATTTTTTACTAGGAGCAAAAAAAGACGCTCAAAATAAACCTAGATATGATGGCAGTTATGTTGAAGGTGGCTTTCCAAGTGATGATGTAGGTGTATGCACTGATGTAATATGGCGAAGCTTTAAAATGGCAGGCTACAATTTAAGAGATATGATCGACAATGATGTCTCTAGAAGAAGAGATGATTATATCTATATCGACATTCAGGATTGCTATATTGATTTTAGAAGAGTTGGCAATTTAAGAATATTCTTTGAGAAATATGCCATAATACTAACTAATGATATCAGTCAAATTGATCAATTTCAGCCTGGTGATATTGTTATCTTTAATGGCAATGATCATATTGGAATAGTTTCAGATATTAGAAATTCTAAAGGGGTTCCTTATATCATTCATAACGGAGGTCAGCCAGTCAGAGAAGAAGATTATTTAAAAAGAAAACCGCAAATAAGTGGTCACTATCGTTTTGATAGTTCATTGATAGATCAAGAAATTCTAGTAAAGTGGGAGGATTAGAAAATGTTAATAAAGTGGTATGGTCATTCATGTTTTAAAATACAGCAGGAATCACAAAGTGTAGTTATTGATCCATATGTTGATGGCTCAGTAGCTGGCTATGATGATTTGAGATTACAAGCTAATATAGTTTTATGCTCTCATATGCATAAAGACCATTGTGGAGTTGAAAACGTTGAGTTGGTTGAATCGAAGTATGATAGTCCTTTTAAGATTGATACAATAAACAGTTATCATGATAATAAAAAAGGAAAACTAAGAGGGGATAATTTGATTCATATTATAACTGTTTGTGATTACTATAAGGTTGTTCATTTAGGTGATTTGGGATGTATGCTTGATGATTCGCAGATTGAAATGATTAAAAACTGCCATGTGCTAATGATTCCAACAGGCGGTTATTATACCATTGATAGTGAGCAGGCTTATCAGTTGGTAGAAAAGATTAAGCCTTCAGTTATCATTCCTATGCATTATTATGATAATGGTAGAGGCTATGATGTATTACAGCCGGTCGAAAAGTTCACTTCTCATTTTGAGAAAGTCCTCTATTTAACAACTAATGTTTTGGAGTTCAGCGATGAACTTGATAATGAGGTTGTTGTATTTGATTACAATAAAAATAACTAAACTGTTTTTCTTTGTTGTATAATAACAAAGGTGATTATATGGAAAAAATTGAAATTATAACTAAGAATTCTCAAGAAACAAAAGATTTAGCAGCTAGGTTAGCTAAGTATTTATTTGAAGGAAGTTTAATAACTTTATCGGGCCAATTAGGCGCGGGAAAGACAACCTTTACTCAAGGGTTGGCCAAAGGTTTAAATATTAAAAAGAATGTTACTTCACCAACATTTAATTTATTAAAGATTTACAATGGCGATTTGCCTTTATATCATATCGATGCTTATCGTCTTGAAGGAATTAACCAGGACTTGGGCTTTGATGAATATATTGATTCAGATGGTATTTGCGTTATTGAGTGGAGTAATTTCATTAAGCAGTTGCTTCCTTCAGAACTGTTGAATATTGAGATTAATATTTTGGAAAATGATTATCGTCAGTTGATTTTTAGCGCTTATGGAGAAAAATACGAAAGGATTGTAAAGCAATTATGTACACTTTAGGTTTAGATACAGCTCATTTGTTTTTGACAATTGTATTGATGGATCAAGATAAGGTTGTTGATTATTATATGCAGCCTTGCTTAAAAAAACAGTCGGAGAGTATGATTGTTGAAGTGGATAATTTATTAAAGAAACATAATCTTACAGTTAATGATATCACTAAGCTAGTGATTACTTCAGGACCTGGTTCTTATACTGGAGTAAGAATTGCGATGACTTTTGCGAAAGTATTAGGTTCGATTTGTAATAAAGAGGTATACACATTATCAACTTTACAGCTTTATGCTGGCAAAAAGGAGTGTATGGTATTATTGGATGCTAGAGCAAACAGATGCTATTTTGCTAAATACAAAGACGGTCAGCCAATAATAAAGGACTGTATAAAAACTAATGATGAAATAAGAGAAATGCTAGATAGCGATTGCATAATAAAAGGTGATTTGCATTTGTTTAATAGAGAAGATAATTATCAGGATATTGTTAATAATTTTATTGATTTAAAGGATCAGTGGGTTAAGGTTGATAACATTGATTTATTGACACCTGTATATTTGAAAAGCAATCAGGAGTATCTAAACAAATGATAAGAAAAATGACTGAAGATGATTTGGAAAGGGTATTACAGATTGAGGAACAATGCTTCTATAGCAATTGGAATCGCCAGCAATATCTGTATGAATTAAATGAAAACCCTTATTCCAATTTATATGTATATTTATACAATGGTATACTAGTTGGTTACTTTGATTTGTGGATTATTTTTGAAAGAGCCGAAATCGCAACAATAGCAGTTGATCCTTTGTTTCAAGGCAAGAATATTGGTAGAGAAATGATGCAGTATCTAGAAAAATTGGCTAGAGATAATGGGTGTGAGACTATTTCTTTAGAAGTAAGAGCATCAAATGAAAGGGCGAAAAATCTATATCAGTCCTGCGGATTCATCTTTGTCAATCTAAAGCCTTCTTACTATAAAACAAAAGATGGCTTTGAAGATGGATTATTCTTAATGAAAGGAATTTAGTATGAAAGATGTTATTATTTTGGCAATTGAGTCAAGCTGTGACGAAACTGCCTGTGCCATAGTAAAAAACGGAAATGAGATTCTAGCATCTAAAGTTGCTACACAAATAGATGTGCACACTTTATATGGCGGTGTAGTGCCAGAGATTGCTAGCAGAATACATGTCGAGAATATTTCCATTATTATCAAGGAAACATTAAAACAGGCTAACTTAACGGTAAATGATGTCGATGCTATTGCCTTTACAAAGGGTCCAGGCTTGATTGGCTCCCTTCATGTCGGGGTGCTAGCCGCAAAGACATTAGCTTGGGCTTATAATAAGCCTTTGGTTGGTGTTCATCATTTGAGTGGACACATCTATGCCAATGCTTTTGTTGATAAACTTCAATTTCCTCTATTAGCCTTAGTTGTATCTGGTGGCCATACCGAACTTGTTTATATGAAAGAAGATTATGATTTCAAAGTAATTGGAACAACTTTAGATGATGCCATTGGGGAAAGCTATGATAAAGTCGGACGCTTATTAGATTTACCATATCCTGGTGGACCTAAAATTGATAAATTATCAAAACTTGGCCAACCAGTTTATAAACTACCAAAACCAAAAGTCGATAGTCCACTGGATTTTTCATTTAGTGGATTAAAAAGTGCGATTATGCAAAGCATAAATAGGATTGAAAAAAGCGGTGAAAAAGTCGATATTAATGATATGTGCGCTTCTTTCCAGCAGACTGCTTTATCAGCATTATGGGATAGAGTTGATTACGCTTTGAAAAATTATGATGTCAAGCAATTTGTTTTAGCTGGTGGCGTTGCTGCTAATAGTAAACTAAGGGAAATAGTTCAACAAAAAATGCAGCAGGATTATCCGAATATTTCCTATATCATACCACCACTTTCATGCTGCACTGATAATGCGGCAATGATTGGTGCTAGTGGTTATATTGCCTATTTAAAAGGAATTAGAAGTGATTATTCAACAAGTGCAATGGCTTCTATTGATTTAGAAAATTAAATAAAGAAAGGAACAGATAATATGTGTGGAATTGTTGGCTATACTGGTAATTTACAGGCAGCATCTATTATTCTTGATGGTTTAAGTAAACTTGAGTATCGTGGCTATGATTCGGCTGGAATCGCTGTATTAAATGAAAAAGGGCATACTGAAGTCGTTAAGGCTAAAGGCAGACTGCAAAACTTAATTGACAAAACTGATTCAGGAAAAGCAATTAAAGGAACCTGCGGCATAGGCCACACTAGATGGGCAACTCATGGTGAACCTTCGCAGATTAATGCTCATCCTCATGTAAGCTCAAATTCTTCTGATATTAGCAGTGATAATAATTCAGAGGTTATTGGGGTTCATAATGGTATTATTGAAAATTATTTAGAAATAAAGGAAAAATTGGCTAATTCAGGATATCAGTTTTATAGTCAGACTGATACTGAGATATTAATTAAATTAATTGACTATTATTATAATAAGTATGATCATAACCCACTTAGCGCAATTTCTCATTCAATGATTAGAGTAAAGGGTTCTTATGCTATTGAGGTAATGTTTTCAGATTATCCTGAAGAAATATATGTAGCAAGAAAAGATAGCCCAATTATAATAGGATTAAAGGATGATGCTTCTTTTATCGCTTCTGATGTTCCAGCAATATTGAAATATACCAATAGTGTTTATTATCTTGACAATATGGAAATGGCTAGAATTACTAAAGGTCATGCTCAGTTTTATAATATTGATTGTAAAGAAATTGAAAAGGAAGTTACGCAAATTCAATGGGATGCTCAAACAGCTGAAAAAGGTGGCTACCAACATTTCATGATGAAAGAAATCTGTGAGCAGCCAAAAGCTGTTAGAGATACCTTAAATAGTTTAATTAAGGATAATCAGATAATTCTTAATGAAAAACTAAATATTGATAGTGAATATATCAAGAATTTAAATAAGATAACTATAGTTGCCTGTGGGTCAGCTTGGCATGTTGGCATGATAGGTCAGTATGTCATAGAAAATATCGCTAAGGTAGAGGTACGAGTAGAATTAGCCAGTGAATTTAGGTATAGAAATCCATTAATAAAAAAAGATGACTTGATTATTGTAATATCACAATCGGGTGAAACTGCTGATTCTTTAGCTGCATTAAGACTAGCTAAACAGTCGGGATGTCACACCTTAGCAATCGTCAATGTAGTAGGCAGCTCAATCGCAAGAGAAGCCGACAATGTCTTATATACTCTTGCCGGACCTGAAATAGCTGTAGCTACTACCAAAGCCTATTCAGCCCAACTTGTTAGCATTTACTCTTTAGCGGTATGCTTTGGCTATATTAGAGAGGCTTTTGATGAAGATAAATATCACTATTACGTAAATGAACTATTATCAATTCCAGAAAAGATAGATAAAATTCTGGAAAATAAAGAGAGAATACAATGGTTTGCCTTTAAATATAGCAATGCCAGAGATGCCTTCTTTATTGGTAGAGGAATAGATTATGGCATTTCTTTAGAGGGCAGTTTGAAATTTAAGGAAACAAGTTATATTCATTCCGAAGCCTATGCTGCTGGTGAACTTAAACATGGCACAATTTCCTTAATTGAAGATAATACATTGGTAATCGGTGTATTAACCCAAAGTCATCTTTATAAGAAAACTATTTCCAACATGGTTGAATGTAAAACTAGGGGTGCTTATTTAATGGGATTAACAAATTATGGAAATTACCAAATTGAGGATACAAGTGACTTTACAGTATATATTCCAAAATTAGAAGAGAATTTTGCTGGGTCATTAGCAGTTATTCCTCTTCAGCTATTAGCCTATTATGTTTCAGTAAGTAAGGGCATTGATCCTGATAAACCTAGAAATCTAGCAAAATCAGTTACTGTAGAATAAAAAATAAAATGGTATGTTGATTATTTCCATACCATTTTTTATGTGACTAAAAAGGTTAATAATAAATAACAAAGAGCAAACACAGGGATAAGAGGAAACAAATAAACACATCGAATAGGTATAATCTGATACATCTTTTCCAGTATTGAATTAATTGGATACATTGTAAATGAATAGTTAGCTAGAGGGTGAATTGTTTTTGAAAAAATAATATTTATCAAATGAACAGCTAATAATGTAATAACTGCTAGAAGCATAATTTTCAAGACAATATTATATTGTGGCTTAAAGAAATTTGTAGTAACTAATGATATATCAAAGATTACAAGTAAACTATGATAGCCGTAAAAGCCAAACGCTCTTGATGAGAAAAAGGGAATATTAGTGAAATCTTCTTCAGGCATAACAAGCGCTAAAATCGCACCAACTAACCCAATACTGTAACAAAAACCCATAAGAATCTGATTTTCGTAGATAACTCCTATTAATCCATATATGATATTTAAATTACATAAATAAAGAGGTAATTCATTGGCAAAAATATACTGTCCATTGGATGTAGTGACTAAGATATACTTATAAACAAGAAGAAATAAAATAGTAAACAAAGCAAAGAGAGTTAGAAAAAGTTTTACTTTTACTACAGTAAGCTTAATAACAATGATTGAGGCTAATTGTAGTAAAATATAAAACCACCACAATGGACTAAAACTATTAATTCTTAAATTTTTAAATTTCATGACACTATTGTATCATATAGTAAGCCTGCTCAAAAGAAAAAACAGCCAAGGTTATGTTAATTTATTGATTTTTTTAACAAATATGTGTTATATATATTTAGGTGATTGATGTGCAAGAGTTAAAAGTAGTGCCAAAGGCAACGATGCAAAGATATCCTATTTATTTAAAAGCTTTAAGAAAGCTTGCTAGTAACGATGTTGAAAGAGTAATGTCTTCTGACTTGGCTGAATTGGTTAATATCGCAGCTACAACAATTAGAAGAGACTTGTCATTTATCGGTTGCTTGGGAAAACAAGGATATGGTTATGAAGTAAACAAGTTAATCGAAATTTTTAATGAAGTTTTAGGAACTGGATTTGATGAAAAAATTGTCTTGATTGGTGTAGGTAATTTGGGTCAGGCTTTACTAAACTATAATCGCTGGGATTATGTAGTAGGGGAAATTGTCATGGCTTTTGATACCAGAAAGGAACTGATCGGCAAAACGGTTAAAGGAATACCGGTTTACGATGTAGCGCAATTAGAGCAAAAAATTCCTAAGGATTGTCGAATTGCCATTGTAGCTATAAGTGGTGATGCTCAGCAAGTCGTTGAGAGATTATACAAATGTGGGGTAATTGGACTAGTTGACTTTACTCACACTCACATTCAAGTACCAAAAGGAATGCTTATTAAATCAATTGATATTGTAAGTAATATTCAGGAATTGGTATTTGAGACAAATACATTAAAGAAATTTCAATAGCGATAAGATAAAGAATCATTAATAAAAAAGCTTTACAGAGAAGAGTATATTGGTGAGAAACTCAAGCAAGTATTATTAATAGAGAACACTTTATTTAGCTGAATCGAAGAAATTAAGTAGGCGATTCCGTAAATAGGCGTTAACTATATAGAGAACCAAGAAGGATGGCACCGCGGTTATTTACGCTCCTTAATAAGAGAGCGTTTTTTATTTATAGAAGGAGAAATGAATATGTTTGAATTTATGACTATAAGAGAATTATACGATTTGATAAAGACCAATAATATATTGGAAATGGATTCTTTACAATATGTTCAATTGCAAGGCTGGATTAGAACAAATCGTTGTAACGGTTCAGTTGGTTTTATTGAATTAAATGATGGAACTTTTTTTAAGAATTGCCAGTTAGTATATACTCCCCAATTAGCAAACTTTTCTGAAATCAGTAAGTGCTTAACAGGGGCAGCTTTAACTGTAATAGGCAAATTTAAATTAACTCCTGAAAATAAACAACCATTTGAAATTGAGTTAACAGAAGCTACAATTGAAGCTAGCTGCAGTAATGACTATCCATTACAGAAAAAAAGACATTCTTTGGAATATTTGCGTGACCTTGCTCATTTAAGAGTTCGTACAAATACTTTTTCTGCTGTATTTAGAGTAAGAAGCTCACTAGCCATGGCTTTACATGAATTCTTCCAGAATCAGGGCTTTGTTTATGTTCAAACACCAATTATCACTGGAAATGATGCTGAAGGTGCCGGTGAAGTCTTTACAGTAACAACAAGAAAAGATGATAAATACGACCAGGATTTCTTCGGTAAAAGAGCTTCTTTAACAGTTAGTGGACAACTTCATGTTGAGGCCTATGCTTTAGCTTTTAGAGATGTTTATACTTTTGGACCAACATTTAGAGCTGAAAATTCGAATACTAAAAAACACGCTAATGAATTCTGGATGTGCGAACCAGAAATCGCATTTGCTGATTTGGAAGACGATATGAACCTAATGGAGGATATGATTAAGTATTGTATTCAGTATGTTTTTGATAATTGTAGTGAGGAAATGGAATTCTTCAACAATTTCATTGATAAGGATCATACCTTAATTGAAAGATTAAAGAAGGTCTTGGACAGTTCATTTGCTCGTATCAACTATTCTGATGCTTTACAACAGCTAAAAGCAGTCGAAGACCAATTTGAAAATAAGGTATTCTGGGGTATGGATATCCAGACTGAACACGAAAAGTATTTAACAGAAAAGTACGGACCTGTGTTTGTCATGAATTATCCAAAGGAAAGTAAAGCATTCTATATGAGATTAAATGATGACAATAAAACTGTTGCTGCTACAGATTTGTTAATGCCTGTTGTAGGTGAGTTATGTGGTGGATCGCAAAGAGAAGAGCGTTATGATGTATTGCTGAACAGAATGAACGAAATGGGCGTGCCTGTTTCATCATTACAATGGTATTTAGACTTGCGCAAATATGGCTGTTGCCAGCACGCTGGTTTTGGAGTAGGCTTTGAAAGACTATTGATGTATATTACTTCTATGGAAAATATAAGAGATGTATTATCTTATCCAAGAACTCCAAGAAACCTGCAATTCTAATTGAAAAAAACCGTGAATATCGCATTCATGGTTTTTTTAGGCATTTTATAAGAAAAATTAATGAATATTAATAAAAAAACATTGTATAATTTAAGTTGGTAAGGAGTATTGTTTATGAAAAAAAAGTACAAAATTAAGTGGAAAAATGTCATTTTAGCAGCTTTATGTTTAATATTATTTTTATATTTGATTATTTCGTTATTGATTAGTTTGTTTTCAGGCTCAAATAAAGATGTTGACATATATAAAATAGCGGACTTTTCAGGCAATAAAACCTTACAAATTATTAACAGTGAAGATAGAAGCAATTCAATTGAAGTAAAAGACTACGGTTTTTATGGTGAGTCATTGGATTTATATTTTTCTAACTATTCTTTATCTATGCCAAAAAACGATACGTTAAATGGCAAGACGGTTGTGTTAAAGGATTTAATAGATGATAAAAATATTATCACATTTGAGAATTTAACAAATGAAATCGACAACCAAATAAAATTAGGTGAATTAAAGGATGGCTTCTATAGCATTTATTTGCAAAATGGAGAGGTATTATCCAGATTATTTTATAGTTCTGTCTTGTCTTATGATAATGTTTTCTACACTGTAAGAAGAGATGGACAAATCAAAAAGATCGAATTGATCGCTGATAAATCATTATTTGATTACCAGAAAAAGAAAGAAACTGTCAACGTATTGGATAATAACTATCTATATTTGAAGGTTTCAACAGTTGCAGCGGATCAGAGTTCACAATACGATATTGCTATATCGACTGCACCAGCTTTAGTCTATGAGGGCGTTTCATTAACAGGAGTAGAAGATAATGGAATTGTTGAATCTGAACAATTGTATCAATTGGCGCTAGATATAAAGGCGCAGCTTGAAAGCAAGGGGTTAAAAGTATTGCTTATTAAGGATACCCATGATCAGGACATCGCTTTCTATGGCAATGGTGGTGTTTTAAATAAGGCTTACAGCAGTAAAGCAAAATTATTTATCCACTTAGACATGGATGAATATGGTGATAAAGCAGTATTGTATTCGTCAAAATCATCATCTAAGTTGGCTAGCGCTATTTTTAATGGTTTATTGAATGATTGCAATATTTATGAAAATGATCAGTATTTATTAGCAAGCAGTTTAACTGAAGATGGTAATAATGATGCCCAATTTGAAATCAGAGAAGCTGGCGGAAAACTACTTGCTGCAGCGACTTATTCAGAAAATTCGCAAAATAATAAGAGCTTTGCCTATGATAATCGCTATGGAATGAATGCGGTTGATGTTATTTTAACAAATATTAATGAAGCTGATGATGTCGCAAACTTTTTGAATAATAAAGATAAAATTGTAACTTCAATTGTAAGTGGAATTTGTAGTTACTTAAATATAAAATAGAAGAGGAAATATGCTTTTAAAAATAAATAATGGAAAAAAAGAGTTTTCTGGTGAAACTCTATTTGAAAATGTCGATTTTGAAGTCAAAGGCACTGAAAAAATCGCCATTGTAGGAAGAAATGGATGTGGTAAAACTACACTTCTTAAAATATTAACAGAACAGGAAAGCCTTGATGAAGGGCAGTTAATAATTAATAATCATGCTACTGTAGCTATGCTGTCGCAAAAAGCTTTTAAAGATGAATCGCTAACAGTCAGACAGTGTTTTGATCAGATATATCAGCATGTAATTGATATTAAAAATAAAATGGATAGTGTGGCAAAACAGCTTGAAAATGATTATTCAGAGGCATTGATTAATCAATATGCCGCTTTACAGCAGCAGTTTGAAATATATGATGGCTACAACTATAATCAGCAGCAATTGATTTTGTTTAATAAATTCGGTTTTTCAAATGAAGATTTAGATAGAACAATCGATAGTTTTTCTGGTGGACAAAAAACGCGTTTGGCTTTTATTTCTCTACTTTTGGAAAAACCGGATATATTGTTACTAGATGAGCCTACCAACCATTTAGATATGCAAACAATAGAATGGTTGGAATCATACCTAGTTAAATATCCTAAAGCAATTGTAATTGTATCTCATGATCGTATGTTTATGGATAAGATAGTTTCAGTTGTTTATGAATTTGATTATAAGCATTTATATAGATATTCTGGCAATTATAGCCAGTATGTCGAATTAAAAAAGCAGGACATTAAACGAAGAGAAATTGCATATCGTAATCAACAGCTAGAAATAAAAAGACTTGAAGAACTAATTGAGAAGTTTAGATATAAGAAAAACAAGGCCGCTTTTGCGCAAAGTAAGATTAAATATCTTGAAAGAATGGATCGAATTGAAAAGCCAAAAGAAGACACAAAAAGAATGAATCTAAATTTTCAGAAAGACATCAAGGGTGGAAATACAGTCTTAACTGTTGATAATCTTGTAATAGGATATGATAAGCCTTTATGTAGCATTTCTTTACAAGTATTAAGTGGTGATCATTTGGCAGTAATAGGTCCAAATGGATTAGGAAAATCAACATTTTTAAAAACAATTATGGGTCAGATTAGTCCTATAAGTGGCGATTTTTTGTATGGGCATCAAATAGATGTTGCCTATTTTGATCAGACATTAGCTCAGGTTGATTCAACAAAAACAGTACTGGATGAATTATGGGATATGTATCCTCAATATGATCACAGTCAAATTCGAAAAATACTGGGAAACTTTTTATTTAGCGCCGATGATGTTTTTAAAAGTTGTAATGTGTTAAGTGGAGGCGAAAAAGTTAGGCTTTCTTTATGCAAAATAATGCTTTCAAAGGCTAATTTATTAATACTTGATGAACCAACAAATCATTTAGATATTAAAGGAAAAGAAGCTTTAGAGCAAGCCCTGATGAATTATGATGGCACTGTAATATTTGTTTCTCATGATAGATATTTTATTAAGCAGATAGCAAATAAAGTATTATATGTTGATGGCGACAAGACAAAATTCTATCAATTAAACTATCAGGAATTTTCAGAAAAACAAAAGCAGGCCAATGATGTAGAGATTAAAGAAACAAAAGCTGTTATAAATGACAAAATTGATTCGAAAACCGAAAGAGAAAACAAAAAAAAGGCTGAAGCGCTAGAAAAACAAATTCAAAAAGCTGAGGAAAAACTTCAACAGTTGCGCGATTTACGTTATGATGAGCAATACTATCATGATTATCAAAAAATGAATCAATTGAATGAGCAAATAGATGATATGGTAAATGAGGTAAACCATTTAATGGAGCAGTGGGAAAAGTATGCCCAATAATTATTCAATAGTACGTTGTAATAACAACAAAATGCAGCTGAAAATCGAAAATGATAAAGCGGTAGTATATGCTCCCTATTGGTTAACTGAACAAGAGATTGATAGTTTTGTTTCCCGTCATAAAACTTGGATAAATAATAGGATCAACAAGCCGCGAAAGGCTATTTCGCTAGAAATGATAGATGGAAATACTATTACAATTTTGGATAAAGAGTATACTTTGATTTTAAAAAACTCTGCTAAAAATTGTATAGATGTTTATCAAGATACTGTTATTGTAAATGCTACAAGCAAGCAACAACAAAAGAAAGTCTATTATTATTTTCTATATAATAAACTTGATGAAATTGTTCAAAGTATAAAGCAGAAACATCATTTTTCCTTTTATGATGATTACAAGTTTTATAAAGGAAAATGGGGTTGTTGTTATCCCAAAAAGAATCTAGTTATCCTAAATTTATATGCGATATGTTTGCCAGTTGAACTAATTGATGCCATTATCTGTCATGAATATACTCACTTTAAATTTCAAAATCATCAAAAACAGTTTTACCAGCAACTTTATAAATATTGTCCAAGATATGACGATTTGAATAAAAAATTGAAAGAATATCAGATTAAAAAATAATAATTTAGTCTTTGTTTTTTTTAAAAAAACTATAAAAATGTTTGTAGTTTTATGACATAATTTGTAGATGAAGAACGCCTATTTGATATAGATGAAAACTTTGTTGGGCAGAAAACAGAACATACCTATCAGAAGTATGTTAGAGTAGATTTTTTCTGACAAGTCAAAATAACTAGAATTATCTTTAACAAGACAAGTGGAAGGCTATTCTACTTGTCTTTTTTATTGAGAGGTTTTCCTATTAATTAAAAAAATAGTTAACTAGTTAATTGATTTGAGCTGGTTTTGGTAGTACAATAAAGATTGTGTCAATCAAAATAGAAGGGAGAGTAAAGATGCTTAGTTTAATTTTCAGATTTACTGGTAAGTATAAAAAAGAAACAATCATTACTCCTATATTAACAGTAATAGAATGTATATTTGATGTTTTGATTCCATATGTAATGTCAAAAATAATCGATATTGGAATAAAGGGAGCTGATGGAGCAAATATAAATTATGTTATTAATATGGGATTAATAATGATTGGATTAAGTACATTAGCTATGATATGCGGTGCAGTAGCTGGAAGAACAAGTGCTATTGCCTCTACTGGATTTGTTAAGAATCTGCGTTTGGCTATGTTCGATAAAATTAGTTCATATTCATTTAGAAATATCGAGAGGTTTGAAGTTCCTTCTCTAGTTACTAGAATTACCAAAGATATGAGAGAATTGCGAATGGCTTATGTAGCATTAGTTCGTCAGTTTTTTAGAGCACCATTTCAGTTATTGTTTTGTGCTATTATGATTTATAACATCAATCATCGTCTTTCACTTGTCTTTTGGATAGCGATTCCTTTTCTAGCTTTAGGCTTGTTTTTGATTATGAACATAGCTCATCCTCGCTTTAGAGTATTGATGAGTAAATTCGATGATATGAATGCAAAGTTAGAAGAAAACTTCATTGCGGTTAGAGTTGTAAAAACTTTTGTTAGAGAAAACTATGAAAAGTTAAAATTTAAAGCTACAAGTGAGAATGTAAGAGATTTCCAAAGAAGAGCAGAGAATATTGTATTATTAGATATGCCTTTCTTTAACCTGGTAACATACAGCTGCATGATAGCAATTTGCTGGTTAGGTGGAAATATGATTATCACAAACGATTTGCTTGTTGGGGAATTTATGAGTTATCTTTCATATTTGAAAATGATTTTATTCTCATTAATGGCTTTATCAAATATTATGATGCAGGTTCTTTTTGCTCAAGCATCTGTTGATAGAGTAAATGAAGTATTAAATGAAAAAATTGATATTACTGATGAGCAGGCAAATCAAGATTTATTAGTAGAAAATGGCGAAATTGAATTTTGTAATGTTTCTTTTGCCTATAACTCAAAAGCTAGCAAAATGGCATTAAGTGATATTAATCTTAAAATTGAGTCAGGTCAGACTATTGGAATCATAGGTTCAACTGGTTCAAGCAAGACAACATTAGTTCAGTTAATCGATCGTTTGTATGATGCAACAGTAGGCGAGGTGAAGGTAGCCAATCACAATGTCAAAGAGTATACTCTTAAACACTTGCGTGATGCAGTTGCGATGGTATTACAAAAGAATGTCTTATTCTCAGGAACAATTTTAGAAAATTTACGTTGGGGAAATCCCAATGCATCTTTTGAAGAAGTTGTCGAAGCGGCAAAATGCGCTCAAGCTGACGATTTCATTAGAAAATTACCTGATGGATATAATCAATACTTAGGTCAAGGCGGTGTAAATGTATCAGGCGGTCAAAAACAACGTCTTTGTATTGCTAGAGCATTATTGAAAAAGCCAAAAATCATTATTTTGGATGATTCAACAAGTGCAGTTGATACTGATACTGATAGAAGAATAAGAACAGCATTAAAGGAAAAACTTGCTGATATGACAACTATTATAATTGCTCAAAGAATTACATCAATTATGGATGCTGACAAGATAGTTGTAATGAATGATGGTAAAATCATGGATATCGGTAACCATGAAGAATTACTAGCAAGAAATGAAGTTTATGCAGATTTATTCTATACCCAACAGAAAGGAGTAAGTGAGTAAGATGAGTGAAAAGAAATTTCGCCAATTAAGAACATCAAAGGTAAATAACATGCCGGCAACAATTAAAAGAATCTTCTCCTTTATGTTTAAGTACAAGATAAAAACGGTTATTATACTGCTTTGCATTGTTATTGCTGCTTTAACCAATGTTGCTTCTTCTTATTTCATTACTCCAGTAATAGATGAGTATGTAGTGCCATTTATTGGAATGGAAAATGTTGACTTGAGCAATTTTGCCAAAATGCTTGTAATTCTTGCCTTAATATATTTATCAGGAACCATTGCCAGTTATTTGTGGCGTAAATTGATGAGCTTATTATCAACTGGAATGCTGGATGATATAAGAACTAAACTATTTAACAAAATGCAAAACATGTCGGTTAGTTTCTATGATGGCCATACTCATGGTGAATTAATGAACTATTACACCAATGATATTGATTCTATTAGACCACTAGTTGCAGAAACATTCCCACAGGTTGTTTCAACTGCTATCAGCATTATTGGCGTAGTGGTTATGATGTTAAATCAAAATCTTAAGCTAGCTGCGATTGCGATTGTTTCATTGGTAATCATTTGTGTTATCTCAATTTTATTGGGTAAGTATGGTAGAAAATATTTTTTGGAAGTACAGAAAACCGTAAGTGATATCAATGGATATAGTGAGGAAATATTCCAGGGATTAAAGGAAGTAAAGGTTTTCCAACACGAAAAACAATGTCGTGAGGAATTTGTTAAGTACAATGAAAAGATGTTCTCAGTGGCAGTATGGACTAACACATTTGCTGGAATGCTGATGCCAATAAATAACAATCTATCCTTCTTTACTTATGCCATTATTTCAATAGTGGGATCTAAAATGGCAATAGAGGGAAGTATAACCATTGGTGCCCTTGCTTCATTTTTACTATATACTAGACAAATTTCAGGTCCAATCAGTAATTTATCTTCACAGTTCAATGCGATGATGACCGCAATTGCTGGAGCAGAAAGAGCCTTTAACCTAATTGATAGCGAAGATGAGGTTGATGAAGGCGTAATTGAACTTGTAAACGTTGAAAAAGATCAATTAGGAAATCTTACTAGAACAGCTAATAGGACAGGTTTATTTGGCTGGTATAATCCTAGCGATGATTCTATTACTGAACTAAAAGGTGATATCAGGTTAAATGATGTTACTTTCAGTTACGAGAAGGGCCATCCAGTATTAAAGAATGTCAGTTTATATGCCAAACCAGGACAAAAAATTGCCTTTGTTGGAAGCACAGGTGCTGGAAAGACAACTGTAACAAACCTAATAAACCGTTTCTATGATGTGGATAGTGGTTCAATAACTTATGATGGAATTAATGTCAAGGACATTAAAAAATCTTCATTACGCGGCTCTTTAGGAGTAGTACTACAAGATACAAATCTATTCACTGGAACAGTATTAGATAATATCAGGTATGGAAATCTAAATGCTACCGATCAGCAATGTATCGAAGCTGCTAAGTTAGCAAATGCCGATAGTTTCATTAGTAGACTACCAGAAGGCTACAACACTATGTTAACTGCTAACGGCTCTAACCTGTCTCAAGGACAAAGACAGTTGCTTAATATCGCAAGAGCAGCAGTAAGTGATCCACCAGTACTAATTCTAGATGAGGCTACCAGCTCAATTGATACTCATACTGAAAAACTAATCGAAAAAGGCATGGATAGATTGATGAAAGGTAGAACTGTCTTCGTCATTGCTCATAGATTATCTACTGTAAGAAATTCTAATGCGATAATCGTACTAGAACATGGTCAGATTATTGAAAGAGGAGACCATGACGATTTATTAAAACAAAAAGGCAGATATTATCAGTTGTATACTGGTGCTGCAGAGTTGGATTAATCGCATGACTGCATTTATAATACAGTATTTCTTGAAATATAATTATGAAAAAAGCTTATGATTATCACCGTCATAAGCTTTATTTTTTACCAGTTCTCGTTTAAGCTTTCCTGATTATATTTTTTCTAGCATTAAACATGTTATAGCCATTATTGACAACACAGCCATTATTAACATTGTGTCTATTATAGAAGGGAGGAATTGTAATGACAAACCCGCAAAACAAAAAGGTTAGAATGACGAAATTGCTTCTTAAGAAAAGCTTATTTGAGTATTTGGCAGAAAAACCAATTACAGAGTTGAATGTTAGAATGATCTGCAATAAAGCCCAAATCAACCGCTCAACTTTTTATCTTCATTACAAATCGATTGATGATATGTTGAATTCAATAAAAGATGAAGAGATTAGCCATTTTGAGAAGTACATTGAATCAATTATTTCAACAGAAAATGAGTATCAGGTATGTGTAGGTTGTCTTAATTATATAAAAGATAATGCATTTTTGTTTAAGGTTTTATTTAGTGGAAATTATCCTGATTTTGAAGTTGATTATGTAAAATGTGTTTCAAAATATATGAATAATAATCTAATGGCTATTCAAAATATCTATGAAAGCATCTTTATTACGGCAGGATGTCTTCATATTAGTAAATACTGGCTTGATAATGGTTGCATCCAGCCTGCTTCAGAAGTAGCAAGTCAATTACTAAAAATTATCAGTAAGCATTTATAAGTAAATACATTTGATTTATGTCATTGCAAATAATAAAATATTTGTGCTATATTATTAAGGAAATAGATATATTGGCTATGATCAAAAATAGTAGGTGACCTGTTAGCTTTTAGAAAGTCAGTGGTTGATGAAAACTGATACTGCAGTAACTGAACTCGCTTTGTGAGCTGATGTCTTAACCGCATTAAGGTTTTTCAAGTGGACAAATTGTCAACTAAGGTGGTACCGCCCAATTTTGGGTCCTTAGAGATGCCGCCTTTTATTTTTGGGAGGGATATTATGAGTTATAACCATGAATTGATTGAAAAAAAGTGGCGTAAGTATTGGCAGGATAATAAGATATTCAAGACAGATGCATATGATTTTTCAAAACCTAAATATTATGTTTTGGACATGTTTCCATATCCAAGTGGCCAAGGACTTCATGTGGGCCATCCAGAAGGATATACAGCAACCGATATCATTGCTAGAAAAAAGAGAATGGAAGGATATAATGTTCTTCACCCTATCGGATACGATTCCTTTGGTTTGCCTGCAGAACAATATGCGATAAGCACAGGTAATCATCCTGAAGGATTTACAAAAAAGAATATTGAGACATTTACTCAACAATTAAAGAATATTGGTTTCTCTTATGATTGGGATAGAGTTATTTCTACCTGTGATCCTAGTTATTATAAATGGACTCAATATATTTTCAAATTGTTGTT
>JAEDOA010000117.1 GCA_016302195.1 Erysipelotrichaceae bacterium | reverse complement strand
GGTGATGTTCTACCACTGAACTACTTCCGCGACAACAAATATTATTATAGCAAAACAATTTCACTTTGCAATAGTTTCTTCTTAACAAAATTAATCTAGAACAATTCTGAATGTATGAAAAGCTTGCTATATCATTTTTTTTGCGCATCTACCTCATGGAAAAGTTTTTTATTTCAAGACTATTTTTTTAATTTTTTCGCCGATATAATTACTTTATCAAAATTTTGGAGGGATAAATATGTATTATGTAGATTTAATTTTGGCAATTGTAATGGAACTTATCGGCACCAACTTGATGAAACTTTCGGCCGGCTTTTCAAAATTATGGTACTCAGTTGGAACAATTATTGCTTACATATTTTGCTTTTTCTTCTTATCTTTATCACTAAAAGGCATAAAATTAAATATTGCATATGCAACTTGGGGCGGTGCAGGAATTGTTCTAGCAGCACTTGTTTCATTCTTTATCTTTCATGAATCAATTTCAATGATGCAAATTCTTGGTATTGCATTAATTGTTGTTGGTGTGATAATTGCTAATTTAGCTGGCGGTCATTAAAAATCTAAATCAAATAAAGAGTTCACACCAAGTGAACTCTTTTTTACTTTACTCTAATTCAGTAAATTCATTATTTAACTTTTTAAAATTAATATTTTCTAAGTGTATCGTTCCATCCGGTTCTTTAAATACTATTTCAAAAGAAATAATTGCATTCAAGTTAGCGTCTTTTCTTTGCTTATCCAATTCAAACATAACATCTTTTAATTTAATATTTTTTGCCAATGCTTTAGATAAAAAACGTTTCATATGATTCATGCCTTTTGTTAGATTTATTTAGTTCTATCTAATTTTGGGTAGAAAAAAAGCTCACCTTCTGTGAGCTTTCATCTTGGAGCGGAAGACGGGATTCGAACCCGCGACCCCCACCATGGCAAGGTGATGTTCTACCACTGAACTACTTCCGCAAGAACAAATATTATTATAGCAAACTAATTTTGCTTTGCAATACTTTTTCCATAAAAAAAATACAGGCTTCTTCGCCTGCATTTTAATTATTCAATTTCTTAATTATTGCTTTTGTTTGCGATCTGCTGTCGGAGCAACAAGTGAGTTGCCGTCCTTGCTCATATCTTTAATGTATTGAACGAGAAAATCAGTGTCCTTACCAATTTGATTATCTACTAATTTTGCTTTACGAAATTCAGTAAAGTTATCTCCGCCGTCATGCAAGAATGAATTGACAACAATGTTATAACGTTTGTTTGAATCAAGTGGCTTGCCTGTTGCATTATCAATCACTTCGGATACATGGTAGCGATTAGCACCACTATTAGTTTCAGTATATTTAAGTTTCATCCCTGAAATTAATAAATAGCGAGTTTCACCATTATAATTTTGTTGGTTCAAAACGTTATAAATTTGTTGACCAGTCATTGAAATGACATAAAGATCATTGTACCAAGGTTGAACTGCACGAGCTGCACCTAAAGTAATGGACTTATCTTTACCAACAACAAGGTCACTTCTAACGCCACCGGTATTAGTCATCGCAAAGTTTACAGTGTATTTGGCATGCTTTTCTTTAACTAATTTATTGGTTTCATAAAGTTGTGCATCAACTGCCACGTTTCCAGCAGGACTTTCTTCACTGTATAAGCTATGACCTCTACCGCTTAAAATTGTTTCAGCCAAACTAGCTTGACCGATCTTTTCATTAGCCAAGGCATCAGTTCTCTTATCAGCATTTTTTACGATTGCAGCAACTTTCGCATCATCTTTTATTGTAGGTTCTGCAGATGCTGACTGAACTGGATAAACATGTCCGACTAAACTATTTTTAGCAAAGTCATGAGTTTTCGGATTCAAGTAGCCAATTGCATTATCAAAAGCGGCGCCCGAATAAATAGCTTGCATTAATTTAGTATGACCTACTGTTGCGTTGGCATATTGGTGTGAGTGAGCAGCAATATACAAGTCAACGCTGTTATGTGGATCAATCTTATAGAGTTTCTTTAAAATATCAACAGATGCACCAGTAGTTTGATTATCTGCGCTATTAGCACCAGTATGAGCTAAAACTACAATCGCTTTAACGCCTTTATTACGCAAAATCTTTTCGTATTTTGCAATAGTTTTTGCTTCATCAAGATAGCGATATGGATGGTAGTTGTTGTAAGTAGTCAGGCTGGGCATGGTTGTAGTTAAGATTCCAATAAAACCAACTTTAACGCTCTTCTTGCCTTGCTTAACTGTTTTAATAGTGTATGGTTTAAAGCCAAAAGGAATTTTGCCGTTTGAACGATTAACCACGTTTGCTATTACAATTTGAATCTTAGAATTTTGATGAGGATAGTCTTTAAGAATACTAGTGTAACCATATTTTGAAGCTTCATTCATATTCGGCTTAGCACCAATTAAAATACGGTGAAATTCAGCCAAACCGTGGTCAAATTCGTGGTTGCCCAAAGTACCAACTGAGAAATTCATTTGGCGCAACACATGCATAGTTGGTTCGTCGTTTAATAAAGCAGAATTTGCTGGGGATGCACCTACCATATCACCTGCTTCAACACGGAAAGTTTTACCTTTAGGATTTACCTTTTTAAAATAGCCCTGCGCATCGTTTAAGTAGCTAGCTAAACGAGCAGCTCCACCAGCATTCTTATAACTGTGGCCATCAATATTAGCTGTGTAAGTCCTCTCTAGTCCGCCGTGAAAGTCGTTAATGCCTAAAAATTGAACAGGCAAATAATTTTTATATTTCTTAGCATTAGCCCAGTCTTTAGTTTGTTGCGGTTTAGCATAAGGATCATGATTAGTAACCACTTTTACTGAAGCAGCATTAACTACTTCATTTTCTTTTAGTCCTAAGCCCAAAAGAGCCACCGAAGCTAAGGCAACCGCAAGAAAGCTTTTTGATTGTGTCATTATTTTCCTCCATAAAGTGAATGTTAACTAACAATTTTTATTGTAATCTCGTACTTCATTGGAGTCAATAGCGTTTATTGTTTCTATTTAAATTAAGTATATGACTATTTAAGGTACAAATAATGAAAGAATATCGTAATTCACGAACTTTATGTTAAATCTAATTTTAGATATAAAAAAGAGTTCATTTTCATGAACTCTTCTCTAACTTAGAGCGGAAGACGGGATTCGAACCCGCGACCCCCACCATGGCAAGGTGATGTTCTACCACTGAACTACTTCCGCATGACAAATATTATTATAGCAAACTGGTTTTACATTGCAATACTTTTTAACAAAAAATCTCATATCCGTGTATTAAAACACAAATATGAGATTTTGCTTATCAATTTCTATTATAATTTAGCTTTAAAAAAGTAATCATTAAAGGTTAAATTCAAATCTAACTTAATAGTGCCACTACCATTTCTAGAATTCTTAGGCACATGAATTTTAGCAATAGTATCGCCATCTCTATCTCCCAAATCGTAAGTTCTATTTTTCTTACTTGGCTTAAAATTATTAACGCGTACATGAGCTTTAAAATCATAATCGTGAACAGGTAACTTTCCCTTGTATGAAATCATTGACCGTTGAAAGTTCTTCCGGTACATCCAAGTAACTTCATCCTTAATTAAAGAAACATTACTAAAACTAAATTTAGGCTTATTACCAATGAAGCTTGATTTCTTTATAGCTTTTCTATTAGATTCCAGAGTTAATTTCTTGAAGAAAATATTCTTAACTTGCTTAACTGAATATGGTGAAGATGGTGCTTTATCATAATCTTTTTGAGATAAGACCTTAATTCCATCTTTATCACATCTAACCTTAATTACCCAAAAAGCATATCCACTATCTTTACCAGCTGGTATATTCACAGAGCCTTGAGTATTTGCTTGAATTTCTGCCATGGTCTTAGGATTATACAAAGTTGAATAAAATGTGACCTTTAAATTTTGATCGCTTGGCTTTTTCCAATCCGTTGCATATATTTCATTTCCAATTGTATAATTCCCATAGGGCATATGGTCAAAATCGTGGTAATCCTTATCATAAATAAGAAATTGGTGTTCACACCAGTGTCCAACTTGTGACTCATCTAAGATCTCTGCTTTGGCACCATTTTTCAATATTCCCCGATTATTAAAAAATTCATTTATCATCTGTGCAGCACTTTCATCATCATCTGCTGCAACTTTTTGATTAGTAGTTATCCCTACAACTATTGCACTAAAAAGAGCAATATTAAAGACAGAAATGTAATCTTCTTTTTTAATTTCATAGTTTCGTTCCTCCTACATGAAACCAATGTTATTTTACACCCTTAAAAACTATGCAAGCACAAAAAATAACCAAGCAAAATACTTGGTTATCTTTACATATTAAAGACTAATCTTAGTTTTTCTTGTTCTTCTTTTTCATATCAGCTTGAACTTCAGCTTCAATTGAAGGAACTGCTTCAGGACGCATAGTTGGGAACAAAAGAACATCACGAATAGCTGGAGCATCAGTCAAAAGCATTACCA
>JAEDOA010000116.1 GCA_016302195.1 Erysipelotrichaceae bacterium | reverse complement strand
CAATTTATACAAGTAAGTAAAAATTAAAAAGATGTAATATTTGACAATTACATCTTTTTTTCAAAAGAAAACGGATTTTTTAATCCGTTTTTTAATAATTTTCTGCGTGAACTTCGAAATAGCTTTGAGGATGATCGCAAACAGGGCATGTTTCAGGAGCCTTAGTTCCAACAACAATATGACCACAATTGCGGCATTCCCATACTTTAACTTCGCTCTTTTCAAATACCTGCTTTGTTTCAACATTATTTAAAAGAGCACGATATCTTTCTTCATGTGATTTTTCAATTTTTGCTACTGCTAAGAATTTTTCTGCTAAAGCATCAAATCCTTCTTCCTTAGCTGTTTTTGCAAAACCTTCATACATATCTGTCCATTCATAGTTTTCGCCTTCAGCAGCAGCTTTTAAGTTTGCAGCAGTATCTCCGATACCTTTTAACTCTTTAAACCAGATCTTTGCATGTTCTTTTTCATTTTCTGCAGTTTTTAAGAATAGAGCAGCTATTTGTTCATATCCTTCTTTTTTAGCTTTTGAAGCAAAATATGTATATTTATTTCTTGCTTCAGATTCACCAGCAAATGCAGCTAATAAATTCTTTTCAGTTTGAGTTCCTGCATAAGGATTCTTTGGTTCTTCAACCTTTACAAATACAGTTGATGGTTGTTTACAAACTGGGCATACTTCTGGTGCACTTTCTCCTTCGTAAACATAACCACATACTTTACATTTCCACTTTGCCATAAAAAACCTCCTTGTAGAAATATCTATCAACTCTTAATGAGTTTTTGACACTCTGGGCAGATATAATCGATACTTATTTGATAATCTAGTATATCAACATTAAGTTGTTCCTTTAGACTTTCAGTTATATCTTTAACTTGTACATCTGTAATCCTTTTACAATTTTTGCAAATAAGATGGTCATGCTTTATGACTTTATCGTAGTGTATGGCCTTATTGTCAACAGTTATAGTACTTATATATCCTTTAGATAAAAGATAATTCAAGTTGTTGTATACTGTTGCCAGTACAACTTTACTGTTGTTTTGTTTTAAAATCATAAAAATCTGTTCAGCAGTTAAGTGTGAACTAGAATTATTTATAATTTCAAGAATTTTTGATGCATACTTTGTCATAAACCCACTCTAGAATTAGAATAATTCTATTTTAGCAAATATTTCCATAAAATCAATACTTTAGTCATAAATGAATACTAAGTTGTGTTAAAATATATTTGGTAAAATTGTATGAATAAGAATTATGTTATTGGAATAGGTGCAGCAAACTTTGATATTAGCGGAAGAAGTATTAATCCATTAATTGATAGAGACTCCAATCCTGGATTTATGAATATTTCTGTTGGTGGAGTTACTAGAAATATCTTAGAGAATATCAGTAGAATTGGTTATCCAACTAAACTTTTGTCTGCTGTAGGCGATGATAGCGCAGGACAATTAATATTAGACTGTTCAAGAAAAGCAAATATTGATGTATCAAATGTTCTAATTGTTAAAAATCAATCATCATCTTCATACTTATCAATATTACAAAATAATGGTGATATGAAATTAGCTATTAGTGATATGCATATTATTTCCCATTTATCGATTGATTACATTAAAAAGAACCATGATTTAATTGTAAATAGTGATTTAATGGTAATAGATCCCTGCTTAATCCAAAATAAAGATTTAATCAATTATATTTGTTTAAATTATAGTTCTATTGTTCCTATCTTTTGTGATCCAGTAAGCTGTTCTTATGCTTTAGCAATTAAACCATATTTACAATATATTCACACATTAAAGCCTAATGAGTTAGAGCTCGAAATTCTTTCTGATCACAAAGCAAATTCACTTCAAGAAAAAATTGATGCTTGTAAAATAGTTTTATCAAAGGGAGTTAAAAGGATATTTGTCTCTATGGGCAAAGATGGCTGTTTATATTGTGATAATAGCGGTACAGTATTAACAAAAAAATTTAAAGAAGTAAATATGGTTAATGCTACTGGAGCAGGTGATGCTTTTATGGGAGCTATTGTTTATAGTTATGTTAATGATTATTCAATTGATACAACTCTAAACTACGCCTTAGCAGCTGGGATAATTGCTATTAGTTCAAAAAATACTATCAGCTCAGAAATGAGTATAGATAAATTAAATGAAATTATAGAAAAAGAAAGAGGTTAATATGAATTACAAAGATTATTTAAGTATTACTGATGAGATTCAAGAAGCTCTAGAATCAGGTAAACCAATTGTAGCATTAGAAAGCACTATTTTATCACATGGTATGCCTTTTCCAGAAAATGTTGAATTTGCTCACAAAGTTGAAGTTGTTGTTAGAGAAGCAGGTGCGATTCCAGCTACAACAGCTATTATCGGAGGCAAATTAAAAATTGGATTAACATCAGATGAGTTAGATTTAATGTGCAAAGCTGAAAACGTAGGAAAGGTAAGCAGACGCGATGTAGCTACTTATTTAGCAACTAATCAAACTGGTGCTACAACAGTTGCTACTACAATGTTAATTGCTTCTTTGGCAGGAATTAAAGTATTTGCTACTGGAGGTATTGGCGGGGTTCACCGTGGAGCTACTGAAACAATGGATATTTCTGCTGACTTACAGGAATTAGCTCATACTCCTGTTGCTGTAGTTGGTGCAGGATGTAAATCAATTCTAGATATAGGTTTAACTTTAGAATATCTTGAAACAATGGGTGTTCCAGTTTTAGGCTATCAAACAGATGATTTCCCTGCATTCTATTGCCGTAAATCAGGATTTGGTGTTGACTACAATATTCCTGATGCTCAAACAGCAGCAAAGATTATGAAAACTAAATGGGATTTAGGTTTAGAAGGTGGAATGCTAATTGCTAACCCAATTCCTGCAGAATACGAATTAGATTATGATTATATGGAAAAAGTAATCAACGAAGCATTAGAAATGGCAAAGAAAGATGGTATTCATGGAAAAGCAACAACACCATACTTATTAGCTCATATTAAGGATATTACATCAGGTGTATCATTTGCCTCTAATCTTCAGTTAGCTTATCATAATGCAAAAGTAGCAAGTGATATTGCTGTAGAATTTGCTAAATTGAATAAATAATAAAAAACGGATTTTAGACGGGTGCTTGTAAAACTGTAGTTCTAAAAAATTACTACTTTACAGCACCTATTTGACAGGGGTGGAAACCCTTCATAATCAGCAAATATACAAACTTTATAAAAAAGTGAAAACAATCAAAGGAGGGTATATATTTGAAAGTTGTTCCTTTCCTTGATATATTAGACGACATCAACGGTGAGATTTCTCAAACTGGAAATTTGAACGCGTATACACGATTATTACTACTTCCGCATAAACGACAAATTGCTAAGGTATGCTACACAAACTACGATGTGTGGGAAAGAAATCTTGCTAATTTAAAACTAATTTCTGATCAGCTACATTCTGATGATTTTTTAGAGCTTGTTTTGCCAACTGAATTGATCGAATATGAAGGCAATATAGTTGGATATCTTATGCCTTATGTAGAAGGGGTAACATTTGATGAAATATTACAAAATCAAGAAATCCCCAGACATATCATATTAAACATTTTTGACCAGTTAGCATTAGTTATAAATAAATTGCCCACCAACATCTATTTAGGCGATCTACATCCAAAAAATGTGATAGTTACAAATGATGGTAAAGTACATTTAATTGATGTTGATGGTTTCTCTGTAAGCAACGGTTTTATGATGACATGTCCGCTATACTATGATAATAGCAAAGAAAATATATTACCACGCGACAAGTATTTCAACAAAGATGGATCAGTAAAGATTGGTAAAAATACAGATATATACTTGCTGATAGAAATGATACTTACTTGGATTTTTAATGAAATTAACCCCTTGCTATTTTCTAAGAGAAGGTGGAAACTATTCTTAGAATACTTGTCTGTAAAAGGGATTCCAAAACAAGTTGTAAATATGATAGAAAGACTTCGTGGTGAAGAAAACAACTATTTGATTGATTCGCCATTCATCTGTTTTGAGAAATTGAAATCATCCATTTCATATAAAGATTATGTTGCTGTGATGAAACTTTCGACGGAGGAAAACAGACATATCAAGTATATTAACAAAGTCATAGAGGAGAATAAAAATGGATAGAAAATTTTATGTATATTCACAACAAAAGATACAATATCAGTGGAAAAAAAATGGATTATTTAAAAGTTATCCAGACAAATGGTATACAATAATGTTATACGAAGAAAATGGTAACTACTACGAATTATTAACAGGACAGTTTTTGGGGACAAAGGAAAGTTACGGCTATTATCAATATGTGTTCTCGAATGAGTTTGGATACTCTGTTCCATTGAGTGGCAGTTCAATTATTCTATATGCTCATAGTGTAACACCAGAGGATTTTGCTCGCAAAGCACGAGAGTATATGGAAGAGAAAAATAAAATCATACCATATATAAACAAACGATTCGAACAATGGCGCAATGAAAATAAAAAACGAATTGAG
>JAEDOA010000115.1 GCA_016302195.1 Erysipelotrichaceae bacterium | reverse complement strand
AGGCAGTAAAAAACCGGTTATATTTTTGTATTTTGAAATTTGTGGTAGAATTAATAATGAGGTGTTAAAAACTGATGAAAAAAAAGCTATCTTTAAGTAAAGAGAACTGGTTTCAGATTGTTAATACTATCATCGTATTAGCAATCATGACCTTCTATTTTGGCAGATTGTTTTATTATAAAGAAAAGATGACTATTACCTACACAGATACTACAAGTGATACTTTATCACATCTTTTAATTGCGAGAAATGATGTTCTAAAAGAGGATAGATTGTATCAGCAGCAGGATGGCAGTTACGTATTTAAAGGAATGGTAAACGATAACTATTGCTTATACGAAAATGCTTTGTATAGAATTGTGGGAATTGATAAAGACGGGAATGTCAAAATCGTTTCAGATGACTGCTTAACAAGCTTGACATTGGAAAATGATGGAACCTTTGAACAATCATCGATTTATAAATGGTTAAACAAAATACCATCTGATAATTTAAGTGGTATTTATTTCACTGATTTATCCAACAAAAGCAATATTGTTGAAACCAAAGCCAATTTAAATATCGTCGATGATATCAACAATTATTCCTCAGACTTATATTTAAACTGCAAAGTCACTATTCTATCGATTGAAGACTACCTTTTAGCAGGAGCAGATAAATCATATTTGGTTAATGGTCAAAGCTTTTGGCTGAGCAACTGCAACAGCAATTACGATTATTATTATATAGATGAAAATGGAGCAATAGGCACTGCCTACTCTACAAACCAGTTAAGCGGAGTTAGAGCTGTTTTAACTTTGGATTCTTCATTAATAGCTTTAAGTGGAAAAGGAAGTAAAGAAGATCCATATATCCTCTATAAGAAGACTACAGCTGAAAATATCTCCTTTACAAAACCAGGAGACTATATTATCTATAGCGATCAGAAATGGATTATAGAATCAAAAGAAAGTGGAAACGCAGTATTGATGCTGGATGGTGTTATAGAAACAGACGGCGAGGTATTTAAAAGAAACTTCGGTGCGTATAACTATTTAAACAAATCATCAGGAGTTGGTCGATACATCAACGAAGACTATTTAAGCACTTTATATAACTATCAAGCCTATCTGTTGGAGAATAACTGGAATTGCGGTATGTTTACACAACTAGAAAATTACGATTTCCAACAAAGTTACAACGATAGCTTTACAGCCTATGTATCGATACCAGCTATTGGATGTCGTTACTTATTTGGAGAACAGGATTATTTTCTCGCAAATAGCACCATTCAATCTGAAGATATGATACTCGTTTATAAAAAGGGTATCTTATATGCCAACTTTTTGCAAGATAAGGCAGCGATTAGACCTATGATATTAATGAATAAAAATATTAAGATTACCTCCGGTGATGGAAGTTACGATAATCCATACATATTGGAGGTGATAGAATGATGTATCAAAATTATTCACCTAAACAAATTGATAAACTAGTTAGAGAAATACAAGTAAAAGGCGGTGTTGAAAAAAGAAAAAAGCTAAGCTGGTATAGTTATGTGCTTATTTTCGTTGATATATGCGCAGTTTTCTGCTTCCTATTAGCATACGGTCCTTATTCCGGATTTAGAGACTGGCTAGTTACAACAGCCCTATCAACAGGGGGACATAAATATTTTGCTTATGTATTATATTCCCAAGATATGGTTAAAAAGGTTGTTTCAGCCAATACCACTACACAGGGAGAAAAGTTCTCTAACGTCGACGACATCGAATTCATCGACCCTTCTGATGTAACTGTTTACGCAAATGAGTATGAAAAACAGATACTGCAGAAAGAAGAAGGCAATGATTTATATAAGATATTTAGAATAAATGAAGGGTCATTTAATGGCTATGTAACCGTAGTATATCAACCAAAAAGATTAGATTTAGCTATTACATCTAACAGATATGGTAATGAAGTATCCGAACTTGCGAAAATGAATAATGCTATTGTGGCAATCAACGGTGGAGGATATGCAGTTGCTGAAGACTATTCCAAATCTCCTTATAGTATTTTAATAAGTGATCATAGTATATATTATGATACGGGAAGAACTGGGGAAATTGTCGGAATGAATGATGATGGTGTATTAATGCTAATGAATTCGACAGCACAAGAAGCAGTTGATGCTGGAATGAAGTGGGGTTTGGAATTTGGACCCTTCTTGATAGTTAATGGTAAAGCGGCTCAATTCACAGGAAACGGCGGTTATGGCTATCAGCCAAGAACTGTTATTGGTCAAAGAAAAGACGGAATCGTAATTATGCTTACCATAGATGGAAGAGGAGCAAATGGATCTAATGGAGCAAGCATGGTCGAACTAACAGAAGTATTGCTACGATATGGCGTATATAACGCTTGTAACCTTGATGGCGGAGGCTCAACAGTTCTAGTAGAAAAAGGTAAGCTGATAAACAGTCCTGTATCATATCAAGGAGCAGGAGAAAGGAATGTACTAAATGCAGTCATACTTAGATAATCAAATTGAACAGTTACAATCAATCATAGATTCAAGTAATAAAATTGTCTTTTTTACAGGTGCTGGCATCTCCACTGAAAGTAATATACCTGATTTCAGAAGTAGTGATGGTTTATATAATCAAAAGTATAAATATCCGCCTGAATTTATCATTTCTCATGATTTCTTTTTGGAAAATCCTTATGAGTTTTATCGATTTTATCGTGATAGAATGATTTATCCAGATGCCAAACCTAATCAAGCTCATATCAAGATGGCTCAACTAGAGCAAAAAGGAAAGGTATTAGCTGTTGTAACACAAAACATTGATGATTTACATCAAAAAGCAGGAAGTAAAGTTGTCTACGAACTGCATGGGACAGTAATGAAAAACTACTGTACAAAATGTCATAAATTTTATTCACTGGATGATATTATCAAGATGGATACTGTACCACTATGTGATTGCTCAGGTATAATTAAACCAGATGTTGTACTATATCAGGAAGCATTAAACCAGGATGTAATAGAGGCATCAATTGATGCAATTAGTAAGGCCGATTGCCTTATCGTATGTGGCACATCATTAGTAGTTTACCCTGCAGCTTCTTTTGTTAATTATTTCAATGGCAAGAATCTAGTGGTAATTAATCTATCATCGACAAGCATTAATTCTAGAGCTAACTTAGTTATAAACGCAAAAGTTGGTGAAGTATTAAGTAAAATTAAGGTTGATTAGCTAAACTATTTGGTATAATTTTTATAGGAGGAAGTAAGTTATGAAAAATAAAAGCAGCGGTAACAAAGATATTTATATTATGCTAGTGGGCATGGGAGTTGTATTGTTGGCATTTATTTCCTTGTTTTGGACTTCTCAAAAATCAATGGTGGCTTCTGTAGCATCAATTCTAGTAATGATAATAGGTATATTCATTACAGTATGGGGATATAACAGTTAAAAAAGATGACATCTTTCTCTTAGACATTAAGACAAAGTGTCATCTTTTTCTTCTGACTGATAAACGCCCTGTAAGTTGGGAACAGTATAATTGTCGTCATTTTGATATTTGAATTCAAAAGGATGGACGCAATAATTTCTAATAAGGTTTTGAATGATACTCATTTTCTTGATAATCGGTGTATAAATTAACAGATCCAGTGAGTAGATATAATCAAAACTTTTTTCATCTAAAAACCAGACAATATGTTTTGTAGGCTTTGTTGTAAAAGGAATTTCATCCTTTTGATAAACCTCTCCTTCATCATCATAATCATAATATGGTATCAGCATTTGAGATAATTCATTTTCCCAAATATCAAGGTTTTCCTGATCCTCTTCTGTCTCTGGATCAAATTCATAATGGATGGTCAAGGACAGACCATTTAATAGTTTGTCGCTATTTTCAACTTTTATAAAGTCTGGCAATAGTTCCTTTTTATAGTCAATATCAGAAAAATGTCTAATGAATTGATAACTATTTACTTCGCTATTGTATACAATGGCTCCATATTTATATATCTCTTTATTAAACTGTTCAATGAATTGACAATATGGATCAGCTATATCCACAATTTTATTAAGATAAATATCCTGCATTTTATCACCACCAATAAATATTTTATCATATATTATCGTAAATAATGTTATAATTAATTTGTTGGGATTTTTCCATGGTTAATAAGCTATCACAAATCTCTTTTAAAACTAATTGATAACCTTCGCTAAATTCCAAAAACGAAAAAAGATTATATTATTTCCCTAACTCAATTGAATAGAGTATACACCTTACATCATTACCCTTCAACAGCTAGTTGTTGAGGAAATCAATATGTCCCAGTAGCTCAGTCGGATAGAGCACACGCCTCCTAAGCGTGGGGTCGGAGGTTCAATTCCTCTTTGGGACGCCAGCCAACAACGCTGAAAGCCTTTATCTATAAATGCTTTTCGGCGTTTTTTCATTTTTTCGGTAAAAGAGAAAAATTCTTGCTAATGGACAAGGCGGTTGTTATCCTGTTAATTTGTTCATTTAGGGATGGGCAAGCGACAATCGCACACCGTCTCTATGTCCTTTCTTATTATATAATTGCGGTAACAGGATGTGGTTGTTTTGAAAGAACAGAAATATCATTTATATCTTTCCGATGACGAATACA
>JAEDOA010000114.1 GCA_016302195.1 Erysipelotrichaceae bacterium | reverse complement strand
CTATTTTTAGCTGTACGCTGAACTCGCTTTCCGTGCCTACTAGTAACAACTGTCTGCTTTACAGAAATAAGATTTTTTTCAAAATCTATTGCTGAATATTCTAAGCCAAAAATCTCACCTATACGCATTCCTGTAGCAAAAGCAATTCTAACCACCAAATAATCTCTACAGCTTTCTGCTTTTGCAACCTCTAAAAGTTTTTGATATTCAGCTACTTTGAAAACATTGATAGGCGTAGGCTCTATACGTATGGGCTTAGTTAATTCAACTGGATTTTTCATTAATAATCCATCTCCCACTGCGTATTTAAACACCATTTTAAGTAATCGTCTAATAGCGTTAACCGTGCGTGGAGCTAACTTTGAACCATCTACTTTTCCAGATTTACTCAACTTTACAAAGTACTCTTGTAGGCCAACACGAGTAAAAGCTCTTAATTTAGTAGAAGCAAGATAAGGCTTTATATGGCAACGATAAGCACATTCATAACGTTCGTAGGTTTTAATCCTCACTGTACTTCTGACAGTATCCTCTAACCACTTATTCATATACTCCCCTAGTGTAATATCATCATCTTCATTTTTGGGTAGTACACATCCGTGATCTAAATCTAATTTGAAATTTTGCCCCTTTTCCAAAACTTCCTTTTTTGTAAGGCCAGTGATTTTTTTTCTTTTCGTTTTTCCAGTTTCCAAATCCTTGTAAGGGAACTGCCCTACAAATCTTTGCATACTTTTATCGAAATAAATTGTGCCTTCTCCAGCAACTCTTTTTGACATCTCTATACCTCCAATCTTTTTTATCAAGCATCCATCAATATGCTCAAAGTTATAATATATAATCAATTTCGAGAATATTGACATTGGTAGCATGTTGGCATAAGACCATTTTCTTGACAAAACACGCTTTCTTTATAAGTTAAAGCACGTCCACAAACATTACATCTGACACTGAAATCAAACAGCTGTCTCGGCTTTTCTACCTTCTCCGGATTCAGTTCGATATATTTTTCAGGACCAATAATCAACCTTCTTAGCAAATCAAAATTATCATATTTTCCTAACCCGCCATCATAAAATAGCCTTTCTTTTGTTTCAAGATCATAACCATGACCAGAATAATTAACAACTTTACCATTTTCTACTAACGCAATACCATAAATCAACATCTTATTCTTATACATTTTTATCCTCCAATCCTAAAAAGCGAGCTATCAGCAAAATATCCTCTAAACTTTGTTCTTCAGAAGTATTTGGGAAATACGCACTAAAATCATCTCTGGCGCCACCCTCAAAACACTCTTTAACCCCATTTCCAACAAAAACACCACTATTAGCAATGCTTACAGGGAATCCATTAAAATCTTTATCCTGTTGATACGTAGCTATTGGTCCATTATAAAGATATTCTTCACAATATACAGATGCTGGCATAGATATGTCACTACAAAGCTCTGCAGTTTCGCAAACTCCCACCTCTGCATCTTTTTTCTGTTGACGACAGCCTTGTAATAATGGATATATATCATTCTTGTCTAATACAGAATTAACATATTCGACTAATCTCCAAAATTCACGAGGGCTTTCAGACATCTTCTTTTCCGTACTCACATTAAAACAATCTACCAAAATATGTGCATGAGGTCTATTAGGAATATTATCATGCACCGCGGCTATAATCTGATATTCTTTACCAAAAAATCCCGCTATTTCCTCAGTAACTTCAAGATAATTCTCCCACTGTAGTTCCTTTTTAGCTTTATATGAAACAACTAAGTGTTTCAGCGGTCTACCAGCATCTTTGCCTGTACGTCTAGCAAAAAAGCCGAACTCATCAATGGGATTCTCAGAAGAAACCATCTCAAAATATGTCAATGACTTTGTCGTAGCATCTTTACGAAGAACATATTCCGCATGTTTTTTAGCTTTTGCATTATTATCCGCCTTACCTTTAGCACCTACATTTATAAGACGCATTATTGATTTATTGCCCATAATAACCTCGCTACCTCTCTCTTAAGTTCTTCTTTATGGAATCTGTCTGATTCCAATAATAATTTCATTGTTTTGATATTATTTAGAATTAACGGCTTATATTTCGCGCCTTCTCTGTTATATGTATCTAAATAATGATCAACAGATTTTCTAATCACTTCAGATTTCTTTATACCATTTATCTTTGCTAAGTTCTCCAATTTTATAAATTCTTCGTCATTCAATCTACATTGAACTGCTCTATTCAGGTTATTGGCCATGGATAATCTCTCCTTCATCATTTTTAAACGCTATTCCGGTAAATCCCTGTACAGATCTACCCGTATTAGGATCTCGAATTTTCTTTTGCTCCGCATACCCTGCGAATTTTGTCAAAATTTCTTGATACAAAGAGTGCCTGCTTAACGGTTTAGAAATTCCATTAGCCTGGCAGTAACTAAGGTATTCATCAAATAACTTGCTACTTGCTATTTTCCCATCTGTTGAAAGCTTTAGGCAGTCATTCACAAAATTTTTATTGCTATTTTGTTCAACTGAATAAATCTTGAGCAGGTCTTGAGCAAACTTACTATCTGTAAATTTACGCTTGTTCTTAGTTTCCATATAAGCATCAAAAGCCATTGATACAATCAAATCTCTTTGCCAATACAAGTAATCAGCTAGCGTAGAGTCACGCTTCTTAACAGAATTTTTAAATCCTATCAAAAGCATCCTATCCATAATGGCCTCAGCTTGCAAATTATGCAAATCAGGCAGCTCATTACAACAGAAGAGTAGTTTTGCTCTAATAGGCACATCTCTATCCTCGGCATATTTTTGCGGTAATGTTAATTCTCCTCCGCTAACCATCAACTTAAACAACTGCAGGCTCTTTTTGGAACTAACGTCAAGTTCATCAGCATAGTTAAGCTTAGCTCGAACCGCCGACATTGAAGAAAAACCTTCAGCCATCTGTGTTAATGTATACTTTTTCACCATTGATTTTGGTGCTATAATAGAAGCAATGAATTTAGCAAGCGTTGATTTCCCTGAAGCTGTCGGTCCTATAAAAAAGATTGCTTTCCGCTCCTGCTGGCTATCAGATAATATATAACCGATTGCCTCTAATACAAGTATTACTTTACTCTTATCTTTCTCAGATAACGAGTTTATATTTTCTAAGTCCATAGGTTCTTTTAACAGCTTCAAAAGAGAGTTAGGAAAACTATTTTTGGATTCACCAGTACTATAATTGCAATCTAGCACATAATCGAAATAGCCATCTGCTTCTGCCGTAAATTTTCCGGTGTTTATATCCAGAACTCCATTGCGGAAATTAACATATTCCATATTTTTTTCAAACACAGCATTTTCAATATGAATTTCTGAATCAACTGCCAGTTCGTTAAGCAAAGATTTTATGCTTGCTACAGATAAATTTTCGTATCCTAACTTCTTGAGCATATTATCCTTGAAAAAACGAACCAACTCATTGCCTTTTGGCAGCTTCTCTATTAACCTTATTTCTGGTTGGAGAATGTAAAAGTCATTTCCATCACAGTACAGTTTTTTCTGGTTAATGATGGAAGCTTTTAGCTGCAGGAGTTCTTCCTGACGTTTGTTAAGGCATAATGAAGATTGTGACATTGGATTATCCTCCGTTAAATTCTTCATATCCGACCGGTCAAATATGATAGTTTTCAGCAATGCGTCCATTACTTCACGGCTTTTATTCTACTAAAATCACGCTTCAAAGTAAGCATATGAAATTGCCACTTTACTTTTTGGAGGTTTTATAATGAACAATCCCTTTGATTTATTAAAGCTATATAAGGTAGCACAGTTACAAGACAAAATTTTAAGTGAAGATCTCAACGATAATATTGACTTTTCTATATTAGATTTATCAGAAATTGATACTATACGAAAGCATTCCATTCAAGCACCACCAATAATTCCACTAAGCACCTTCAAATACGTTTTTTTAAGCAATTATTATAAATACAAATATTCATTCATAAAACTATCAACGAAAGAATTTTTATCCTTGCGAGAAAATAATCTTCTCATTCCTTATTCAATCAAATCCTTACTAAAAGATTCTTCTGATGAGATTATCCTCGTTCATATGATGTCAGCATACTTCTATATTACACAAGGTAATAAAAAAAGTAGCCGAGATATTATATCCGACTACTTAAATATCATCCAAAAGAATAATGATCAAGACTCAAGAACTCCTAAGGAAGCATTAGATCAATTAAAAAGAAATATATCTGCTTGCTCAATATTCCCTTATTTGAATGAAGCAGCCGGCTATACATCCGAAGGGAAAAAAATTAATGCTAAATGGATCGAAGAGAATCTTTTTAATGGTATTACTGATAATTTAATGCTAGATATTTTCCTTACTCATAATAAAAAAAGTTTGCCTTTTCAATTAAAATACCTCAATGCGCAGGATGGTGATTCAAAAACTGGACACGTATACAGAATGCCTTATTATCAATACCAATTAGAGAAGCTTAATTTATTACTTGATGGCTGCAAGATGTCGTTAATAGTTACTAATAGAGATACTGATGAGCAAAAAATAAATAAGCTAATATCACAATATACTTTTGAACTTATGACAAACTCGAATTATTTATATTTAACATCTAT
>JAEDOA010000113.1 GCA_016302195.1 Erysipelotrichaceae bacterium | reverse complement strand
TGCAGTTTCTACCAGAGAGGACACGTCAAGAAGCTTCAGGTGGTATGGGCTTTATCTCAAACAAGTTCCTTAGATTAGGAATTATCTTGCTTGGTTTTAGACTTGATTTAGAAAAGTTGGCAGCAGCAGGTATTAAAACTATCTTGGTTGCTGCACTTGCAGTTGTAGGTACTATTTCATTAACTTACTGGCTCAGCCGTAAATTTGGTGCAGAAGACGAATTAGCTTTCTTATCAGCATGTGGATGTGGTGTCTGTGGTGCCGCAGCCGTAATGGGAGTTTCACCACAAATTACAGCTGCTAGTGAAGAAAGAAAAAGAGAAAACGAAGTCTTAGCCGTAGCAGTTGTCTGCGTAATGGGAACTGTTTTCACTTTATTAGAAATCGGTCTTAAGCCTGTTTTAGGTTTAACTGATTCTCAATTCGGTATTGTTGCTGGTGGTTCTTTACACGAAATTGCCCATGCAGTTGCTTCAGGTGGTGCATTTGGTAACATCAGTTTAGACAGTGCATTAATTATGAAATTGTCTCGTGTAATCCTTTTAGCTCCGGTAGCATTGATTATTGGTTACTTATACCAACGTCGTTCAGCTAAAACAAATACAGGCAATGTTGAAAAAGCTCAAAAGAACGGTAAGTTACCAATTCCTTGGTTCTTAGGCGGTTTCATTTTAACTAGTATTTTGGGCACTTACTTGCCATTCTCAGCTAGTTTATTAGACACTTTAGTACAAATTGCTTACATCTTCTTAGGAATGGCTATGGCTGCATTAGGTGTTTCTGTTAACTTCAAAGTTATCTTCAAACGTGGTGGTGCAGTATTTGGCGCAGCATTTATTAGCTCAACTTGCTTATTAGTATTCATGATTATCATGAGTAGATTGTTCTTCTAGGAAAAACAAAAAGAGATGATCCCCTTAGGTCATCTCTTTTTTAACATCTAATATCTTTTGAATTTACTCTCAACTCAACTTTTTTGTTAATGCAAACAGCATTAACACTCCCCAAAAAATACAGAAATTCTCACTTTCCAAGAAAATATTTTACCAAAATAATCAACGATATAGAATACTTTTTCAGTCAGAAATATTTGAATCTGTACTTACATCCTTTTCATTATCATTGAAAAAGTTGACTAAGTTATCCAAGTCAGGGTAGAGCTCTTGATAAACATCCAAATAGCCCCTAATATTACGACAATATTCGCGATTCTTTTCATCCAAACTACGCTGATAGATCTCTTCTAAACTCTTACGAGTTGCAGGGTAGAAATAGCTTTTTTCTGCAAAGCCTACAGCATTAGATTGAACATCGTTGAAAATGTAAGATGTACTAAATTGATCGATTGTTTCAATTAGAGCATCAATTCGCTTAATTTCACGTTCTTTATTGTGTCCCTTAGGCAATAGCAATCCACATCTTCAGCAGTTAGTTTTCCAAATTGCTGAGTCATTTTAATTACCCCTATCTATGCGTATTTCATTTACATTATCATATGATTCTATAAGCAAATATGTTAATACTGTACTCCTTACACCCATATTATAATGTCAACTCAGCATTTGTTAATACTAAAATGCACTCTATTTTCAATAAAAAACGCACCCTTAAAACAAAATGCATTATCTATTTTTTCAGCCTTTGTGCTACTTTCTTTGCTAAAATAACGGACTTATTTTTGGCAGTACTCAAATTTTTGTTTAATTGAACCATTTTATTCTTACTACGATCCACTTTAATACCATTCAAGTCTTGCATTAATTCAACTTTTGTATGATCGTCCATATAATCGGCACTTAAAATCTTTTTCACATCATTTTTATGCTTTTGTGAACTGATTGTTTTGCCAACAACTAGACCAACACCACAAAAGAAAGCAGCTTTAACGATTCTTCTTACTAGCATATTAAATACCTCGCTCTATATTTCTATATATCAATTATATTCTTTCTGCTAGCTTTTACTATTTAATATGTAGTATCGTAGTTTAAAGTTAAACGAATATAAGGGGTTGTTCAGATGGCACAATGGTCTAAATTGTTTCCTCAGCGTATTTTTAACCGCGGAGAAATATATTTTGAAAACCAAATGGTACAAAGTATTCAATTAGCTACTGATAAAGAACACTTTACAGCTCAGGTTCAGGGGGGAATAGGGCGATACTATCATGTTTCTGGTCGTTTACGAATTGACGGCCGCGCCTCTGAATTAAAATGCGATTGTCCTTGGGCCCAAAAAGGGCACCGTTGTAAACATCAAGTAGCCGCACTAATGGCTACCGAAGAAAAACAAAAGCAAATAGATACAAATACACCTGCAACAAATAGTGCTGAAGTTAATTTTAAAGACTTAATCTCGGATGAACTTAAGCAGGCTATTATCCAAGCCAATCCTGCTATCGATCCATTCGAAATTATTGGACAAAGAGCCTTCAGTAAAGAGTCATATGATCACGCATTAATACTAGCTGACACTTTACAAGAGGTTAATTTTCGTCAGGTAGACGATAAAATGCGTGCATATGAATATATCTGGAATTTTGAAAATGAAAATGGAAATTGGCAAAATTTAGCTATTAAATTCACACGCTGGCAAATCTTAACCATCGACTTTGAAAATAGAACGGCTATTAAAGATGAAAATGCGATCACTATTTTTGCTTTGCTCAAATTCATAGAAGAATACATTAAGGATGATCCATTTGATGTAACTAATCAGGCAGCCAACCAACTACTTGATTTATATTCAAATGATAATGAGACAGCTAAAGATAGGATTGTGTTAAGGGCACAAATTGATAATTATGGTAGAATGCCTCGCCTATCTTTTAAATTAGGCAAAGAAAAGCACTTATATCAACTCAATGACTTAAATGCACTGATTGAAGCAGTTCATAAGCAAACACCAGTCAAGTTAGGCAAATTTTTTAATGAGACAATCGATCCTAATCAAATGACTCAAGACAGTAAGAAATGGCTTGATTTTATTGCCAAAATTATTGATGCTAGAAACTTGAGCGTTTATTACGGTGGAACTAGTCATTTTAACACAATTGAAATTGAAAATTCCATTGCAGATGAAGTAAATGATTTGATCTATAACGGTACTAAGCTTTATTCAGGTGCTCATTTAGTAGGATATACTTCTGATCAATTAGATTTAAAGATCGATATTAGTGACGATAAAGGTGGCGCAATTGTCACGATTGAAGATTTCCCAGCTGGGACAATAATTGCTGGTAGAGACAGTTATTATGGTTATTACAAAGGCGTTTGGATTAAATATACTGGATTAACACCACATTATCTGCAGAGATTGAAAATTCATCCAGGAGATGAACTACGCTTCAGCAAAAAGACGATTGTCCCATTTGCTCGAAAGGTTTTGCCTACTTTAGAGCAAGCAAACCATATCTCTATAACAGGAGCACAAGAATTAAAGGCTAAATTGCCACCTAAGGCTAGGTTTATTTTTAAACTTAATTATTTAAACGGAAAAATTCGCTGTAATGCCCTGGTGCTATATGGGGATGCCGAATACCAATTAAATCGAGATTATACTTCAGCTACGCAAAGAGAAAATGAACTCGAAGAATCTGTTGAAAATGAGCTTAAACAATATTTCACTGATTTTGATCAAGGACAGTTTCTTCTTCCAAATGATGACGCCGATGCAATCGCTGATTTTTTTGACAATGGCCTCAAAAAAATCAAAGAATTAGGCGAAGTGCAGATTACTGCTAATTTCAGATCATTGCTAAAAGGCATTAAAATTAATAATCAAATTGGTGTAAGCATTAATCTGACTAATGAATTACTCGATATAGATTTGACTAGTCAAAAGCTAAGTTGGGAAGATATTCAAGCAGCGTTAAAAGCATATCAAGAGAAAAAACGCTATTTCATTCTGCAAAATGGTATGTTGCAAACGGTTGAGCAGCCAACAATAGAACAACTAGCTCAAACCATGCATGACTTAAATATCAAGTTTACTGATTTTATCCATGGTAAATTGCAAATACCTGCTTATCGAGCATTTTATTTTGCTAAACAAATGAAAAGCATGAGCGCTCTTCATTTTTCAACTAACGACGCCTTTAATAGATTAATTGGTGACTTATCCAATAACAAAGTCAGAAGGGATGCAATACCAAGAAGTCTGCAAAATACATTGCGCCCTTATCAAAAAGCCGGTTTTAATTGGCTCAGTACCATTATTAATTACAATTTTGGCGGCCTATTAGCAGATGAAATGGGGTTAGGAAAAACACTGCCAATCATCGCTTTGCTATTAGCTAGAAAAGAGCAAAGTAAGAGTAAGCTGCCTAGTTTGGTAATTGCTCCAGCTTCTGTCATTTATAATTGGCAAGCTGAGATAAGTAAATTTGCTCCTAAGTTATCAGTTGGCGTATTAGGCGGCAGTAAAACTGAGCGGCGCAATATGCTTTTACACCCAAAGGACTACGATGTGTTTGTGACATCTTACCAATCACTTAACCATGATCTGGAGGACTATCACAATTTAACTTTCGATTTGCAGATCATAGATGAAGCACAGAATATTAAGAATCACCTATCAATTACTGCTCAATCTGTTAAAGTGATTAAGGCACAACACAGATTAGCTCTAACAGGAACGCCAATTGAAAATAAGCTA
>JAEDOA010000112.1 GCA_016302195.1 Erysipelotrichaceae bacterium | reverse complement strand
TATCTTGAAATGGATTGGGTGAATAATATAATTATGATTAATTGATTTAATGGATATAATTTGTTAAAATGCAGTTGAAGAAAATTATATAGGCATTATTTGAATTATAAATCTATATGATTAGAAATTGTTTGCTGATAAGAAAGAATTTACAGGGGATATGTTATTAGAAGAAAGGGTATCTAATAATTGTTATTAACCAATATTATTGGTTAGATAGGAGGTAAATTTATGAAATTATTTATTTGTCAGCATTGTGGCAATATTGCTGAAATGATTAAAGACAGTCAGGTTAATCCACACTGCTGTGGTGAAAAGATGTTGTTACTCAACGCGAAAGAAAGCGAAGAAGGCCAGGAGAAGCATTTACCAGTTGTATCAATTGAAAATAATGTTGTTTCAATTAAAGTAGGTTCAACTGCCCATCCAATGATACCGACTCATTATATTGGCTTTATTTTCCTGGAAACAGACAAGAAAGTCTATAGAGCTAATTTAAGTAGCGAAGACAAACCGCAATGCCAGTTTATAATTAGCGATGAAGAAAAACCGCTAGCTGTTTATGAATATTGCAATCTTCATGGTTTGTGGAAAACAACTATTTAAGCCAAATCCATTGGATTTCCAATGGATTTTTTGCGTAATTTCATTTTTATAGTGTAAAATATCAAGTAAGAGGGGATATTATGGATCAAAAAGAAATAAATAAACTTACAAAGAAAAAATCAGGTTTAGTTATAGCGACAATTATTACTATTGTGTTGGCTATCGTTTTTATTGCCGTTTCCATTGGTGTTAATGGAAACATTAAAAGCTATTATCAATTAGAACTGGATGGGCAAGCAGTTTCAGGAGAAGAAGCATATATTAATGTTGTAGATATGTATCCATTTGCTGAAGAAGAATTTGAAGATGGCTCATATGATGATTATTATATTGTTTTTGATGACAATGATAGCGCATATTTGCTTTGCGTTGATAGAGAGATAGGCGATCAATTGTATCACGATTTATACCAGCATATAGATGAACCATCTTACTACCTTGTTGTATATGGGACTCTATATGATACTGATAGTGAAATTGAACAATTGGCTATTGATGGCGCAGATTACTATTTTGATTGGCAGGGTTCAGTAACAATTGATGATTATGATGATGTATTTTTGCGCACATATTTGGTTGAAGGAGAATCAAGTGATACTATTATTCTTGGTATAGGAATAATGCTCGTGCTAAGTTCAATAGTATTGCTGATCGCATTAATTGTTTCGGCAATTGTAAAAGCAGTTTCGAAAAAGAACAAAGACATTAAGGAAATCAGAAAAGAATTATCAAGCTATCCATATTATCGTCAAGACAATACGGTAATAAGCGAAAACTATATTTTATATCGTAATAAAAATAAAATTAGTATTTATAAATTGGCTGATTTGTTATGGGTATATTCTGCCCCATATGACGCTGTTAAGTATTCGCTTATTTGCTGCGATAGGGCATCTTCAAAGAGCTTTGGCGTATTTGACAATAAGGAAATTGTTGATGGATTAATTGATGAAATTTTGACGCACAATTCTTCTTTAATTGTCGGCTACTCAAAAGAAAATAGAGAAGAATACCAAAATAAGAAAAAACTACTATAATAATTGGCGATTTATTAAAGCAACAAATTATTGAAATTACTGATTATGGGTTTATAATTATTTAAGAAAAGAGGAGAGTATATGAGCGAGAAGATTTTAGTAGAAACAAGTGCAAGACACATTCATTTAACTCAGGAAACAGTTGAAAAATTATTTGGTGAAGGATACCAGTTAACAGTTAAAAAGATGCTTTCTCAGCCAGGACAATTCGCAACAAATGAAAAACTTACTATTGTTGGACCTAAAGGAGAATTAAAGGCATCAGTACTTGGACCAGTAAGAAAGGCAAATCAGGTTGAATTAAGTTTAACAGATGCTAGAACAATTGGTGTTAAGGCATTAGTTAGAGAATCTGGTGATATTGAAGGCACTGAAGGCTGTAAGCTTGTTGGACCTTGTGGTGAAGTAACTATCGAAAATGGTGTAATCGCAGCTAAAAGACATATCCATTTTCATACTAGTGATGCTGAAAAATTTGGGGTTACAAACGGACAAATTGTTAGCGTAAAGGTTGAAAGCAAAGACAGAAGTTTAGTGTTTGGTGATGTTGTTTGTCGTGTTTTAGATAAATTCTCATTAGCTATGCATATTGATACAGATGAATCAAATGCTGCTGGTGGACCAACAGAAGGTACAATTGTTAAGTAAAAAATAGACGTAAGCCGTAGTAATACGGCTTTATTTATTCCTTTTTGTACAAAATTGTGTATAATAGATTTTGAGGTGAGTTTATGGATATTGTAGAGAGATTTATTGGATATACCAAGATTGATACTACTAGTAGCGAAACAACTAAGACTGTCCCTAGTAGTGAAAACCAATTAGTATTAGCGAAAATACTAAAAGATCAACTACTGCAATTGAATATGAAAAATGTCGAAGTTGACAAAAATGGTTTTGTATATGCGACATTAGAGCAAAATTGCGATCAGCCAGCAATGACTGTTGGCTTTTTGGCTCATATGGACACATCAAATGCTGCTAGTGGAAAAAACATTAAAGCAAGAGTGATAGAAAACTATGATGGTAATGATATTTGCCTTTCAAAAGGTCAGTATTGCAAGGTTGAAGATTATCCTTTTTTAAAAGAATTAAAGGGTGACGACATTATTGTTACTGATGGTAAAACCTTGCTGGGAGCAGATGATAAGGCCGGAATTGCCATTATAATGGACATGTTGCAATATTTTTCTGTTCATCCTGAAATCAAACATGGTAGAGTTGAAGTCTGCTTTACAATCGATGAGGAAATTGGCGAAGGAATACAACTTATTGATTTAAACCGTTTTAAATGCGATTATGCTTATACTTTAGATGGCGGACAAATTGATAGAATTTCATATGAAAACTTTAATGCTGCAACTGCTGTGGTACAGATTAAGGGAAATAGCATTCATCCTGGTTCCGCCAAGAATAAAATGATTAATGCATCTCAATTATTAATAGACTTCCATAATATGCTTCCGGTTAATCAAAGAGCTGAATATACTGAAAATAGAGAAGGTTTTAATCATTTGGTTTATATCAAATCAGAGTGTGAAAATGGTCAATCTGTATACATAATCAGAAATCATGATGAAAAACTGCTTTTAAAGCAAATGCAGCAATTTAAAGATATTGAAACTTATCTTAATAAGACTTATGGTAAAAAAATCTGTAAAGTAAAGATAAATAGAACATATAACAATATGATAGAGTGTATCAAGGATAAAATGTATATAGTGGATAACGCCAAGCAAGCTTTCCAAAATAATGGTGTTAAGGTATCTTATGAACCAATTAGAGGTGGAACTGATGGAGCAAACCTTTCTTTTATGGGAATAGTAACCCCTAATTTACCAACCGGAGGTTATAATTTCCATGGTACTAGAGAACTATTATCAATTAACCAAATGAAAAAGATGAGTGCTATTCTAGTTGACTTGTGTCAAATAATTGTAGAAAAAGGAATTCAAAAATGATAAATGTAATTGTATGTGATGATTATAATCAATTAAGTAATGTAGCTTTTGAAATAATGTTATCAGTAATCAAAAATAAAGCAGATGCGACATTAGGCTTGGCAACCGGTTCATCACCAATCGGTCTATATCAAAATATGATAGCAGATTACGATAAGAAAAAAACAAGCTACAAAATGATAAAAACTTTTAATTTGGATGAGTATGTTGGCATAGATGTGCATCATCCTGAATCTTACTATTCTTTTATGCATCGTAATCTATTTGATCATATTGATATCGAAGAAAAAAACATTCATATTCCATCAAATATGGGTGACGATTTACAAAAAAACTGCGATGATTACAATAAACTGCTAGCTGAAAATGTTATCGATATTCAATTGCTGGGAATTGGCTCAAATGGTCATATTGGTTTTAATGAACCTTATACAGCTTTTGATTCTCTAACTCATATTGTTGATTTGAAACAATCAACAATAAATGATAATGCGCGTTTCTTTAATAATGACACTAGTTTAGTTCCCAAGAAAGCCATAACAATGGGAATTGCTAATGTCATGGCAGCAAGAAAGATTTTATTATTGGCTACTGGTGAAAATAAGGCAGAAGCAATCTATCAAACTATTAAAGGTAAGATTGATGAGAGCTGTCCAAGCACTATATTACAAAGACATAATGATGTAACAATCGTTGTTGATAAATTAGCAGCAAGTAAGCTGTAATATTCGGGTAAATTTATTACTTTATACAAATTATTGTGTTATTATACTCTTGCAAGGAGGTAGTAAAACATGGAAATTATTAATAAAGAGAATTTTGATTCAAAAGTAGAAAAAGGCGTAGTATTAGTTGATTTTTTCGCAAATTGGTGTATGCCTTGTAAAATGCTTTCTCCTGTTTTGGAAGAAGCTAGCGAATTATTTGGTGATAAGGTAAGTATATATAAAGTTGATGTTGATAAAGACAACGAATTGGCAGCCAGATTTAATGTTATGTCAATTCCAAATCTAATCTTATTTAAAGATGGCAAAGCTGTTAATCAGCATGTTGGTTTTGC
>JAEDOA010000111.1 GCA_016302195.1 Erysipelotrichaceae bacterium | reverse complement strand
TTATTTATTTTCTTGAATATATTTATCTACCTGCTGTTTTAATATATCAAAGGAAGTACTTCCGCAATCCAAAATGACTTTATTAAATTCCTTGTTGGAATACTTGCTGGCTAATTGACTAGCTGCATCACTTTGAAGTTGTAACATCTGATACAACCCTAAAGCATATGGAACAAACAGACATGGATCACCAATCACGGTATAATAAATATCCTGAGCTAATATCTGGGCATACTCTTGGGCAAAGAAATCAGATAAATAATTTGTTAAATCATCCAATTGATATCCTTGATAATTAACTAGAATATCGCAATATGCATAAAGATAATAATTGAAGCGATTGTAATACTTATTTAATATGTTTATCTTTTCATTAGAAATATAATAATCATAAGCATATTCCTCTACATACATTGCCCAACCTTCAGAATAAGCAATAAAGTCGATGTTATTTCGAATCATTTGTTGAGGATAGTTTGAGAAATAGTAGGTATGCTGATATAAATGGCCTGGATAGCCTTCATGAGCAAGAGTAATGGCTAATCCATTTGGGTCATTTAACCCATAGCTTTTATTACTTTTTATAACATTATTTGATAAGTTATCAAGTGGCGACAACAAATAATAAGCCGAAATATTTTCTGACGCTACTGTTTCATCTAAAAAACTGATAGTATAGCTTGCCTGATAATACTCAGGGAAATCATTGGCCATCTTTTCTTTCATATACTCAATATCGTCTTCTGGCTTATCAAAACCATATGAAGGATAATAATACTCTTGCTGTTCACTACTGTTTAAACTCATTTCAGTAGAAACGATTTTTGAAACCAATTTATTGATTTCTTTTTCCAGATTACTTTCCCACTTCTCTACAGATAGATTACTTCCACTATAATACTTAAATAACAACTCGTAATACTCTTGACCATTTTCATAATAATAGAGCCCATCGTTATTTGTCGTTTTCGAAAGAAGTGATTGATACATTTGTATTACTCTATTGTAAGCTGGGATTAATTTGTCAATAACTGCCTCACTAACCATATTTTTGTATGAACTGTCATAGCCCATTTGATCAACCTGTTTATTAAAGGCTTTGATAACTTCATTATCTTCTACATGGGAAACAAAACGTTGACAGCTATCAATAATTTTATAGATAACCTCATTAGTTTGAATAATTCCTGACTCACTTTGCTTTAAGGTGTAGTCGATACAGTCATCAATATATCTTACCCCATCTTCAATATACGCTACAAAGTCTTTACAGTCTTGTTCATTTCTAATTTCAAATTCAGTTAAGATGGTAACTAAATTATTATTTGTTCCATTATTAGGAGAAAATAGAAAAGAGTAGTCTTCCTCTATTGTATCCATTTCAACCATTAAAGAATAATAGTCCTTCAAAGACAAATAGGTAATATAAAACTCTTCAGACAATACACTAGTATCAATCTTTTCTAACTGCTGCAGTCTTTGTTGATATAAATCCACATCTGTTTCTATATCTCCAAAGCCAATCTCAACATTTTTAACACCGTATTTTTCAGGATTAACTAGAGAAAAATGAGTAGAAGTATAATCGTTACTTAAATCTTCAACAAACCACTTGTCAATTAACTCTTTAAACTCGCTATCATCATAATTTACTGTTGGCTTATTATCACAGCCAAAAAGACAAAATAATATGGATATAATGATGCCTAAATTTATTACTTTTTTCATTTTTCAATCCTCCTATTTTACCAGTACAGAACCGCCAATAAACTCTCTAATAATCGAATTGTTTACAATGCTGTCATCGTCATCAACCTCATCAACATAGCGCAGATAATCCAGCATTCGTTGAGCTTCACCATACTGGCTATCTGATGGTTTAACCTCCATTAATAAAGGTTGAGCATACTTTTTCAGCACAGCTAGCTCATAAATACAATTTGAATTAAAGAAAACGTCTGCCTGACTATGGAATGGGAAAATATTTCTATCCTCACCAGCTCTAACCTTTGGCCAGCTTTCTAAAGTGTGACTAACACCCCAGCCTCTAAATTGATAATCCCTTACCATTCTTCTTAATAATCGACAATCAGTGGTAGGTAATCTATTATGATGGTCAATACTTACTGGAGTAAAAGGAGAAATATAGATTTTAAATTTTTCTTTTTCATCAATTCCTTCTGTCATTATTTGATTTAAAGAATGTATTCCTTCAATAACAATAATTTGATTCTTCTCCAGCTTTGTTAAGCGTTGGCCAAAAATCTTTTTTCCTTGTTTAAAATCAAATGAAGGAATATCTACTAGTTGTCCATCAAGTAATTTCTGCAAATCGGAAATGAATAATTTAACATCTACTGCCCTAATGCTTTCAAAATCCTTTTCACCATTTTCATCCAATGGTGTTTCTTCTCTTTCAACAAAATAATCATCAGTTCCTAAATATAGCGTTTTTAAGCCATTAACTCCCAACTGAACGCATAGTCTTTTTGCGAAGGTTGTCTTGCCAGAACTTGATGGACCACAGATCAAAACCACCCTGCTTTTTCTTTGAAGAATCATATCAGCTATATCTGATATCTTTTTTTCATGCAAGGCCTCCTGTAAAAGATACAAATCTAAAGTCTTCTTATTTTTAATGCATTCGTTTAAGTCAGTAACATAGTTGACCTGCATTAACTGGCCCCATTTAGTCGCTTCTGAAAAGGCATCATAAAGCATTCTCTGATCTTCAAAATAAGGAATAACATTAGGATTGGTAGGATGAGGATATCTCAATAATACTCCATTGCGATAAAGACGAAGTTCAAATTTATCTAAGTAGCCAGTAGAAGGAACTAAAAAGTTGTAGAATATCTCCACTTCATCTTCTAAAGAATATATTTCAATATCATCGTTGTAATCCAAGCTGTTTAAAAGTCTAACCGTTTCGTCTTGCTTATATGATTTCGCAAGCTCGATAGCAGCTGATTTTTTAATATGCTGCTTACTAATAGGCAAATCCTTTTCAACTAATAATTCCATCTGCCTTTGAATTGCTTCCACGGTTTGCTGGTCTATTTTAGCCTTAATAACTGTAAATAGCCCCTTACTTAAAGAATTATTAATGGAAACCAAAACATCCTTGCCTAAAACATCATGAACTGCTTTTAAATAAAGAAGAACCAAACTATTCTGATAAACCATCCAAATTGCTTGATTTCTAATATCTAGAAATTCAACAGTGCAATCCCTATGAACATTATGCAACAAGCCACGATAGCTATTATCAACCTTACAGCCGTAACAAGGGTAAGTCAGCTTATCTTTAATCATATCTAATATTTCATAAGCTTTTAAATTATGATCAAAAACCATTTGTTGATCTTCTATTCCACTTGCTTTTACTAATACACGCATATTTTCACCTTCTCTATTTTCTGTTTTTGTACAAGTATTCAATAGCCGATAAAATCGCTATATTGCCTTGCCCTAATGCTTTGGCGATTTGATATGGTCTACCAGTTAAATCGCCACAAGCGAAAACTCCCTTGATATTTGTAGCCATATTGTAATCAACTATTACATGTCCCTCATTCATTTTTAGTCCACTAATGAGATTACTAGGATCAACTTCATTTCTAAATATGAAGCAGCCATCAACATCGATAATCTGTTTATCATTTAACTCAACACTTTTTAATTTCATATCGCCTGACAACTTTTGAAAAGCTGATGTCAAAACTGTAAGTTTATCATCTTTCAGATTTGTTGAATAAGGGCAATACAAATAGACTTTCTTGGCGAGTTTTAATAAATATTCCACTTCTTCTTCAAGTTTTTCGTTATCGCAATAAACAGCTAATGTTTTATCACGATAGAAATTTCCATCACAGGTTGCACAATAACTGACCCCCTTGCCTAGATACAGCTTTTCTCCATTTATTGTTTTGCCAAAAGGAATACCACAGGCAAGCACTACGCTATCGCACTGGTATTGTTGCTTATCAGATACAATAATGAAATAATCAGACATATCATATATGTTGATTATTCGTTCAGTAACTATATCAATCTGCATTGAAGAAAGCTGCTTTTTATATTTATCAATTAACTGTTGACCGGAAATATTATATTCGCCAGGATAATTTTCTATTAATTTGGTCAGTTGTAATTTTTTACTAATCTGTTGATTACCAAACAGTCTAAAATTCATATTTCTTACTTTAGCTGTAATAGCAGCACTAATTCCTGCTGGCCCTGAGCCAACAATAGCTATATCAAATTTTTCCATCTCAATTTCTCCTTAATATACCACAATAAAATCACGCTCATTTTCAACTAGATCTATATCCACTATAGAATAATCATCTATTCTAATATATCTTGAAACATCTTCTAAATGATTAATAACATAGATAATATTAGAATACTCTCCTTGAATCTGAGCCTCTACTTTTTCATCATAACGGTTTCTTACCCAACCTGTTAAATTATACTGTCTGGCCAACTTAATCAATGAGTATCGAAACCCAACTCCCTGGACCAATCCAGAGAATACTACATAGTATCTAACCATATTTTTATTATAATAGAAAAAATTGCTTTATGGCAAAGATTTGGCTTTAATCTATGCATTACACTTGTATTTGATTATCAGTCAATTTTTATATCAAGATGTGATTTATCAACAATATGAAAGGTTTCCTTTCGGAAACATCAGTTTGTTGACAAAAGATAATAAACAAAAAGGATAAAAAAATAGTATAATAAAG
>JAEDOA010000110.1 GCA_016302195.1 Erysipelotrichaceae bacterium | reverse complement strand
CTTTTTTCATTTATTACTTTTTTACTACTTGTAGTTGTCCGATAATTGAAGCACCGCTATCAACATTCAAACTACTAGTTGTAATACTGCCATTGACAGATGCAGAAGAAGTTAATTTGACATCACTGCTAGCTACCACATTGCCAACCACTGTTGAATTGATATTAGCGCTTTTTGAGTTAATATTTCCCTCAACAAGACTTCCTTCAAATACTCTAATACTATTTTGGCAATTGATATCGCCTTTAATAACAGCCCCATTTTGAGCATTCAATTGACTGGCAACTACATTCCCTTCAACTGAACCATATACATCAGCATAACCGCTAACTGACAAGGAACCTCTTATTTTTCCTCTAACCTCAATGTCACCACCACAACTAATCGCGTTTTCACCATTTGATTCAATCACAGTCGAACTGCCGATAATTGTTAAATCTTTTTTATTATCAACAACATTATAAGAATAATTATCACTCATACTTCTTCTCCTATTGACGTTTAATATTAACTCTACCGTTCAATACAGCACCTGATGCAACAGATATATTCGCAGAGGTAATATCCCCCGAAATAACAGCACTAGATGTCAATTTCAAATCTGATATTACTGTTACATTGCCGTTTACTGTTGAATTAATAACAGCATTCTTGCCATCAACGTTGCCAGTTACACTGCTACCAGTAGCTGAGCTAAAATCTGATTTGCATAAAATATTACCTGTTACTTTTGCGCCTGCTTGTAGTGTAACATCATTTGCCTCAATATCACCTTCAACACAACCGCACACATCACAGCTACCAGACACTGTTAGTCTACCTTTTACAGTTCCCTCAACCTTAATGCTGCCACCGCATTTGATATTTGATTCTACTAAAGTTGAACATCCAATTACTGTATATTCATAATCTTTATTTTCTTTGAAATTATCTGTTACTGCCTGCTTGCTGCTAGATAATGTAGTAGCAGTAGTATCTTTAACAAAAGGAGTTTCCGCCTTTATTTTACCAAAAAGGTCAACACTTTCTTCTTTTTCTTCAGTAATATCATCAATATCATTTAGAATATCCTGTAAATCTTCATTGTTTCCCAATCTTTCATCCATATCAATTTATCTCCTAATTAAATTATAAACATTTTTAATCATCTATTCAATTTTACTTTTCAAATATGCATAGATAAATTCAGAAATATAACCATCCATTACTCTTGAAACATTTGTTTCCTCATAATTTGTTCTATGATCTTTAACTAAAGTATAAGGGCAGAAAATATAGCTCCTTATTTGTGATCCCCATTCAATAGACTTTTGCTCACCCTTTATCTGAGCAATTTTATCCTGCTGTTCTTTCAAATAAATCTGATAAAGCTTGCTTTTGAGCATATTCATTGCTCTCTCTTTATTTTGAAGCTGACTTCTTTCTGACTGACAAGTTGTTACAATACCAGTTGGCTTATGAATTATTCTAACAGCAGAATCAGTTTTATTAATATGCTGTCCACCAGCTCCTGAAGCACGATGGGTTTCTATTTCTATATCCTCAGGTTTAATTTCAATATTGATATCATCATTAAACTGAGGGATAACATCCACTGAAGCGAATGAGGTATGTCTTCTTCCTCCTGAATCAAATGGAGAAATTCTGACTAAACGATGCACTCCCTTTTCACTTTTTAAAAAGCCATAAGCTAAAGGTCCACTTACCAGCATGCTACAGCTTTTTAATCCTGCTTCTTCACCCTCAAGATAATCTAATATTTCAACCTTAAAGCCCTTTAAAGAACAATATCTTAGATACATTCTTTGAAGCATCGCCGCCCAATCCTGGCTTTCAGTTCCACCTGCACCAGGATGCAATTCAATAATGGCATTATTTCTATCATATGGGTGAGACAACAATATCTTTATTTCAAAATCTTCGTATTTACTTAATAACTGCTGATACTCCTGTTGAATCAATTCAACCATCATGTCCTCTTCATCCTTGCTAAGAGATTGAATAAGGGTATTTATTTGTTCGAAATGATTTGACAACTCATCAAGCTGGCTAAGAAGATCTTTGTTGTTGTTGCATTGATCAATTAATGACTGTGCCTTCTTTCTGTCGTTGAAGAAATCCGGATTTAACATTTGCTGCTCAATATCGCTGATTTCTTTCTCTTTAGCTTTTCTGTCAAAGAGACTCCTTTATTTTATTGAACTTGTCAGTATAGTCCGTTAATGATTGTTTTATTTCATATAATTCCATTATTAAGCACCTCTATTTATCTCAATACGGCAATTCATACAGAAATTTACTACTTCCTTAGCTATATTATTTAACATCGCCTCAAACATTTCATAACCTTCAGAAGTATAGGCCTTTAATGGATTATCCTGAGCATAGGAACGCAAATGAATTCCCTCTCTTAACTTGCTCATCATATCGATATGTTCTACCCACTTACTGTCGATAATCTTTAAAACGATAACTTTTTCTAGTTTGATAACCGCATCTCTAACTTCCGAAATCTTATTCTCGTAATCATTCCACATGCAGTTAAATACTGCTGAAGTAATATCCTCTTTCTTATTCTTGCTGTTGAAAATCTCCATAGCCTGTTTTTCTTCGACATTCATAACTTCTAAAGCCTTCATTAGCTTTTCAACATCAATACTATTCTTTTTATCATCATAATAAGAATTAACCAAATCCTCACTTACTCTTTCAAACATATCCATAACTACTGGATGAATATCATTGTTCTCGAGTATTTCATCTCTTTGCTTGTAGATGGTTTCTCTTTGCTGTCTTAAAACATCATCATAATCAAGCAAAGTTTTACGAATATCAAAGTTAGTTCCTTCAACACGTTTTTGAGCTGATTCTATAGATTTGGTTATCATTTTTGATTCAATAGGCATATCGCCTAACTGATCAAACATACCCTTAATTCTTTCACTGCCAAATCTTACCATCAATTCATCTTCCAGTGAAACAAAGAATTTAGAACAGCCCGGATCACCTTGTCTACCTGAACGTCCACGTAACTGGTTATCAATACGTCTTGATTCATGTCTTTCTGAACCCAATACCGCAAGTCCACCCAGCTCTCTTACACCAGGTCCTAGCTTAATATCTGTTCCTCTTCCGGCCATATTGGTCGCAATAGTAACTGAACCCTTTAATCCGGCTTTTGCGATGATATCAGCCTCACGTTTGTGGTTTTTGGCATTTAATACCTCATGCTTTATTTTTCTTTGCGAGAACATCTTACTTAAAAATTCAGATACCTCTACTGAGATTGTACCAACTAATACTGGTTGTCCATTATTGTGTCTTTCAATTACTTCCCTGGTCAAAGCTTCGTATTTGGCTTTTTTACTGCCATAAATAGCATCAGGGTAATCAATTCTTATTACCTCTTTATTTGTTGGAATCTCATATACTCGCATATTGTAGATAGCCAAAAATTCTTCCTCTTCTGTTTTAGCAGTACCAGTCATACCAGCAATCTTGTTATACAATCTAAAGAAGTTCTGGTAAGTTATGGTAGCTAAGACACTAGTTTCCTGTTTGATTGGAACTCTTTCCTTAGCTTCAAGTGCCTGATGCAATCCATCAGAAAATGCTCTTCCTTCAAGAACACGACCTGTAAACTCATCAACAATCAAAACCTTACGATCTCTAACAATATATTCAACACCTTTGCTCATAATATAATTTGCCTTTAAGGCATTGTTAATATGGTGAACAAGTGATGTATATTCAGGTTTATATAAGTTATCAATCTTGAAGTGGCTTTCTGCTTTGCTGATACCTTCTTCAGTTAGTGAAATTGATTTAGATTGAATATCTATTGCATAATCCTCTTCTTCATTGAGCTTTTTGACGAATTGATCTGCTTTTAAATACAGGTTTGCCGTATCTTTATTGCCTCCAGAAATAATTAGTGGTGTACGGCTTTCATCAATCAATATAGAGTCAACCTCATCTACTAAAGCAAAATTCAGTCCTCTTAATACACGATCTTCAACCCTAGTTACCATATTATCTCTTAAATAATCAAAGCCTATTTCACTATTTGTTGAATAAGTAATATCACAGCTGTAGGCCTGTTTTTTCTGTTGAGGATTTAAGCCTTGTCTATTTAAGCCTACTGTTAAACCCAAAAAGCGATGGATTCTTCCCATCCATTGTGAGTCTCTTTCAGCCAAGTAGTCATTTACAGTAATAACATGAACGCCTTTTCCACTTAAAGCATTTAAGTAGACAGGAAAAATACTTGTTAAGGTTTTACCTTCACCGGTTTTCATTTCCGCAATATCGCCCTGATGTAATACAACAGCTCCCATTAACTGAACAGGATAAGCGTATTCACCAATTACACGCTTTGCCGCCTCTCTAACAACAGCATATGCCTCACACATAATATCGTCCAATGTTTCACCATTGTTTAATCTTTCCTTAAACTGTTCGGTTTTATTTCTTAATTGCTCATCTGACAAATCAGCCATAGAATCAGCTAATTGTAATATTGGAGCAATTTTCTTTTCTAACATTTTTACATCTCTTTTTGTTGAATCAAATAATTTGTTTATCAAACTTGCCATAGAAAAACCTCCACCAATATATTTTACCATAATTGAATTATTCCTGCACCATTATCAGCAATACGTATTATAAGGATGAAATACATAAGGTAACCCACTTTTATTATATTGATTTTTATGAGCTTGATAAGCGATTTTTAATGTTTTTTTCGTATTATTGACTGTTTTCTTTTACT
>JAEDOA010000109.1 GCA_016302195.1 Erysipelotrichaceae bacterium | reverse complement strand
CATCATTATATAATTTTTGAACTACTAATTTCCAGTTTTGAGGTTGCAGGACTAAGTTCCAGATTTTTCTTTTTCAAACTGGAATTTACTTTTTCAAGTAACGTTTATCAAAATATCAAAGCAATAATAACTTAAGATCTCTTGCCATTTATTTTTCACTATGATATCATATATAAGCACTTACTTTGAGTCCACATGAGATTCAAGGCGGAAGGAGATTAGGAAAATGAAAGAAAAGATTCATCCAACTGTTTATGAAACTAAAGTCGTATGTGCATCATGCGGAGCAGAATTTACAACACATTCAACTAAGAAAGAAATCAAAGTTGATACTTGTTCTAACTGCCATCCATTTTACACAGGAAGACAACGTTTCCAAGCTGCTGCTGGACGTATTGAACAATTCAATAAGAAGTACGGATTAAAGTAGTAGTAATAATTAGTTTGTTTAAAAACAAGAAAGTCCTATATTAATATGGGGCTTTTTCTTGTTATAATAGTAATAGTATTTGGAGGAAAGAATAAAATGTTAAAGAAACCAATTCCTGTAATCTTAGATGGCGATCCTGGTCATGATGATGCCATCGGTTGGGTAGTAGCAAACGCCAGTGAAGACTTTAATATTTTGGCAATCACAGCAGTTAATGGCAACTGTTCAACAGCTAAGGCTGCCTATAATTCATTAAGAATTGCTGCCTTAATTGGCTATGATGGTCCCGTAGCAAAGGGACAAGACAACCCACTATATGTTGAGTCTTTAAAAGCTCCTACTAATGTTCATGGTGAAAGTGGTTTAGATGGACCTGCTTTACCAGAACCAAAACACCCACTTGATAATCTATCTGCTGTCGAGTTAATGTCCAAGTTAATTAGTGAATCAAATGAAAAAGTAGTTATAATTGCCACTGGTCCATTAACAAATGTAGCAGCACTTCTTTTAACTCATCCAGAAGTAAAAGAGAATATTGCCCACATTTCTATCATGGGCGGAGGTATTCAGTTTGGTAACTGGACACCAGCTGCTGAATTTAATATCTTAATTGATCCTGAAGCAGCTGATATCGTATTCAAATCAGGTATTCACATCTTTATGGCAGGATTAGATGTTACCGAAAAGGCATTAGTTTGCCAACCAGATGTACAGCGTATTAAAGAGATTGGTAATCCAGTTAGTGAGATTGTCTGGAAATGGTTGGATTTCTTCTATCAATTCCATCATAAACTTGGTTATCCAGGAGCACCACTGCATGATTTATGTGCAGTAATGGTATTAATACATCCTGAAGTATTTACTTTAAAAGATATGTATGTTGAAGTCGAAACAGCTTCTGATTATTCTAAAGGTACAACTGTTGGTGATTATTATGGCATTACTGGTAAGAAACCAAATTGTACTTGTTTAATGGATGTTAATAGAGAACAATTCATTGACTACATGATTAAGTATATCGAAAAGTATAGTGAGGTTTAAACATGAAAAATGTATATTTAAGTTTAGAAAACTCTTTAGAAAATCAACAATTAAGAGCTCTTATTGAAAATGATTCTCAATTTAATGCAGTTGATAAAATGAATGACCAACAACATTACACTGTTATAGTCAACGGTCCATTAACAGAACTAAGTAATTTGCTTTTGAATCACTATAGTTTAAAAAATAATATCGATGAAGTTCTCTTTATTGGAGGAACTGATTGTTATGGCGATGTAACTACTGTTGGTGAGAAAAATGTTATGGCTGATGTTAAATCAGCTCAATCAGTTTTCTTATCAGGAGTTAAGGTTGTAGTTTGTGGATTAAATGTAACTAGAGAAATGGAAAATAGAGCCCTTGCTGGTTATGTTTATTTAAAGGACAAATCAGTATTTACTTTAGAAAATTGTGGTATTTTCATTGAAACAAAAGGTACAGTTTGTTATGGAAAAATGGTTAATGATGTTTACTCTGATGCCCAATTTGCTGATCAACATTGCCAAATGGTTATGGCAATTGATAAAGAAAAATATCTTACATTTGTTAACAAGTACTAGCTTGCAATCACATTAATAAAAGTAAAAAGACTGAACTTTACATACTTTTCTGTAGCTCAGTCTTTTTTATGACAAAATTGTGGAATTATTTTAGTTGATGACTTTTATTCTTTTGAAAGAAATAACTTGCATATCCAATAGCAGCCATAAAGTCAAATATTGTTCCCACATAGTTCTTTATTACAATGGTCATTATTACCCAACAGCTGTTTGAGATAATTCCAGATATTTTTATTTGAGCAATAGTGGATTTAGGGTTTAATATTGTTACAGTTTCTGATATATTGGCGATGATTGGAAATATTCCAAAAATCCCATTATTATTGAAATATAATCCTAATGATGTTGAAATCAGCACCATCAAAACAGTTATAACATTATTACTCTTATCATAATAAGCCAAGATATTTCTTAGTATTGCCATACTATTTACTATTATTGATGTAATACTATTAAGTAAAATATTTGTTATACTTATTAATACTAAAAAAACTAACTGAAAAACAATTGTCTCTTTCTTAGTTTTTCTTGTTGACGCATGTAGTAAGAATAACTGAGCAATAACTGTAACAATATTAGCAATTAAGATTCTTAAATCAAACATTTTCTTTATCCTTTCTTATTATATTCTATTTCTTACTATTTTCCCACCATTATTAATTTGTTATAATACCCATGGTTTGGAGGAGATTATGAGTAGAAGATTTAAAGCATCACTTGGTTTGCTATTAGTATCAGTTATATGGGGTTTAGCCTTTCTTTACCAAAAAGATGGAGGAGACAATATAGGGAGTTTTACCTATAATGCAAGTAGATACTTGTTGGCAACAATATCATTATTGTTTTTTTTAGGCTTTGACAAGAAGAAAAACAATAAATCTTATGTTCTTGGTTTAGTATGTGGATTAATACTATTTGCTGCCAGCATGTTTCAACAATACGGTGTTCAATTAACAGATTACACAGGGAAGGCAGGTTTTCTAACTGATTTGTATATTGTTGTTGTACCCCTATTCGGTTTATTGAATAAAGAAAAAATCGAATCAAACAAATGGTTCGGTTTACTGTTATGTGTCATTGGTATTTATTTTTTGTGCGTTAATCAGAAGTTAACATTTAATATAGGCGACATCTTACTTATCCTTTGTGCTATTTTCTTTGCCTTTCAAATTGTCTTTATCGACAAATTTGCAAAAGATGTTTCAACTATTCGTTTTGCGATAGGGCAGTACCTTGCGGTTTCAATATTAAGTTGGATTTTTGCCTTCTGCATTGAACAACCTCAACTTCATGCAATTATTTCCAATAGTGAATCAATAATATTTGGTGGAATCTTATCAATCACTATTGGATATACTGTACAAATCTATGCTCAAAAGGATTTAGACTCCTTAACAGCTTCATTATTAATGAGCTTAGAATCTCTATTTTGCATCTTGTTCTCTTCTATCATCCTAAAAGAAACCATGACTACTAAAAACTATATTGGATGTATCTTCACATTTATTGGAATAATAATTACTCAAATTGATCTAAAAAAGCTTAAACACAAAGCATAGTATTATAGAAACAAAAATCGATGGAACCATATTCATCGGTTTTAATTTGCCATCTGTTAATAGGTTATATCCCACAGCCAATAGCACCAATCCTCCAACAGCAGATAGTTGAGTAATGATATAATCCGTTAATACTGGGGCAATTAAGCCTGCCAGTATTGTTAATATAAACTCATAGACGAATACTAGAATTGCAGAAAAATAGACACCTATACCATATCTTGCAGTAAATACAATTGCACTAAAACAGTCAATAATTCCTTTCATGAAAAGAGTAGAATAATCGTTCAATAGGCCATCATTAAATGCTCCTACAATTGCCATACCACCAACACAAAAAACTAGTGATGAATTAACTAGCCCACTAGCAATCGGACTTTTAGTTGAAAACTTCATTTGAACTTTATCAGCCAATTTTACTAATATACCATCTAAATCAATAATCGAACCAATTAATGTACCAACAGCCATTGATATCAGCATATTGAGTGAAGATTCCATTTTTAATGCTGAAGAAATTGCTAAATAAATAACGGCCAATCCCATTGCCTGCATCAGTTGTGTTTGGCTTTTTTCGTTTAACTTGTTTCCAATTAGCTGTCCTATCATACTACCTAAAATAATTAATAATGCATTAATGAGTGCTCCCATAGATATTCTCCTTAAACTTAAGTTATTATAACTAAAAGAAGGTGGACTAAGCCACCTTACTTTTTGAGGATTTTTAAGCAATACTGTTATTTTTATAAAACCATCATTGCTACTGTTACAACAACTATATTTACAAGAGCAATAACAATAACTGGTTTTATAACAAACTTTAACCATGTAGGATAATCAATCTTTGCAATTGATAAGCCACCCATTAAGGCACCACTTGTAGGTGTGAATAAGTTGACTAATCCGTTTCCAGCTGAGAAGATTAGAATCATTGTTTCTACTGAGAATCCTAACTTAGCTGTGATACCACCCATGATTGGCATTGATAATGATGCTAATCCAGAAGTAGATGGAACTAAGAATGATAATGGTAAGTACAATAGATAAGCGACTGGTGCGTAGATGAATGTTGGTACTCCTTGTAATGCTTCTGCACAAACTGTAACGATATATTCACCCAAGCCTGTTTCGCTCATTAATACTGTAGCACCTCTTGCTGTAGCAATAACTAATACAACTGGCATGATTCCACCAACACCTGCTAAGAATGTATCTACGAAATCTCTTTCTGGAATTCTTGCTACTAATCCAATAACAATACTCATGATTAAGAACCAAGTAGTTCCTTCATCGAAATACCACCA
>JAEDOA010000015.1 GCA_016302195.1 Erysipelotrichaceae bacterium | reverse complement strand
TTATTTTCACAATTTCTTTTCATTTTTTCATTGACTGAAACAATATTCGTAATGAATGTAAGCTATAGTATGATATAATTTTCTTAAGATAATTTTGGAGGGGAATATGAATTACTTAGATACTACAGAGTGCTTTTTAAAAAAATATAATCAACATCACTCTGATATTTCAATTGATGAAATCGTTAAATTAATGTTAATAGACATGGAAAATGGACTTAAAGGAAAGCCATCTTCATTAATGATGATACCTACTTATCTTTCAACCACAGGTCAGCTACCATTAAATAAACCTGTTGTTGTCATAGATGCTGGTGGAACCAACTTAAGACTAGCAGCTGTCCAATTTAGCGAAAATGGTTTAGATGTACTTAAATTTGAGAAGCATGCAATGCTTGGCGTAAAAGAAGCAATGACCGGAGATCAGTTCATTGATAAATTAGTAGATTTGCTGATGCCTTTTTTACAATACAGCAAAAATATCGGTTTTTGTTTCTCTTTTCCTGCTGAAATATTAGCTAATAAAGACGGCAAAATCATTTCCTTCAGCAAGGAAAATAAGATAACTGATTATCAAGGTATAGTTCTTGGTGAAAGCATGAATAAAAAGCTAAAGGAGAAAGGTTATCAAGATAACATCAATGTTGTTGTCCTAAATGATACAGTAGCAACTCTTTTAGGAGGACCTGCATTAAAAAAAGGGGCTTCAATCGATGGCCAGATTGGATTGATATTAGGCACAGGAACTAATTGTGCTTATATAGAGAAAACAGCTAATATTTTTAAGATTAATTGTAATACAATGGACGAAATGATTATCAACACTGAAAGCGGTATGTTCGATAAAGTAGAACAAGGATATTTTGACAAATTGGTTGATAATGATTCTTTCAATCCTGGTAACAGCAAATTTGAAAAAATGATTTCCGGAGTATACCTTGGCTCAGTGATTAATAGAACAATTAAGCAAGCTGCTAGAGAAAACTTATTTAAAGTAGATGAAGGCATTTTAAACTTACCTGACTTTACAATGGTTGAAGTAGATAATTTCTTAAGAAGACCATTTGGTGATAACCTTTTAGCTAATGCTACATCCAATTTAAGCGATAAAGAGTTATTGTATTATTTTATTGATCAGGCATTACAGCGCAGCAGTAAACTAGTAGTTAGTAATCTCGCTAGTGACATCCTACAGATGGATGGTGGTAAAAGCATTTGCTCTCCAGTAAGAATTATGATAGAAGGATCAACCTATCATAAATGCTATTCATTTAAGGAAAAAATTAATAGATACATGATAGAATATGTTAACGAAAAGCTTTCCCGTTATTATTTAATAGTTAATGATAGCGACGCTAATATGGCTGGAAGTGCAGTTGCTGCGCTAAAAAATCTATAATACTTTCACAAAACAAAAAGTGCGCTCGCACTTTTTATTTTGACATTATTTTAATAGCCGCCTTTATTCCATCAATAGCAGCAGTTGTTATACCACCAGCATAGCCTGCTCCCTCTCCAATTGGATAGATTTGATCATCTGAACTAAGCATAAATTCATTTCTTTTAATTGTTACAGGTGATGAACTTCTAGATTCTATGGCCGTTAATAAGCTATCCTTATCATTAAAGCCTTTTATTTTATGATCAAAATAAGGTAAAGCCTGTTTTAGGGTATCCTTAATGAAATCAGGCAAAAAATCATTTAAATCACACATTGTAACCCCTGGAAGATAGGTAGGCAAAACCTTGCCAAATGATAAAGAAGTACAACCTTCTTGGAAATCACCTACTTTTTGTATTGGTGCATTTCCGTTATTTCCACCAAATATGAATGCCTTATGTTCCAGTTCTCTTTGAAAATACATACCACTTAATGGATCATCGCCACTAAAATCACTCGTTTTAACATTAACCAGCAAGGCGGAGTTACAATTGACATTATCACGGTTATAATAGCTCATTCCGTTAGTTACAATTCCATCTTTTTCACTATTGCTTGCGACGACATAGCCTCCAGGACACATACAAAAGCTATAACAATCTCTTTGTTGTCCATGATAAGCCAGCTTATATTCTGCCTGTGGCAGATCCAGTTTACAATCACCATATTGAGCATAATTCAAATCTTTTTGAAGGTGTTCAATTCTTACTCCAAGAGCAAAATTCTTTCTAGTTAAAACAATTTCTTTCTGTTTTAAAAGTTCATAAACATTTCTTGCACTATGACCTACTGCTAATACTAAAGTATCGGTAGTAAACTTCTGACAATCACATATTACATGAATAAGCCCATTCTCCTTTTGATAGTCTAAAAATCTAGTGTTGAAATAATATCTTCCCCCTTTAGATTGGATATATTCTCTGATATTCTTCATTATATTAACAAGATTATCAGTTCCAATGTGAGGTTTACTTTGATATAAAATTTCTTTTGGGGCTGAAAATTTGACGAAATAATTTAATACCATATTTATTAATGGTGAGTTTACATTAGTTGTCAGTTTTCCATCAGAGAAAGTTCCAGCTCCCCCTTCTCCAAACTGAACATTGCTGTAACAATTAAATTGACTAGCATCATCTTTATAGGCCTGAACAGTTTTCAATCTCTGATCAACCATTTCCCCCTGTTCAACAATGATTGGTGCAATACCGTTTTCAACCATAGTTAAAGCACAGAATAAACCGGCTGGTCCTGCTCCAATTATTATTGGTGAGTATTTACTGTCACGATGATTTTCAATTTTTATCTCTGGCTGATTATATTTTTTCAAGTAAGTATACTTTTCTTCATTTCTTAATTCCAAAGCAAAGCTGTATGAAAAATGAATATTATCCTTTTTGCGACAATCAACGCTTTTTCTTATAATATTTATACTAACTATATCTCGTTTATTTATTTTATACTTTTTAATTACCTTTTCAAATAATTTCTCATCCGAGATATTTTCAAACACTTTATATTCATCTATTCTAAACATATTATCTCCTACTTAAAAAATTATATCACAATGAAGTAACAAAAAGAAAAAAGGAATGGTATACCGCCATTCCTTAATTGTTTATATTAATCTTTCTTTTTCTCGCCAATTGATAATAAGGCATTAACCGCAATACCGATGATAGCTGCAGCAGCAATGTTAGGAACATTTATACCAAATAATGGGATACTTCCATTGAAGGCATATTGTCCCCCTAGACCAACCATCATAACTATAGCAATTACCGCAATATTTTTTGAATCAAACATACTTACATTTTTATCAACCATGATTGCGATACCTTGAGCAGCTATTGCGCCAAAACAGTAAACTTCAATACCACCAATAACAGCGGTTGGAATTCCATAGATAACTTTTATAAGTGGTGTAAAGCATGAGATTATCATCGCAATAATAGCTGCAACTGATAATACTTTCACACTAAATACCTTGGTAATAGCCATTGTCGAAATATTTTCTCCATAATTTGTGCCAGCAGGACCGCCAACTAAACCAGAAATCATATCACATAAGCCATCACCGATTAAGTTATCAGGTAGAAGACTTTCAATATCGTATTTGCCCTTTCCTTTTTGCTTGGCAACATCATTTACATAAATATCCAATTGATAGATATGGGCTGTACTTTCAGGTAATGTCGCAATTGCTATTGGCATAATGCCAATTAAGGCTGCCCACGAAAATTTTGGAAGTGTAAAGGCAGGTAATGCAAAGATACTGCCATCACCTAATTTAAAGATTGATGCCTCTAAAGCTGCCTGAGGAACACTTCTAAATAAGTTGACATCAAAAATAAGTAAGAATAGAGCAGCAACTACACATCCAGTTATTACACCAAGCAATAATGGAAGCTGTCCTAATAATCCTTTCAAATAACGAGAATATATAACAGTTGACAATAGAGTAACAATTGCAACGACTAACCATAAGTTATTTTGTAATGCATTTGAAGAAACGTTAATGAAATCTCCTAAAGCATTATGCGATAATGTTAATCCTATTATCATTGATACTGAACCAGTAATAGAAGCAGGTAATAATTTTTCAACTGCATCTTTTCCACATTTTTTAACAATTAATCCGGCCGCAATTGAGATAAAACCAGACATGATAATACCAAACTGAGCCTTTGAAATAAGTTCAGGTGGTAAAATACCAGTTTGTTGCCACAAAGCGATTTGATCAGCAGTTCCTTCGGCCATTGCCATTGATGATACAGCTGATAAATAAGCGAAACTACTTCCATAGTATAGCGGAATTCTTCTTTTTGTAATCAAAATAAAACATAAAGTTGCTAATCCTGAAGCAAATATCGTTGTGGAAACCTGAAATCCTGTGATTAGAGCTACTGTAATTGTTGCTGGAAACATTACAATTACCTGCTGTAATGCATAAAGCAATAATCTTGCAAGGCTTGGATCTTCATCTGGTAAATAACCGTAAACTTCTTTTTCTTTTGTCATCATTTTTCTCCTTTACTTTTCGTTAATGACGACGCTACTGACACCATCTATTTCTGCAAGCTGTACCATTACAACTTCACTTAGCGATGTCGGGATGTTTTTACCAACATAGTTTGCTTTTATCGGTAGTTCACTATGTCCTCTATCGATAAGCTCACATAATTGGATTTTTGCTGGTCTACCAAGTGACATGAGGGCATCGAGGGCAGCACGAGCGGTCCTACCAGTAAAGATTACATCATCAACTAAAACTACGATCTTTTTTTCGATAGAAAAAGGAATGTTTGTTGAATTAACAATTGGATCACTATTTACTTTACTCAAATCATCACGATATAAAGTAATATCCAATTGTCCTACTTCAACATCAACTTTTTCAATTCTTTTGATATTAGCTGCGATTCTCTCTGCTAGTGGTACACCTCTTGTTTTAATACCAATAAGGCAAAGATTATTAACTCCGTTATTCTTTTCAATAATTTGATGAGACAATCTAATTAATGCTCTATCGATGTCTTCACTACTCATAATCCTTGCTTTAAACTTCATATAACACCTCATAAAAAAACTTGTCAGACCGACAAGACATGTAGCAAAAAAATACTTGTTTTTACTAACTTGTCGGCATCACTGTACCGTCTTCAAAGTTATCTCTAATATATAACCATAAGTTCAAATAAAAAGCAAGTATTTTTTAAAAAAAGACAGTTTCCTATGGTGAAGCTGTCTTTTCACTTTATCTTTTTATCTTTAGTTTTGTAAAATCAATTTCCGATTCACTTGTAATTATTTCGATGTATTTACCGACATATCCAGCTAGTTCTTTCGCTATCTGGGCATCATTTTCATATTCGTGATAATCAAATGGCTCCCCAGAAAAATAATAGTAATTATATTGGGCAAATACATTAGCGATGAGTTCTTTTGTAGCTTGATCACAACCTATTTCTTCCAGTCTCAATAGTCCCCTTTTATAAGAGTGGTTAATAAAATAATCCTTTGCATACAAATTCAGATTTCTAATTGTATCATCATCAATATCGTGATTATCACAATAAGAATTGAAATCAATCTGTTTTGTATAGTAATCATATCCACCATCAAATTCCAAAATACCATATTGAAGTGGAGGCATTAATAAAGAACTACTAGATATTTCAGTTAGTTTATCTTTGATATAATGCTGCATATGAACATGACCGCTTAAATTTAAAGTAACCTTGTATTTAGTTAGTAAATCCTTTAACTTATCTCCATCATAAAGCTGATAGCCAAATACAAGCAATTCGTTTTGGGCATAAATATTTTGATGAGTAACGGTAATAGCTTTAGCATTTTGCTTTTTAACATATTCAAGTTGTTGTTCTAGCCAGTTATAGCTTTCTTGTTGAAGATAGTTTTGACCATAGCCATTACTATCTATCATTATGATATACAAATCATCATTAACCTTGTACATATAACTTAGAGAACTGCTATCTCTGCTCTCTGCTTGTAAGAAGCCATAATCATTATAGATTGATACAAATTCTTGCTGATTTATATTTTCTGCCACATCATATCGATTCTCAAAAAAACTTGCTGCTCTAGTAGAATTAATATCATGATTACCAGCTAAAACGAGAACAGGAATGTTATTTTCATATAATACATGCAACTTATCTGCTAAATCCTGATGAGATAGTTTTTCACCATTGAATGATAAATCACCGCTTATTATCAATACATCTGGCTTTTGTTGTAAAACTTCTTCTATAAATGCTGATAGAATGACATCGCAATACTGGGTTAACCTTCCATCAGAATTACTAAGCATATATTGATATGCTATATCGTCATCGTGCAATTTATCACTTAAATAATGAATATCTGATGTAATCATTATCTTTGCACTTTGAAGCGGCCTATGATAAAAAATACAAACCGATATAATCAAAAAAATGACTAAACATGCTGTTAAAACTAATTTCTTTTTCATATTATCCCCTTTGAAATAAAGATAGAGCTGCTACTAAGCTTGCTCTATCTATTCTTTTTTATGAATTTACCCATCTTAGTTATTCTTCTTTTCATGGTAATATTAAACCAGAATTTAGTGAATAAACCTTCTTTTTCATTTGTTGAATCAACCTGAGAATACCTGACAAGAGTGTGCTTTTCATCAATTTTTTCTAGTCTATACACCATAGAGTAACGTGTATTAGGATAAGAAATATTTATGCTGATTAAACTATTAATTTCTGGCTTTTTAATATGAACTGTTGCTTCAACTTCCTTTTTTCCTTCTTTAGTTCTTTTTTTATATTTGTATCCATTTTTAAGATCATCTAAAGTAATTTCTTTTCAGCAATCCATTTTACACTCAGCAATAATAGAATCAATTAGTATATCAAATATCTCTTTTCTAGTTGCTTGTATCTTTTGAAGTACTTCCATTTTCTTCACCGCTATTTTCGACAACTATATCTATTTTGTCTATTGACTGTTCATCCATACTAATAATCTTGAAAGTAGCATTACCTATTTTGATTTGCGCATGCTCATTTTCAGCAGGGACATGACCTAACTTATCCATTAATAAACCACCGATAGTATCATTCTCGCTATCATCTAAATGAACATGTATCATTTCTGATACTTCTTCGATTAAAGTAGCACCATCAACGATAAAATGGCCATCGTTAATCTTTTCTATTTCTGTTTCCTCTTCGTCATCGAATTCGTCCTGAATATTGCCAACAATTGATTCAAGCAAGTCCTCCATTGTAATTAAACCGTATGTGCCACCGTATTCATCCAACACAATAGCGATCTGAACATGATTTTTTTGAAACATTGGCAACAAATCGTCGCATTTTAGATTTTCATAAACAAACATCGCGTCGCGTAGATAATCTTCTATTTTGAATTCTCTACTTCGGTCGCTCATACAGTAATCAATTAAATCTTTAACATATAAAATGCCTTTTATATTATCAATGTCTTCTCCATAGACAGGAATTCTAGAATATCCAGTTGATGAAAAAGTTTGCATTGCTTCTTCAAAGCTATCTTGTAATTGAAGAGCAACCATATCTGTTCTATGGGTCATAACTTCACCAACTGTTAAATCATTTAATTCAAAGACATTATTTATCATCTTCTTTTCGCCATCTTCAATTAATCCTTTTTCATTTCCGGCATCAACCATGATTCTGATTTCTTCTTCTGAATATTCTTGTTGTCCATCGCTCTCATTTATGCCGAGCGATTTTGCTAAACCATCTACTACTGTAGAAACCAGCCAAACCAATGGTTTAAACAGCTTATAACAAAAATTAACTGGTCCGACCACCATGAAGCTAACTTTTTCAGGATCCTTCATTCCAATTCTCTTTGGTAATAGTTCTCCAAATATCAAAGTAATGAATGTCAAAAGTAATGTTATAACAAAAATACTGACTAACCTTACTGTAGATGGTGATACATTAACATTTCTAAATAGTATTACTATATAATCCGCAAAAGTATCAGCAGCAACCGCACTCGATAAAAAACCTGACAAGGTAACACCAATCTGGATTGTTGAAAGAAACTTTGTTGGTTTACTAACCATATTGTATAAAATTTTTGCTTTCTTGTTTCCTTCATTAGCCATTTTCTCCAGCTTAGCATCATTTAAGGATACAATTGCTATCTCACTAGCAGCAAAAAATGCATTCAAAAAAATCAATACAGCTAACAAAAGAACATAACCCCATATGCTTTCTGTATTGTCGATAGAAGATGTCTGTGTTAGTAGAGCATCAAAATTAATTAATATGTCAGACAAATGGACGTCCATAAAATAAAAAATCACTCCTTCGTTTTCTTAATGATAATAATATAGTATTTTTTATATCTCTTGTCAAATCCTGCATTTCAATAGAAAAAAGTGTAGATTATATTACATTACCTACACTTCTTTCAATAAATTTTATTGAGAGGTACTATGATTCCTTTTTGTTTTCTTCAACGGCTGCCTGACCAGCAAGACGTTTCTTTTCTATATTTGCTTTATTAATTGAATATAATACTACTCCGATGATTGTAGCAACATATGGCCACATCTTTACGATATTATCTGAAATACCTGTATTTCTAGCAAAGTTACTTAATGCATAGAAGAAACCGAATAGAATTGCTGATAATGAGGTAGCAATTGGATTAGCATCACCCATTGAGCAGGCTGCTAAACCAATAAATCCACGTCCGGCAGTAATGCCCTTGGCAAAATATGAAACATATACAGCAGACATATAAACGCCACCAAGACCGCCTAACATACCTGAAATACATAAAGCAATAGTCTTAATCTTATTTGATGAAATACCAACTGACTCTGCAGCATTAGAATTTTCACCAACTGCTCTTATTCTTAGGCCAAGCTTTGTCTTATAAATAAGGAAAGCAACTACTATAATTAATAGGAAAGCAATCCAAGTTAAGATATTCTGCGAGCCAAAAATTGGGCCAATCCAAGGAATATTCTTAATAAATGGAATTTCCAGCTGAGGTAAGGTTCCTGAATTCAATGAATTTGTAGAACTTCTATCACCTGTAAATACATACATGAAGAAAGCGGTCCCACCTGATCCAATCAAATTCATCGCAATACCAACCAAAATAATATCTACTCTTAATTTCAAATGGAAGTAGGCAACTACCAAACCTAATAGTCCACCAACTACTATTCCGACAACTAATTCCAACCAAGGATTTGGACCTTTGATGAAAGCACTGCATATTACACCAATAAATGATGATACTAGCATAATACCTTCCATACCCATGTTTGTAACACTAGCTTTTTGGGCTACTGCACAACCTAATGAAGCAAGTAAGATAGGAGGTGTAACAGCTAAAATATTGGCATAAAAATTAGGATTAGATAATACTTGAACGAAAGTTTCCAAAATCTGACTCATATTATGCCTCCTTTTGTTCTAAACTGTTCTGTTTTTCTTTTTCAGCTTCAGCAACAATCATCTTACGGTATGTTGATGACAAGAATCTTTCAGCTAACAAGAATAATACAATTACACCTTCAACTACTGATGTCAAATCCAATTGAATATTGGTCTTAAATGACATTACCATTGCACCCGTTCTAAGATATGCAATAAATAAAGCGGCCAACGGTACATTTTTAGGATTATTTTTCGCAAATACCGCCATTGTAACACCATCCCAGCCAAAGCCGGTTAGTTCAACCCATGAATAGTTTGTATAGTTACTCATAATTTCGCAAGCTCCACCTAAACCACCGATAGCTCCTCCAATGATCTGAGCTAAAATTGCGATTGCTGGAACGGAAATACCAACGTATTTAGCGAAATTTGTATTTTGACCAACTTGACGAAGTTTAAATCCAGTCTTAGTATGATATAAGAATAACCATGCTCCAAAAGCAACTAATAAAGCAATAAATAATGATATGAAAACATTTAATGACTGACTGCCAATTTTCAGCTTTATTGTCATTATTGGTGATTTACACCAATCATAAGTATTTTTAGTTGATTTAGGATTTTTGAAATATGTAAATAGCATATACATTGAAAAGTACAAACATATATAGTTCATCATTAATGATGTAACCATTATTGATGCCTTCCAAATCCTATTAAGCAAAGCTGGAATAAAAGCAATTATCGCTCCTACTAGCATACCCAAAATACAGCCAAAGATGATTCCCAATACTGGTTGATTTGGGAACAAATAAATATTTGTAATAGCAGCAACCTGTCCTGCCATTAGGAAGCATCCCTCCATACCTAGGTTAAACTGATTAGCACTAAACATTAAGCTTACCGCTGTTCCAGTAAAGATTAATGGAATCATTTTTTGAATCCAATAACCAAAGTAATTTAAATTTTGAAGAGGTGCTGTATAGAAATAAGACAATGATTTCATTGGCTTATCGCTTGTTGTTAAAATAAGAACTGTCGCAAGTGCTAAACCGATTAAAATTGAAAGAGCCATTCTTAATATTGCATGTTTTTGCTTTGCTGACATTCTAGAAATAAAATTCTCTTTTTTAGCCATGGAATGCACCTCCAATTTCTTCTTCACTCATTTTCTTAACACCTAACATATAGAAACCTAATTCATCTTCTGTTAAATTAGTAATATCAGGGAAGTAGGCAACTATCTCTCCTCCATACATAACGATTAATGAATCTGATAAAGCCATTACTTCTCCCAAGTCAGCACTTACTAAAAGCACTGCCTTGCCTTCATCACGCATACTAACCAGTCTACGACGAATAAAATCAGATGCACCTACATCAATTCCTCTTGTAGGCTGATCACATACTAATAGACGATTATAACTAGTAAATTCTCTAGCAACAACAACCTTTTGGATATTTCCGCCAGATAATCCACTAACGTGCTGATCGCCATTTTTACATAAAACCTTATATTCGTCAATCCATTCATCAGTATCCTCTTTAACAGCCTTTTTATTGGTCAACAGCTTGCTGAAATAACGTTTATTATCTACCTTATCAGCAATCATATTTTCGCTAATTGGCATTTCTGCTGCAATACCTAATGTCATACGATCTTCAGGCACATGAACTAAACCAGTTTTTCTTAACTGTTTGATATTCATTGAAGATACTTCAGTATCCATTAATTTGATGCTTCCTTCAGAATAAGGATGTAAACCAGTGATAGCATCTATTAATTGTCTTTGACCATTTCCTTCTACACCAGCTATTCCTACTATTTCTCCTGCTCTAACTGAGAAAGAAATATTTTTAACAACCTTTTTACCAATTGCATTGTATATACCTAAATCTTTTACTGTTAAGATATTTTCTTTAGGTTCTGCCTTTTTCTTCTCAATTTTTAATTCAACATCTATTCCAATCATTGCTCTTGAAATATCTGCTTCGGTAACTTCTGCTACATTATATACTCCAACTGTACGTCCTTTTCTAATAACTGTAACACGATCGCACAATTCTTTTACTTCATTAAGTTTATGTGAAATAAAGATGATTGTATGCCCTATTTCTTTCAACTGCTTTAATTGAACAAATAGTTCTGCAGTTTCCTGTGGAGTTAATACTGCAGTTGGCTCATCAAGAATAAGGATTTCACATCCTTTTACCAATGCTTTAACAATTTCGACTTTTTGTTTTACACCTACTGACAAATCTTGAACTAAAGCTCTAGGATTGATATCAAAGCCGTATTTTTCACAAACTTCTTTAGTCATTTCTACAGCTTTATTCATGTCAAATTTCAAGCCTTTAGTAGGTTCAATACCTAAGATAACATTTTCAGCAACTGTAAGTGAAGGAACAAGCATAAAGTGCTGGTGCACCATACCGATTCCAGCTTCAATTGCCTTTAATGGCGAGGTTAACTGTACTGGGTTTCCTTTAATATAAATTTGCCCCTCATCTGGTCTTTCAATACCAAACAACATTTTCATTAGAGTTGTTTTTCCAGCTCCATTTTCTCCACAAATCGCATGGATTTCACCTTTTTTAGCTGAGAAATTAACCCCGTTGTTGGCCATAACACCATTATCATAGACTTTTGTGATATTTTCCATGACAAGATAATTATCCATATCTATTTCTCCTTAATTTTTAAACAAGCCTCTAATACCATTAAGCAATATCAGAGGCTTGTTATTACCTTTTATAGGTTAGATTATAATTATTAATAATTATTGATTTGATTCAACGAAAGTTTTGAACCAACCTTCAGCCTGACCGAATGCAGTTCCGCAATCAATCTTGCCAGCGATAATATCAGCAATTAAAGAATTGATTGTAGCCATTTGATCAGCAGTGAATACAGCATTAGTTGTATCAGTTACAGAAGCAGAAACGAATCCACCATCTAAACCTAACTGAGCATTTTGTCCATAAGGCAATGTTCCTTCTAAGTGCTTCTTCATAGCATCATAGAATCCTTCGTTAACGTTCTTCTGCATAGAAGTAATAGTTCTAGCAGCTTTAGCTTTTCCTTCATCTGTTCCCTTAGCAGCGAACATAGCACCTTGGTTACCATCAACACCGATAATCCAGTTGCCTTCGCCCTTTTCGATAACTGCATCAAATCCGCCTAATCCAGCTTGTCCACCGCAAGCGAATACTACATCGTAACCAGCTTCATATAAACCAGTAGCAACGTCTTTACCTGCAGTAACATCGTTGAATGAGTTCATCCAAGAGCAGTTAACTTTAATTTCAGGATTAACATATTTAGCACCATTAGCAAATCCAACATAGAAGTCATCAAGAACAGTATTGTCCATACCACCCATGAATGCAACCTTACCAGTTTGAGAAGCCATTGCTGCCATAGCACCAACTACGAATGATCCTTCGTTTTGTTTGAATAACATAGCATAAACATTGTCAGTCTTAACGTTTTCAAAATCCCATTGTTCATCAAAGAACCAGAACTTAGTTTCAGGATGTTCAACAGCTAACTTTTCAATATAGCCCTTCATATCCCATGTTCCAGCAACAACGATATCCCAACCTTCAGCTACGATATCAGCTGTCTTTGTTTCCCATGTAGAGTTATCGTAAGTTAATTCACGATATTCGCAATAAACCTTGTCACCGAAATCAGCAGTAATCTTGTCTAATCCTTCTTTTCCTGAATCGAAGAATGACTTATCGCCTAATGTTCCGTTAATTATGTAAACAAGTTTGATTTTGCCAGCGTTAGGATCTTCATCATCCTTTGGTCCACAACCAAATAAAGAAACTAACATAAGGCAAGCTAACAATAGTGTTAAAAGTTTTTTCATATTTTTTCTCCTTCTTGTTAAAACTTCTAACCATATTATAATTCAAAATGATAGCACTTACAATATTATTTTTTTAAAAATGTAAGTGTTTTCATTGCTGATTTTTAAAATCAACTAATTCCGTTAATGAGATATACCTATATCATTTAATAAAAAAAGACGATAATACCAGTTGTCATATCGCTAGTAAAAGTCGTCTTTATAATAATTTTTTATTAATACTCGTATATTTTCTTGGCGGTATCAACAGTCAGTTGGGCAAGTTGTTTGATGCTCATTTGTTTCAAGCCTCTAACATATGTATCTAATTTATCACCAATAGGAGTTTTCCAATACTCATCAATACTGTTAGAACCATTGCATACTCCTAAAACAGTCGCAATCTGAGCAGCATTGCAATCCACATCTTGACCACAACCACCACAAATTGCTAATGTTTTCGTAAACTGTCCCTGGCCATAATATAAAGCAATTATTTGAGCTGCCGCATTTGGATAAGCATGTATCCAATTATATCTTTGATATTTCTCTTCGCAATTATCCCAGGCCTTAATATAATCATCATTTTCCAAGCATTGACGATAAGCATAGCGTACTACTCTTCCATATTCACTATTCTCTGGAGTAGCATCAATAGCCATCTGCAATAGCTTATTGACATCTTTTTCGACAAATGCCATTGAAACAAGAACTGCATTAAACACTTCGCCAATAATTCCATTGTGATAATGAGATATTGAGCCATCCATAAAAGCACATTTTGCTGCCATATAGGCATTTGCAGGATATATCTGTCCGCAAATAGCCCCTCTCATTTGCGCTCCAATCCATTCATTAAACGGATTATGGAATTTTCCGCTTTCAGGTGGCATTATTCCCGCCTTTAAATTTCTTAAGGCAAAGTCTTCTGCTGACCAGCCAGTTGGGATTCTGCTTATCCATTCTTGGGCAATATCAATTGCTGTGGTGTTCTTTCCATTTTGATTATAAGCTAAAAGCAGAGCCAACTCATATGTAATGTCATCATTATATGTATTCGGTTTGCGGATATATTTATCAACTTCGCCATATTTTTCTCTTATATTCTTGCCAGTATAGCCCTCTATACAGGTTCCATAAGCACCACCGATTATTTGAGCAAGCCAGCCGGCATATTGCTGATCATAAAAATGATCGTCAAACTGGATTAACTGCTTGACCGGAAAACTTACTGCACTACTATACTGATTAAAATCTTCATAGAAAGTCTGGTTCCAGTATGGACTATTTTCGTCTTTTGTAGCATTGTCACATGCTCTAAATACCTGATATGTCAGCTTATGAAGCAAAACCATATCATTTTCATCATATGCCTTATAGCCCTTTTCAATTAAATCCATTGCTCCTTCAACAACCATTCCTTTGTTTTCAGTTGCTTGAATTGCAGCTAAACAAATTGATTCCTTAGCTCTTGAACCAGGAACCTGTGAATGCCAATACATCCTGCTTAAATTATCTTGCGCTATTTCTGGTGCAGATGCATTTTCTTCCCAAATAACCTCATTATCATTAGCATTGTAACAAGGAACTTCATTTAATATTACACTTCTTTCCAATTCCCAAGCCTTCACGTTAAACCTCCTATTTTACTTGTTTTTTTGTTGGCTTCATTATAACAAAAAAAGAAGTACAATAACCAGTCAAATATACTGTTATTGCACTTCTTTACCTAGTAAATTACATTTCTTTTAAGAAAGCAACGTAACCCTGCTTAGCTTCGAAAATATCCACCTTGCTTGTAACTTCCCAAGGTGCATGCATATTCTGTACAGCTACTCCTGAGTCGATAACATCCATGCCATAATTTGCCATGATGTAGGCGATTGTGCCACCGCCACCCTGATCAACTCTGCCAAGTTCACTAGTTTGCCAGCTAACCTCGTGTTTATCGAATGCATTTCTTATTTCAGCAATATATTCTGCATTAGCATCGTTTGAACCGCTCTTGCCGCGAGAACCTGTGTATTTATTGATAACTAATCCATTTCCAAAGAAAGCAGTATTCTTCATTTCATTTACTGATGGATAGTTTGGATCATAAGCAGCACTAACATCTGAGCTCAACATCTTTGAATTTGTTAGAGCTCTTCTCAACTTGATATCATTATATCCTTCTTTAAGCCAAATTAGTTCAGCAACAATATTTTCAAAGAACTTAGAATGCATTCCTGTTGCTCCAACTGAGCCGATTTCTTCCTTATCAACAAGCAGGCAAGCAAGAGTTTTTGCTGGATTGTCAACCTCAAACATGGCCATTAGTGAAGTATAAGCACAAACTCTATCATCCTGACCATAGCCCATAACCATACTTCTATCTAAACCATAATCTCTAGCTTTTCCTGAAGGAACAACTTCGATTTCACTGGAAATGAAGTCATCATCTTCAATATCATATTTGTCCTTTAATAATTTTAAGACATTTGCCTTAACTGCCTCTTTTTCTTCTGAAGATAAAGGTAATGAACCTACAGTAACATTTAAATCTTCACCTTCAACAACATTAGATCCTTTTTTACCCATTTGATCTTTTGCTAAGTGAATTAACAAATCAGAAATACCAACAACAGGGTCATTATCATCTTCGCCAATAACTACTTCTACCTTTGTTCCATCTTTCTTACATACAACACCATGTAAAGCCATTGGTAAAGTAACCCATTGATATGGCTTAATACCGCCATAATAATGAGTATCCAGCAAAGCAATTTCCTTATCTTCATATAAAGGATGCTGTTTTAAGTCAAGTCTTGGAGAATCAACATGAGCGCCTAAAATAGTCATACCCTTTTCAATTGGTTCTGAACCGATGATAAACAATGCCAGCGATTTACCCATATTATCGTAGTAAACCTTATCATTTGGTTTTAATTTGATTTTTCCATCAATGTAGTAATTGATGTCTTTAAAGCCATGAGCTTTAGCGATTTCAATTGATTTTCTAACACATTCTCTTTCTGTTTTACATGTTGAAATAAAATCCTTATATCCTTCAGTAAAATCAAAAACTACCTTTGTGTCGCTGTATTTTTTCCAAGCATTAGCCATATTTACTTATATTCCTCCTACTTTTTTTGTGCTATTTCATTTTGCATCATTTCAATAAATTTATCAACACTTACAGTTTCGCTATCCTTACTGCCATGTCTTCTAAATGTTACTAATGAATTGTTAACCTCATTATCTCCCACAATAATTTGAACAGGAACCTTTTTAATCTGAGCTTCTCTTAGTCGATAGCCAAGTTTCTCATTACGATTATCATTTTGAATTCTAAAGCCAACAGCAGCAAGCTTATCAGTTAATTGTTGCGCATAATCGTTGTGAACATTTGGATTTACTGGAATTGTAACAAACTGTACTGGTGCTAACCATAATGGGAAGTTTCCACCATAATTCTCTAAAATAATACCAATAAATCTTTCAAGCGAACCAAAGCAAGCTCTATGAATCATAACTGGTGTTTTCTTTGAACCATCTTCAGCTATATATACACAATTAAATCTTGAAGGCAGTTGCATATCTAACTGAACTGTACCACACTGCCATACTCTTGATAACGAATCTGTCAGTTTGAAATCCAATTTTGGTCCATAGAATGCTCCATCACCTGGATTAATTTTAAAGCTATGTCCACTAGCAAGGCAGGCGTTTTCCAAATCCTTTTCAGCCTGGTTCCAAACCTCAATTTCTCCAATATAGTTATCAGGTCTAGTTGACAATTCAATCGAATAATCCAAACCGAAAATAGAATAAATCTGATCATACAGTTTTAAAATTCTGCCAATCTCTTCTCCAATCTGACTTTCTGCTAACATAATATGAGCGTCATCCTGAGTAAATCCTCTTACTCTAAATAAGCCATTTAATGCTCCTGAAGCTTCATAACGGTGAACATTACCCAATTCGGCATATCTCAATGGCAATTCCTTGTAAGAGTGTAAAGAATTGTTATAAACAAGGATTGCTCCTGGACAGTTCATTGGCTTAATCGCATATGTTCCTTCTTCAACATCAATAGTAAACATATCATCCTTATAATGATCCCAATGTCCGCTTGTTTCCCATAATTGACGATTTAGCATGATTGGTGTATTAATAGGCAAATAGTTATTTTTGCGATGAATATCCAACCAGAAATCTTCTAATGTTCTTCTTAAAGTATAACCATTTGGTAACCAGAAAGGTAAACCAGGACCATAATCCGATAACATGAACAATTCCATTTCTCTACCTAGTTTACGATGATCACGTTTTTTGGCTTCTTCAATCATATTGAGATAATCATCCAAATCCTGTTGTGTTTCAAAACAAATGCCATAAATTCTTTGAAGCATCTTATTTTTACTGTCACCCTTAAAATAAGCCCCTGAAACCTTTAATAATTTAAAGAACTTAATCTGCTTAACCGATTCAACGTGTGGTCCACGACATAAATCAGTAAAATCACCCTGAGAATAACAGGAAATAACCGTATCACTTTCATCCATGTTATTAATCAAATCCAATTTATAAGGATCATCCTTAAACATTTCTAATGCTTCCTGTTTTGAAATCTCGTGTCTGACAATTCTTTTGCCATCCTTGGAAATCTTTTTCATCTCTTTTTCGATTTTCCCCAAGTCCTCTTCTGTTATAGTTGCTCCATCAATATCCATATCATAATAGAACCCTTCGCTTATAACAGGTCCTACCCAAAACTTGGCATTGGGATATAAATGCTTTACAGCTTGAGCTAACAAATGAGCACATGAGTGATTTAATATGCTTAATTGTTCATTTTCTTTGATGTTAACCATAATCTCTTCCTCCTTTTTCAAAAATAAAAACGCCCTTGACAAAGGACGTTGGCTTGACGTGGTACCACCTTATTTACTTCTTATAGTTTATAACGTACACCATCCGGATTTCTCTTTCGAGTTCAGCTTGCAGGTAGTAAGTTTGTCTTTATCAAAGGTAATTCTCACCAACTATACCCTCTCTGTGTTGCCTCAAGAAACAAACTGTTGTCCTGGTCATTGCATTTCATATATTTTTGCACAAACAAACAATATTTGTCAATGTTATTGCCCCTTATATTTGAATTACAAGATTAAATATCTTATAATAAATAGCGGTAAAAATTATGGAGGTTTTCATGAAGAAATTTTTAAAAGAAAACTGGTTTGTCGCAGTAATAGCATTGTTCTTTGTCTCAATATCTATCTACTACGCTTATGATCAGAATAAAGATAACTTACCAGCTAAGACAGTAAACGGAAAAGATGTTGTTGCTACAGTCGATGATGTGGTATTTACTGCCGATGATTTATATGACACGATGTATAAGACATATGGTAAAAATCAATTATTTTTAGCTTTCTATAAGGGCGTAATTGACAGTAATGTAGAAGTCACTTCAGAAATGAAAGATCAAATCAATTCTTCTGTTTCACAAACAGTAAGTTATTATCAAACTTATTATGGTTATGGTATCGAATATCTTAACCAATTGGCAAAACAATATTATGGTTATAATACCTTTACTGAATATGTTGAATATTCAATAAAATCTGAAAAGCTATATTCAACTTATATTGAAGAGCATGTATCAGATTTTGTAACTGATGAATTTGTTGAAAAAAACAAGCCAAGAGTAGTATCTTACTGCTTAATCAAGATGGAAGACCCAAATAATCCAACGGATAATGATTTATCTCGTTTACAAGCAGCTAAAGATGCCTGGTCAAGTGAGTTCAATGTTGATACATTTGCTGAATTCGCCAAAAAATACTCAGAAGATGATTCAACAGCTTCTACTGGTGGAGTATTAGGTTATGTTGATGTCAACTCTTCATTAGTTGATGCCTTCTTGCAAACAGCATTACAGCTTGAGGAAAACGAAGTATCTGACTGGATTTTCGATGAAAACTATGGCTACTTCTTAATTAAGTGCGATTCAACTAAATACGACGATTACAAAACTGATGCAAATTTCATTTCGACAATTCTTTCAGCAAATGAAAATTTAAGTAATGAAATTATCTGGAAATATGCTAAAGATGCAAATGTTACATTTGCTAATGATGAAATCAAAGATTACATCATGGAACAGTTAAATGTTGAAAGTGAGGACTAGTATATGAAAAAGTTAACATTAATTATTTCTATCTTAGCAATTGCTTTAACATTATCGGCTTGCGGCAACAAAACAGCCAATGTTTCTCACAATGATGTACTAATTCAATTCGGCAATAATAAAATCACTACTTCTGATTTATATTATCAAATGCTAGAAGCTGATAAGGGCGCAACTGTTATCAATCAAGTTGCAAAATACATCCTGGATCAAGAAATCGAAACAACTGATGAAATAATTGCAGAAGCAGAAAAGCAATTAGCCGATATCAAGGTTGAAATGGAGGGAGATCTTTCCTCATTAATGAAATCATACGGTTTTGAAACCGAAGAAGAGTTGCTACAACAAATTATCTATTCAGTAAAAAGTGATAAATTGATTGATAAATATATCAGCACCAATCTTGATAGTATTTATGAGCAATACAAACCATTTAAAGCTCAAATGATTTATATTGAAATAAATTCTACAGATGATCCTGATGGAGAGGCAGCAAAACAGGAAGCTCAATTAGTAGTAGATTTATTAAAATCTGGAGCAAGCTTTGAAGAAGTTAGCAAGGAGCATTCTGATAAGACATCTTACGGTACTGAGACTTTATACACAACTGAAAGCACATTGGACTACAATGTATTAGCATATGCTCAAAGTGTTAGTTCACCAGCTTTATCAGATATCATTCTTAACAACAATAAAACTGGCTATTATGTAGTTCAAGTAACAGTAACCAACAAAGAACAACTTAAGGAAGACTTTATCTCTTCATTAAAGAACAATTCCGATTTCACATCACTAGTTGAAAATAGCTATTTTAGAGATCACAACTTCCAATTATACGATATCTTAACATATACATATATCGATAATAACTATAGCGAATACTTATCAAATGATTAATTGAAAAGGGAACCTTCAAAGGCTCCCTTTTTTGATTAATACATTCATTTTA
>JAEDOA010000108.1 GCA_016302195.1 Erysipelotrichaceae bacterium | reverse complement strand
ATAATAATGCTTAATGATATATATAGTATAAATAAACAAAATAATGGGGTTTATCCAAATGACAATGCAAATGAGAGTACAATAACTTTACTAGTTAATATTATATTAGTATTATGAGCTTTAATAATTATTAATATTTTAATTGTTCTATATGGTATATAATTTTTATTGAAAGGAAGAAATCGAATGAAAAAGAAAAAAGCAAAAAAAGCCATATTGTTAATCGTTGTAGCAATTCTATTATCTATTGTGATTTTCTTCAATTTTGGAAATATTTGTCTGTTAATAAAAGGATATGGCTTAAATGAGTTAAACAAGTTAAATTCTGTTTTATCTTACTCACAATTAATTCAAATCAGCAAAAATGATTATTGCGATAATATCGAGTTAATAATTGATGATGAAAATTTCTGCGCAGATAATGCAGTAGAGTATTTTAATTATATATCGAATAATTCTGTAAATGACGACATAAAAACAGCAATAAAAATTGTTAATTATGGTATTGATTATCCTTATTCACAAAAATTAGCAACAATAGTAAACGATCCTTATTATATTAATGATTTAATTGATAGATATATTAATTATGATTGTCAAGATTATCAACAAATTGTTCAATCTGTTAACTGTAGTATAGATTATCCTTATTACACCAATACCAAACCTGCAGATTTATCAAAGCAGCAGCTAGTGCTTGTTAACAAATATAATTATCTTGATCCAAATTATGTTCCTGATGATTTGGTTAGTGTTGATTTATACCATAGTTACTCTGGAAACAGCTTAGAAAGAGTTGCGTTGGATAATTATATAGAAATGCATTCTGCAGCATTAAATGATGGAATTCAATTAATTTTGTTTTCAGGATATCGAACATATCAGCTTCAAAATGAGCTGTGGACTACCAGAAGTGAAAGTAAAGGTATTGAATATGCTGATGAGTATACTGCTAGAGCCGGATATTCCGAGCATCAAACTGGTTTGGCTTTAGATATAACAAGGTATGACTCTGATGATATTCAACAGGCTTATGATTGGTTAGAAAATAATAGCTATAAATTTGGCTTTATTTTACGATATCCGAAAGATAAAGAAAACATTACAGGCTATAGCTATGAGCCTTGGCATTTTAGATATGTTGGTACACAGGTAGCTTACCAGATATACCAAGAGGGTATAACCTTCGATGAATATTATGCTTATTATATTGCTGATAAGTAAAAAAGAAAAATGGTGCGGTAATTTGCACCATTTGTTTATTCTGTGGATTTAACTGCCCATCCGTTGTAGTTGCCGTGGTAATCAGCAGCATTATCAGATAAGGACAAAATAGTATGAGCTATTGTTAATCTATTATTAATTACAATTGCTGATAAGATTAATTCTTTGCTTTTTCTTGATGGCTCCGTTTCATATCCTACCGTAGAAGATATTTGAGAAAAGCTTTCTTTCTGCTTTTCATCCTCAAATTCAATAAAGTGTTGCAGGGTGATATAATCGCACTTTCCAACTGCATCGAGCATTCTATCAATGGTTGTTAGAATTAATGAAATACGCTTTTGGGATACAGCAGGATATTGTTTTGAGAATTTTTCGATTAGTTCATCATCGCTCATTTCACTTTCATCGATTGATTTTACTTCATCTTCGATTAATTGTTCGATATCATCCATTGCTTGTTGATTAGCTTTTTGTTCTTCCAAATTTGAAATTAAGTCATCAATAGTGTTTTCGTCAACGATTGTTTCAATTTCATCCTGGCCTAATGTCTCATTTGAAGTTTCATCCTGATTAATAATATCACCGATAATCTGATCGATTTCTGTTGTAATGTCATCTATTTGGGCAACAGTATCAACTTGATCTTCTTGAAAAGATAAATGATCATCTGCGATACTTTCAGTCTTCTCTGATTGTTGTTGGGTTACAAACTGATCAACAATTTGCTCAATTTCAGATAATTCTTCATTTGAAATAACAGGTTCAATTTCTTCGACAATTTCTTCCTCAGTTAACAACCCATCCTGGACCTCTGCGTCTTCTATTTCTTCATTTTGTACATCATCAACAGTCTCTTCGTCTTGAATTGAATCTACTTCTTCATTATCAGAAACAAATTCGACATTCTCACTTTGCTCAACAGTCTCTTCATCTTGAATTGAATCTACTTCTTCATTATCAGAAGCAAGTTCGACATTCTCACTTTGCTCAACAGTCTCTTCGTCTTGAATTGAATCTACTTTTTCATTATCAGAAGCAAGTTCGACATTCTCATTTTGTTCAACAGTTTCTTCAATTTTTGTTTCATGTTGTGGTAATACATTTACTTCGACTAACACTTCGTCTTGTTGCTGAACTTCTGTACTACCTGGAGTATCTTCGTCTTGCTGAAATTCTAATTCAATTAATTTGACTTTATTATTATCAAAAAGTTTTTTCTTTATATAAATAGCTGTCGCACCGGCAGCAGCGGCAGTGAATATTAATGCCGGAATTATTTTTTTCATAGCACATCTCCTAACTGTAATAAAATGGACAATTGTATTATAATATATTTGTTACAATTTTGCACACAAGGAGTGATATAATGCGCAAATTAGTTGCATGTTTAGTTGTATTTTTGTTAATAAGCGGTTGCTCTTCTAGTAAATTTGATCCAGTTGTTAGAGTGAAACAGGAAATACTTGATTTAAATAGTGAAGTTGATTTGACAACACTTTTAGAGGATGTTGAAGATAAGGGTTTATCTTTTGAAGTAGTTTCCAGCGATTTAAATACTAATATACCTGGAAAGTATACAGTAGTCTATAAGATATCTTCAGGCAAAAAGTCTCTGGAAACAAGTTATGAATTTATCGTAAAGGACAATGATGCTCCTACTATTTCAATAGCTGATAGTATTGATATTTTGTATGGAGGTTCTTTCATTTTGACGGATTATGCTTCAGCAAATGATGAAAGAGACGGTGATGTAAGTGAATCTCTGCATTTTACAGGGATTATCAATACTTACCAATTAGGGTCATATAAAATTACAGTATTAGCTAATGATCAGTTTGGAAATGAAGCAAGCAAGGAAGTAACAATTAATGTTCTTGAAGATAAAAAGAACACTTATAAAGAAAGCATTTGCGGAACTTATTTGGACAGTAGCTACAGTTCAGGACAAACTCCAACCTTAACGTTAAAGAATGATGGGACATTTGAATTGTATTTAAATAGTTGCTCAGTTGTTAATTTGGTAGAGGGAAATTATAAACAGTATGAAAATGTATTGTATTTGATTAGCCCAAATTATCGTTTTGCTTACCCTGATGAAGCTGATGTAGCAAGATTTATTATACAAGTTGACGGAACATTAATGTTTGACTCAAAACTAGAAATATGTGCTCCAAATTATGGAGATGTGTTTGTAAAGAGCGTTGATGATCAACAGTAAAAGGAGGATTAATTATGTATTGCAGAAATTGTGGTGAAAAAATTGACAATACTAATTGTTTTTGTGCCAATTGTGGATGGGATCCAAAATTAGGTAATAGCTTTTGTTGCAAATGTGGAGCAAGAACATTACCTCATCAAGTAACTTGCTTAAATTGCGGTCAAAATTTGGCATCTCAAATGATTGAGAGTGATAGAAATATGTATATTGCCGCTATATTGGCTTTTCTATTAGGAGCTTTTGGAATTCATGATTTCTATTTAGGATATACTTCTAGAGGTGTTATAAAGATTGTGTTAACAGTGCTGGTGGCAACAAGCTTTATCTCTGGTATTTGGTCAATTGTTGATTTAGTGCTTATTTTGACAGGAAAAATGGGTGATTCAAAAGGATTGCCTTTAAAAAAGAGATTTGATTAAATATGGAAAACAAAGTAGCAATATTAGAACCATTAGGATTAGCAGAAGAAAAACTGAAGAGTATTATAGATGAATATAATATTGATGCCAATTTTGTTTATTATTCTGATAAACCTCAAAATAAACAACAGTTGATTGAAAGATGTCGAGGCTGCAAGGCAATTGTATTGGCTCAGATTCCGATTGATAGAGAGGTTATTGAAAACTGTCCAAATCTAAAATATATTTGCATTGCTTTTACTGGATATGATCATGTAGATGTTCAATACTGCAAAGAAAAAGGTATTATAGTATCGAATTGCAGCGGATACTCAACTGAAGCAGTAAGTGAATTGGTTATGGCATTAACAATTAGTTTGCTTAGAAATATAAAAGAAAACGATATCGCAGTTAGAAATGGTTTTGACAAAACTGGTCTTGTAGGCTCTCTACTTGAAGGAAAAACATTTGGTATTGTTGGTTTGGGAGCAATTGGTCAAAGAGTAGCTCAGCTAGCAAACTGTTTTGGCTGTAGAGTAATTGGCTATAGCAGAACAAAGAAACAGCTGGAAAATGTTGAGTTTGTTGATAGTCTGGAAGAATTGTTAAAGAGAAGTGATATTGTTTCATTACATGTACCCGCTAATGCGGCTACAAAATCGATGATTGGCAAAAAACAGTTGGAAATGATGAAAAAATCAGCAGTATTAATAAACTGTGCCAGAGGTTCAGTCGTTGATAATATAGCGCTGACAAACGCATTAAATGAAGGAATAATCAAGGCAGCAGCAGTAGATGTGTTTGATTATGAACCGCCATTAAAAAAGGATTATTGTCTTTTATCGGCAAGAAATTGTTTGTTGACTAGTCATGTGGGGTTTGCTAGTGAGCAGTCTTTTGAAAAAAGGGCTCACATAGTAGCTCAAAATATTCAATCGTATTTCCTTGGAAATACTAAAAACGTCATTAATAATTAAGTAAAAGGGGCTGTAAAGAAATAGTTTTTATTAGAAATCTATCAAGAGGTTTACAGCCTCTTTTCTATTGACTAGTGCATAAGAATTAGACCCTAATATTTAGAAATGTTGGCCCCTAAAAT
>JAEDOA010000107.1 GCA_016302195.1 Erysipelotrichaceae bacterium | reverse complement strand
AAACAAAAACTCTTCCAAGAGGTCTCATCCTCGGCTTCTGTCATCACCTTGTGCCACAGATAGGTGATAGGTGTTTTTCTTTGCCTTTTTATAGTTTACACCCTGCCTAGGCTATTAGTTCACATCACGTATGCTCACTACGTGATTTAAGTTTTATTAGTTTGTATTATTCGCATATTTGTATGCTAGATCCTGGTTCAAGGATTAATGATAAAAGAGAATTTTTTAAGCTTGATCCAGCGGATGCATATGCACTCCTTTATTCAATTGCTATAATTCATGGTCGTACAGATAAATTGACAGATGGACCAGGAAGAAAAGAATACATAAACGAAACTAATACTTCTTCTCGAGCAAATCTCCCAAAAATGAAATGGTGCCTTGATAATGGGCTAATCAAAGTTGGAGATAGAGTCTTTATAAAAGAAAATGAAGATGAAGTTGCTACTGTCATTGATGATAAGAAAGTTAATTACAATGGCGAAGAGATGAACTATAACACATTTGGCTGTAAGATAATGGGATGGAAAACTATTCAAATATACTCATTTTTAATTACAGAAGGTGAAACAAAAACACTCGGACAAAAGCGCCAAGAGAAAATGGAAGAATTAGGACTATAAAAATAAGGCAGTGTCTCGCAAAAAAGGTACTGCTTTTTTATTGTCAAAAACCTATCGTTTTTTTATAGGGCTATCGTTTTTTTATTGACACCTTTCGTTTTTTTATAGCGACCTATCGTTTTTTTATAGAAATGCCAAATAAACAAAAAATCCTGGCCCACTGTTGCGTTTTTAGTGGAAACCAGGATAAAATAATGCCTATTTTAGATAAAAAAGCCCTAAAAAGCCTATAAAAGGCAAGAAAAAAGGCTTGATACCCTATTTTCATTGTATCAAACCATTGCTTTCAATATGGTGCCCGAGGACGGACTCGAACCGTCAAGGTATCACTACCGGTGGATTTTGAGTCCACTGCGTCTACCAATTCCACCACTCGGGCAACAGCATTAGTATTTTACCACATTTCTTTAAAAAAGTATAGTGGAATTTGTGTAATTACAGCTCGATCTCTGCTAAATCATCTAAAAGCAACAAATTATCGTCTTCTATTTCACTCAATAATTTTTCACTTTCATCCGATAAATGAGTAACTATAGTAGGACGTTCGTATTCATTTAGCAAAAATTTGATATTATCCACTCCCATATGCGACTTGTTACCTGTGGCAAAGCTGCAATCCAAGATAGCTAGTGAACAAAAAGCAACATTATCAAGAATTCTATTGCATAAACAACTATCTCCACTAATAAAAACTCTTTTCTCTTTCTCACTGATATTGAAGCCATAAGCAACCGTACTATCAAAATGCTTTACTTTAACGGATTCAACTTTATATTTTTTATCTTTAAGTGATAAGCTGTCGTATTCCTCAATAATTACTTTTCCATCAGTAGTATATGGTTCCATTGGTTTTTGATAACCAATCTCAAACAATTGTTCTAATGCTCTTGTTATGCCAACTGGCCCATATATAGTCAATTCATTATCAGGCTGAACAAAGCTTCTATTTAATATTAAAAATGGCAAATCAAAAAAGTGATCAGCATGAAGATGAGTAACATAAACTGTTGTAATTAAGAATGGGTTAACATTAGCCTTTAACAATTGTTTATATATTCCATTACCACAATCGATTAACGAGCAATCGTCAATAAGAATGCAGCTATCCGCTCTTTTAGAAGTAATTGAACCTGTACCAATCATTTTTAATCTCATACAATATCTCCTCAATTCGACAAATCCATTATAACAAATAATTATACTAACTAAATCTATTTTCTTAAATAAATGCTTTGCCAGAAATCCATTAGTCTTCTAAACCCTTTTTCCATTTCAGCCATATCAACCTGCCCTTTTCGCACCATTTCCCATAAAAATCCTTCTGATGCCCAATACATATCTTTATACATCATTTCAATATCAATTCCTTCAACAAACTGCTCTTTATCAATTCTCAATAGTGTTTTGTCTTTTTTCAAATCAAAATATTTGCGGAAACTGTTTTGCACATCTTTAGCGACTTCGACATTAGTTTCATAAAACGCTTTTATTACAAAATTTGCCATATCTGGATAGAGACGTATTATTTCCATTTTAGCTTTCATACCTCTCTCCATACTTTCAAACAGATTGCTGCAACCATAGCACTGATATTTTGTTAAATAGTTTATCGTTAATTGAGCGCATTTATCCCATAAAAACATATACAATTCCTTTTTATTTTTAAAATAATAAAACAATAAGGATTTACTGATATTAGCCGCATCAGCAATTTCGCTCATTGGACTATTTTTATAACTATTCTGCGAAAAAATACGATAACCGGCATTTATTATCGCATGCTGTTTTTCTGCTGGTAAAGCGTAAAATTTTTCGTTCATATAATTACCTCCATTAACCAGTTCGGTCAATAACAATATATAGGTTTTGACCGAATTTGAGAAGGGGGGCATAAAAAAAAGAAATACAGTATAATTATCTGTATTTCCTAATATTGTAAGTTTCACATAATAACTTTTTCTTTATGCCCATTACAATACTTGCCCAGCCTTCTTTTTACAACAATATTGTAATGGATTATTTTTCCTATAATACCGTTAATTTTAGGTAGTTAATATTTTTTTGCATTTTCTTCCAATAGTTTCTTTATTTTCTCTCTAACTGATTGTGGTGCTAATACTTCAACTCCTGATAAACCTATCAACCACCCTAAAAACGGCTCACTACTAACAGCATTAAAAGAAACAACCAAGTGATTATCATCTAGAGTATCAACAATCTGTACATACTTGCCAAATTGATCAACAAGCAAAGAGAACTTGTTTTTTTCAATCTTTAAAGTTATTTTTTCTTCCTCTCCAGTAAACATGCCAATTCTTCTAGAAACAAATTTATTCGCATTAAAACTTTCAAATTGATCATAACCTACTCTGTCCTGTTGAAGTATTCTGATATTATTAAGTTTATCAACTCGATAACATCTCTCTTTATACTTTCCATTTTTTTCTACTGTATCATAACCATACAAGTAATATCTATCATATGCCCAGATAGCTGTGAAAGGACTTAAGGTATATGTTCTATCCGATTTATTTACTAATTTCATATTCTCATCATAAGTTAAATAATCGAAGCTTATACACTTATTGCGATTTATGGCATTCTGAATTCTTTCAACGTTGTTTAGTATTTTTTTGTTTTCAGTTTTAGCTACTGTAACAGATTGAACAGCTCTTCTAAGCTCATCTACTTCGTATTTACTGATAAAATGGCTTAATTTTTCCTTAAACTCAATAGCAGTTTGTTTTTCAATAAAGTTTGATGCATTAATAGCGTCCACTATTAGTTTTATTTCCTCTTTCAAAAAAGTTCTCTTTGTCAAACGATAGCTGGCATTTCTTCCCATTGTGACTTCTACATTATATCCATAAAGTTCGAACTGTTTGATGTATTTGCTTAATGTATCATCGGATAAAGAAAATCCAGCCTTTTGCATAAGAGTAAGGATTTCGCTTTTGGTTATACTATGTTGTCCATCAGTGTTTTCCAATAATATTTTTAATAGTTCAAATTCACGTATTCTCTCCATAGTTTATCCTAAACTTTCTATTACTATTATTATATATGAAAAAAGGTGTGAATGAATCACACCCGAAATAAATTATAACAATGATTTATATAGTTCTTTAATTTCTTCAACAGTAGTCTCTCTTGGATTTCCAGGACAGCATGCATCAGCTAAGGCACTCTTGCTTAAGAAGTCCAAGTCTTCTTCTTTAACTATTTCTTTTAGATTTTCAGGAATTCCAACATCCTTTGATAACTGTTTAACAGCATCTACAGCAGCTTTGCGATATTCTTCAACGGTCATTCCAGTAGTATCAACACCCATTGCCTGAGCAATGTCTCTATATTTTTCTCCTGTGTAAGCTGCATTATATTCCATAACTGTTGGCAAAATTATCGCATTAGCAACACCATGAGGTGTATCATATAAAGCACCTAAAGGATGAGCCATTGAGTGTACTAAACCTAAGCCAACATTTGAGAAACCCATACCGGCAATATACTGACCTAAAGCCATTCCTTCTCTACCTTCGGCAGTATTATCAACTGCTCCTCTTAATGATTTAGCGATGATTTCGATAGCTTTTAAATGGAACATATCTGAAAGCTGCCAAGCACCCTTAGTGATATAGCCTTCAATCGCATGAGTTAATGCATCCATACCGGTTGCAGCTGTTAATCCCTTAGGCATTGTTGACATCATATCTGGATCAACGAAAGCAACAACTGGAATATCATGCACGTCTACACAAACCATTTTTCTATCATTTTGAGCATCAGTAATAACATAGTTGATTGTTACTTCAGCTGCAGTTCCTGCGGTAGTAGGTACAGCAAATATTGGAGTACAGCGATTCTTTGTATCTGCTACTCCTTCCAAGCTTCTAACATCAGCAAACTCAGGGTTTTTATCAATAATACCAATTGCTTTTGCGGTATCCATAGATGAACCACCACCGATTGCGATCAAATAGTCAGCCTTGGCATTATGAAGAGCTTCAACACCCATTTGAACATTTTCAATTGTAGGATTTGGTTTAATATTTGAGTAAATCTCATACTCTAATCCAGCAGCATCCAATAATGTTGTTACTTTTGCGGTAACACCAAACTTTAATAAATCAGGATCTGAACAAACTAGAGCTTTTTTAAATCCTCTTGCCTTAGCTTCAGTAACAATTGCTTCAATTGCTCCTTTACCATGATAACTTGTTTCATTTAGCACAAATCTATTAGCCATAAAAAACTCCTTTTCTTTATATTAATTTTATTATCTTGTTAAACTATTGACAAGATAATTTGATTTGCTTGTGAGAATAAATAAAGTATTACCAACCCCTTCACC
>JAEDOA010000106.1 GCA_016302195.1 Erysipelotrichaceae bacterium | reverse complement strand
AAATGCATCAATTAAGGCATGAGGCATTTTATTGTATGAGAAAGAAATACGAGATTCTTTTCCTAATAAAATTACCTGTTCACCTTTATCGTCATAAATAATTGAAGAGTCATCACTTGCTAAATCTTCGGTTTCTAGTACGACATCTGTCTTATTTAGTATTAAATTAACAACATTTATTCCAGATAGTACAGATAACAAACCGCCAAAAACGATAACTCCCATTATCGTATTAGCTATTTTTCTTCTAAATTTTTTTCTAAGAAACTTTTTATGTTTTTTTTCTTTTTCAGTTTCAGTATTAGTACTTACTTCTTTTGTTTCTTCACTCATTGTTGTTCCTCCAATATATATTCATCAATAACTTTTAAGTAATCCACTTTTTTTTGATAGCGATAGGGTATAAGTATTCCATTTTCTTTAAACCAGTTATAAGGAATGCTTTTTTTATCACTGCTATTTATTTTATTCAATAATACTTCAGCTTTGACAAAATAAGTTTCATCATATTCTTTAAAACGAATGATAGTAAATCCAATGCCCCCATATCTTACCACTCTTTCAAGATGCTGTAGTTGATGAGGGTGAAAGATGGATAATACTAACGAAGTTTTGCTTTTGGTTTCTTTAGCTTCAAAATCCAAGTACTTTCCTTTGTATACTCCATTATAATCAGTAGTAGAGGGAACCTGGAAATAGGCTTCGGTTATTTTAGCAGTTGATCTACTTTTATATTCGACATTTACGATGGTTATAGGGGTTGGTTTTTTGTATACAGCAGCAATATCATTTTGCAAATAATACTTATTAGTGTCATTTAAATCATCTTCAAGTGACATACCCCTATTTGCGTAGTTTATAGTTTTTTCGTTTGAGTTTTTTTTACCATTTGGATAATTTATCATTTAATCACCTTAACCATTATAACCCATAAGAATAAATTGTTCAAATTAACACTTATTAATAATAGTTAATCAATTTATCACAATTATCATTATTAGAAACACTTTTTTAACGTTCAATATTTGCTAAAATAAATGTAAAAAATCGTATTTTAAGTTGATAAACAATTGACTGTTATGATAAAATATTCATGTTGCAATCTCTAAAGGATTTCAACCGCACTAAATAAGGTTTAAGTACGAAAGTCACCTTAATAGGCGAGTCTAAGTACAAAAAGGAGGTGTAATGCATGTACGCAATTATTGAAACTGGTGGAAAACAGTTAAGAGTTGAAGAAGGTTCAGTAATCTATGTTGAAAAACTTGATGCTGAAGAAAATTCAGAAGTAGTATTTGATAAGGTTGTTTTATTATCAGATAAGACTACAAAAGTAGGTGCTCCATACGTTAAGGGTGCAAAAGTTACTGCTACAGTTGAAAAACATGGCAAGGGTAAGAAGATTGTGATCTTCAAGTACAAACCAAAGAAAGGTTCATCACACAGACGTCAAGGTCATCGTCAACCATTTACTAAGTGCACAATTAAATCAATTGAAGCTTAATTATGGTAAAAATTAAGGTTGGAAAAAAGTCTAATAGTATTATTAAACTGAATATTGAAGGACATGCAGGATTTGCTGATAAAGGTAAAGATATTGTATGTGCTTCAATTAGTTCTATTGCCATTGGTTTATTAAATTCTATTGATATTTTAGACAATCAATCTTGCAAGATTATCTGTAGTGATAATCGGATTAATGTAGAAGTGATAGATCATAATGATGATATTATCCAGATTATTCTACAAGTTGGTATAATTCAACTACAAACAGTTGAAGAGGTATATCCAAATTATTTAAAAATTGAATTTACGGAGGTATAACCATGAAGTACACATTAAATATCCAAATGTTTGCATCTAAAAAGGGTGTCAGCTCTACTAAGAACGGCCGTGATTCTGAATCAAAAAGATTAGGTGCTAAAAAGGCAGATGGACAATTTACAAATGCTGGTTCAATTATTTACCGTCAAAGAGGAACAAAGATTCACCCAGGCAAAAATGTTGGTCGCGGTGGAGATGATACTTTATTCGCTTTAACAGCAGGTGTTGTTAGATACGAAAGATTAGGTAAAGATAAGAAACAGGTTTCTGTTTATCCAGTAGCTTAATTATTTAGAATTACGATCCCCATTATTTTAATGGGGATTTGTTTTGAAAGGAGGAGCTTATGCAGTTTATTGATCAAACAAAGATTTATCTTAAAGCTGGAAAGGGCGGCGATGGAATAGTTGCCTTTAGAAGAGAAGCCCACGTGCCATTTGGAGGCCCTTTTGGTGGTGATGGCGGAAATGGAGGAAGTGTCGTTTTTGAAGTTGATACAGCAAAAACAACTTTGCTTGACTTACGCTTTACTAAAAAAATTACCGCTGAAAATGGTGAAAATGGTAAAACCAAAAAAATGCATGGAGCAGATGGTCTTGATAAGATTATAAAAGTTCCTCTGGGAACAATTGTTAAAAATGTTGAAACAGGCAAAATTGTGGCTGATTTGACTAATGTCGGACAAAGAGCAGTTGTGTGCAAAGGAGGAAAGGGTGGAAGAGGAAACTTTCACTTTAAATCCAGCAAAAATACAGCACCTGATTATTGTGAAAAAGGTGAAATAGGTCAAGAATTTGAAGCAATAGTTGAGTTGAAATTACTGGCCGACGTAGGATTAGTAGGCTTTCCATCAGTAGGAAAAAGCACCATTCTATCTGTATTATCTAGTGCAAAACCAGAAATTGCCGATTATCCTTTTACAACATTAACACCTAAATTAGGAGTAGTGTCGGTTAAAGACGGTAGAAGTTTTGTATTAGCTGATTTACCAGGATTAATTGAAGGAGCTTCACAAGGTAAAGGGCTTGGACATGAGTTTTTAAAACATATAGAAAGATGTAGAGTAATAATCCATGTATTGGATATGGGCAATACATCAAGAGATGTAGTAGAAGATTATAAGATTATTAATAATGAATTAGAAAGCTATCAGTATCGTTTGATGCAAAGACCCCAAGTAGTTGTAGCAAACAAGATGGATGAAGAAGGGGCACAAGAGAATTTAACAAGATTTAAAAAAGCATATCCTGATGTTGAAGTATTTGAAACAACCTCATTAATTGCTGAAGGATTAGACGCTGTTGTATATAAGGCAGCTGATTTACTTGATGTGACAGATCCATTTCCGCTTGAAGATGATCAACAGGATATTGGTGTTGTATATAAATACATTCCTGAACCAGAACCATTTGAAGTTAAGAATTTAGGTAATGGAAAATGGTCAGTTGAAGGGGATAAAATTGATAAATTATTCGAGAAAACTGACTTTGAAAACGATGATGAAGCAGTTAAATTTGCTTTGGCCTTAAAGCGTTTAGGAGTTGATGAAACATTGGTTAATAAGGGTGCAAAAGAAAATGATGAAGTATTTATTCATGATTATATCTTTACTCTTACTGAGTTGATATAGAAAGGATTTTTCAATGATCACGTTTATAACTGGTTTAGTATATTCATTTACTTCTGATTCAGTTATTATTGATAATAATGGAATTGGATATTTTATCTATTTTTCTCATCCTGAAAAACTGTCATTACAGGAAAAAATTACCGTTTTTACCTTTCAGCATTTTAGAGAAGATGGCACTGTTTTATATGGCTTTCTTTCAATGGACGAATTAGATTTATTTAAAAAACTAATTACTGTAAAAGGACTTGGTCCAAAAACAGCAATGGCTATCTTATCTAATACAACTTATGATCAACTTGTTAATTCAATTGAAAATGGTGATGTTAATTATTTAAAAAAGATGCCATCAGTTGGTAGTAAAACAGCTTCTCAAATTATTTTGGATTTAAAAGGAAAACTAGTTGAAGTAAACAATAATGATAGTAACAAGAAATCTAACCCTCTTGTTCAGCAGGCACTGGATGGATTAAAATCACTTGGCTATAAAGCAAGCGAATTATCATCAATTACTAGCCAACTTAATTCACTACAACTAAATTCAGTAGATGAATATCTAAAAGAAGGTTTAAAGCTTCTAGTCAAACTTAAAGGAATTTAACTATGGAAAGATTAATGTCAAATCAAAAAACAAATGAAGATAGTGATGATGTTACGCTAAGACCTCATACTTTAGATGAATATATTGGTCAGGATGTTTTAAAAGAGAATTTAAAAGTGTTTATTCATGCCGCAAAAAAAAGAAATGAGTCATTAGATCATGTATTATTATATGGTCCTCCTGGACTTGGAAAGACAACACTAGCCTTTATAATAGCTAATGAAATGGGAAGAAATATTAGAGTAACTTCAGGTCCTTCAATTGAGAGGGCAGGCGACTTAGCAGCTATATTATCAACCTTGGAAGCTGGAGATGTATTATTTATCGATGAGATACATCGTTTACCAAAACAGGTTGAAGAGGTCTTATATCCAGCGATGGAAGATTTTTCAATCGATGTTGTAGTTGGCAAAGATTCAGCTGTAAGAAGTATTAGACTTGAACTACCACCTTTTACTCTAGTAGGCGCAACAACTAGAGCAGGAGATATTTCATCACCATTAAGGGATAGATTTGGTATTATTAGTAAACTTGAATATTATAATCAAAGTCAGTTACAACAAATAATTGCTCGAACTAGCAAAGTATATGATACTTACATTGATGAAAATGCAGTAAGTGAGCTTGCTAAAAGATCTCGTGGAACTCCAAGAATAGCTAATCGATTATTTAGAAGAGTAAGGGATTTTGCTGAAGTTCTTAATGAAGGTATCATTGATATTGATATCTGTAATACTGCTTTAGACAAATTAAAAGTAGACAAATTGGGACTAGATGATGTTGACCATCGTTATTTAAGAGGAATAATTGAAAAATTCAAGGGTGGTCCTGTTGGAGTGGAAGCTTTGGCTAATTCAATTGCTGAAGAGACCACAACGCTGGAAGATGTATATGAACCATATTTACTTCAAATTGGGTTTATTCAGAGAACATCTAGAGGAAGAGTAGCAACAGAGAAAGCATATGAACATCTAAAAATACCAATGCAAGATAATTTATTTACAATATAGATTAAAAAATGGCTGATAGACCAAATGTGGTCCAGCCATTTTATTTATATCATTTATCTTGATTATTAAAA
>JAEDOA010000105.1 GCA_016302195.1 Erysipelotrichaceae bacterium | reverse complement strand
GATTTTGTTAAAAATTGGGCTGGAAAAATTGTCAAAATTAAAAGAATACAGTTTGCTTTTTGAAACTGAGAAATGGAAAATAGACATGGGAGAATTGCAGGGAGATATGATAAAATAATTACTCATTAAAACATTGATTCATTTTTGCTATTTAAAAATAGTCTCAATACAAACCATTGAGACTATTTTGATGATGTTAATTTAGATTGATATGTTATAACAATGCTGATTTATTGTTGATGACTGCCTTTATAAACGAATATAGCTCCGATTGATAGACCAATAATTGATAGGGCAGTTAGTGAAGATAAAACAATAATATTTGATAATGATAACTGATTACTGATTTCAAAATTATCGTTATCAATATCTATATCCGGATTACTAACATCGTTATTGTTAGTGTCATCATTTGTTACAGATGAATTATCATAGTTTTCCTGGCGTATGATGGTTAGTACATAGGTATTATTGTTTCCATTTTCTGCTGTTACAGTTATAATAATTTGATTATTGACTTCATCTTGAATAACTACAGTTGCCTTTGGATCCTCTGTCAAATAGTTTATGTTTATATCGCTTTTTTTGTCAATTGTAACTTTATAGGCGTTAGTTAATTTGTTGAATGTTGGAGATATTGTTCCGTCACTAACATTTAATTCTTTTAGATAACAGTCATCGCTTACCTTTTTACTGACTTTTATTGAATGAGAACCATCTTGGTAATTGATCGTTTCCTTCTTCTCAACATTTTTCTTTACTTTTTCAATAATAGGCTCTGGCCAAAGTTCTTCTGGTAAACCATTTGCCTTGGCTTCATCAATTTCCTTTTGATTAACAACAACTTCTTCTTCAATTTCTTCAGTAGTAGTAATTGATGAAGATACAGAAGTAGATTTGATTACTGTTGTAGTTTCAGAGCGAGCATGAACAATAAAGATAACTTTAAATAAGGTTCGATCCTGTAAAAGGGTATCGCTATTACTTGAACCAGTGAAGCTGATTGTTCCGGCTTTGCTTGTATCAACCTTAAAATTCCAGTCAGATAGATTATCAGAAACCTCAACTGAAAAGACTGCCAATACAGTTTTATCATATGTTATAGAACCCTTGATATTATTAACTTCGCATTGACTAACTGAGTGAACTTCGATAATAGCTAATTCTGAACAGTTTGTTGTGTCGCTACCTGTTATGTTAATTGTTGCTGACTTATTATCAGCTAAAACAGTATTAGGTAAAAACAATAAAAATATAATAAACAATAATATAAACTTACGCATTTAATCACTTCCATTTCAATAATAACAAAAAATCACATTTTTCTCAATCTTGAGCATGTTAATATGGTAATATTTAAATAGAAATAGGAGAGCTTATAATATGGCAAAATACATTTTAGCAATTGATCAAGGAACAACTTCATCTAGAGCGATGATAATAGATGAAAATCTTAATATCGTCTCTTCTTTTCAACAGGAAGTCGCTAACACATTTCCTCATCCAGGTTGGGTTTTAATGGATGGTTATGAAATATGGGTGTCTGTTGAATATGTCTGCATTAAAGCAGTTGAAAAAGCAAGGATTAATATTCAAGATATAGCAGCAATCGGTATTACTAACCAAAGAGAAACAACTATTGTGTGGGATAAAAAAACCGGTTTACCAGTATATGATGCCTTAGTATGGCAATCAAGACAAAGCGCTGGTATTTGCGAAGAAATCAGTAAAAAAGGATATGGACCATTGATAAAGGAAACAACCGGTCTTACAGTGGACCCTTATTTTTCAGCTAGCAAGATTCGTTGGATATTAGATAATATTGAGGATGGGGATGAAAGAGCAAAAAATGGTGAATTATTATTCGGTACAGTAGATAGCTGGCTAGTTTATAAACTAACAAAAGGAAAAGTACATGTAACAGATGTCACTAATGCTTCAAGAACAATGTTAATGAATTTAAAAACATTAGATTGGGATGACAAAATGTTGCAGATCTTTAATATTGATAGAAGTATGCTGCCAAAGATTTGTGATAGTTCACAAATATACGGCTATACTGATTTGCTTGGTGTACAGATTCCTATCTGTTCGATCTGCGGAGATCAACAAAGTGCTTTATTTGGTCAAATGTGCTTTGACAAGGGACAGTGTAAAAATACTTATGGAACAGGATGCTTCTTGTTATTTAATGCTGGTAATGAACCAATTTATTCAAAATATGATTTGATTACTTCAGTCGGCTGGAAAATAAAAGATGAAGTAGTCTATGTTTTAGAGGGTTCTGTCTTTGTAGCTGGTGCAGCTATTCAATGGCTTAGGGATGGCTTAAAGGTCATAGATAATGCTGCTCAAACCGAAACTATCGCAAAAGGTTTATCTGATAGTGCAGGAGTATATGTTGTTCCTGCATTTACAGGACTAGGGGCTCCTTACTGGAGTCAAAACACTAGGGGAGCAATATTTGGTTTGACTAGAGGAACTACTACAAATCATATTATACGAGCTACTTTAGAGTCGCTAGCTTATCAGTCTTATGATGTCATTGAAGCCATGCAGAAGGATACCAATACAAAAATAACATCATTGCAGGTCGATGGTGGTGCCAGCAACAACGATTATTTGATGCAATTTCAGGCTGATATTTTGCAAACGGAGATTGCACGACCATCTAATTTTGAAACAACAGCTTTAGGAGCAGCAATGCTTGCTGGCTTGTCATCTGGCTTATTTAAAGATAAGAAAGATTTGTTATCAAAGAAGGAGATTGATAAGGTATATCAACCGCAATTGGATAAAAATACTGTTAATGACTTGATAGAAGGCTGGAAGAAAGCCATTAATTCGGTATTAATGTTTTGATAATAGCATCATTAAGAAAGGAAAGTGGATTGACACAAAGCAAACTTGCAGGAAAGATGGGAGTAACTGATAAAGCTGTATCAAAATGGGAGAGAGATGTGTGTTGTCCTGATGTAAGTACCATACCAAAACTTGCCGAATTATTTGAAGTAAGTGTTGATGATTTGATGCAAATTTCCAAAAAGGAGGCGACAAAATCATTCTTTATAAAATTACAAAGTTGGTTTAGATTAATATCAAAGTGTTTAGCATTAGCTATGGCAGTAGCTGTATTTACTCTTGGTTGTTTAAATCAGTTGGAAGCAAGCACGGGTTTGTCATTATTATCTTTAGGCTTAATTTTCTTGTCACTAAATCAATTTGGTAAAGATGATACTGTTTGAGTTGTGATATTATTATTGAAGTAGTAAAACATCTCTATTTTTGTAGGGATGTTTTTTATTTTTCTACTACTATATAAGAAAAGCTGTTTCTTGATAATAAGGCGCGTCAGTCTAAAATAAACGTATTAATCATTATATATATTCGTAAATAGAATCTAGCAATATTGCAATAACAAAAAAAAGATTTAAAATGAAATTGATAATCATTTTTTGGAGGTAAGATTATGAAAAAATTTTTATCATTGGTATTAATACCTTTATTTGTATTACATTTGCTAGTTCCACAATTAGTAATGTTCTTAGTTCAGCAAGAAATTATTATGTAGATGGGGGGTCATCAAGCGTTACTGTATCATTAACGTTGAATTAATATGAAGAAGATATTAAAGCACATTATAGTTTATATATTTGTTTTGTTAGTTTCGTTTTTTCTAGTTGATTATTTTATCTGTAAATCAAAGCTTAACAAGATAGAAACTATCCAAAACAATATGCCAATTTCATATCCTTTTCATCTATGTCAGGTAACAGGATATCATAGTGAAGGGCAATATTTGGTGGTAGAAACAGTTCGTGAAGGAACTAATATTAATTTTGTTATTAGTTCTGATAGCGATATCAGCAAATGCCAAGAAAGATTTGACAACAGAGAAACGGGGTTCTTCATTGATATAATTAGTTTTTATAGAAACAGCGATATTCAGAATAATAATTATCCATTATCTATAGTTGAGGGTGTTTATGAGTAAGAAAAGATGGTATGCACTAGTTATTATAATAGTATTAATATGTTTTGTATTCTTTGTGGATGATTATATTAAAGTAAAAGAACAATATAGATCTGATATGTCCGGTGAAAGAGTGGCTAGGTTATATCAAGCAGAGGTCGTTGAAAGTTATAAGCAAAATGACAATACAGTTATTAAGGTTATTTATCAATCAAAAGAGTATACCTTAATAATTGATGATGACACTGTAATTATTAATCATAAACAAGAAATCATTGAAAACAAAGTGGGTTATCAAGTTGATGCTTATTGTTTCTTTAGTTTAGATCAAGGTGATATTGATGATGGATGGGGAAGTACAGTATTTCCTGTAGATTACCTGAAATGAAAAAAGTGCCTGGGCACTTTTTAACTGCGAAATTGGTATTGATTATTGCTCATTATTACTCGTACTTTTCTATTTTTGAAATAGATGTAGACAAGTATAGCAACCATAAATACGCATATTGAGCTAAACTTAACAATTTGAGAATACTTTAAATAATCAGCATTATATAAAGATAAAAGTTTATCAAAAATGGCAAGTGTAACAATTAGAAAAATAGATAAACTAATTGTCTTTTTATTAATACTCTTACTTAATGGTAAGGCCGGAAAAATAAAGATTGAAGCCACTATGATAATAAGAAGCATTAGGCCAAGCAATATCAACCAGTAAGATAAAGTTGATAGATATGGAGCTACTAAAGTAGAGTATAACGGCTCAATTACTGCCATTAACAACCAACCAAGATACCATAATGGGAATAATACTATTGCTCTAACTGGCTGAGGAATTTTACTCATTAATAGTTTGAACTTGCTTTTGAAAGGACTTTTTTTCTTTTCTTCGTATTGAGAAATTGATTCCTCAGAATCTGTATCGTCAATTATTTCAAAAGGGCTATCATAACCTTGGTTTACTAGGATAGAGGTTGCCGCAGTAGTAGCAATAAGAGCTTTTTTAAATTTCTTATTTTTTTCTTTCATTTTCTTTTTAACCTTATTCATACTTTTATTATAGACTTATTTGTGAAATTGTAAATAATTTGACTTGTTGGATATTTTGTAACCTACTATAATTTAAATAGATATTGGAGGAATAAATTATGGGTTTTTATTTTCGCAAAAGCATTAATTTAGCTAAGGGAGTTAGGCTTAATCTTTCAAAAAGTGGA
>JAEDOA010000104.1 GCA_016302195.1 Erysipelotrichaceae bacterium | reverse complement strand
AACTAGAGGCAGCTGCTAGCAAGTTGCCTCGAATTGATGATGTAGCTACAGCTCCTATTTACTGTCAGGTAATGTCAGTGAGGTTCGTAATGATTTACCTTCTAATACCAAGTCAAAGTTGTTGTTAGCAAGGCGTTCAACAATAGCTTCAGCTATTGTTGTACCGCCTAAGTCTTTAACCCATTGATCTGGACTCTTTTGAGAAGTAACAATAACTGACTTATATCGATAGCGGTCATTTAGAATATCAAAGAGAATTTCTTGATCTTCAGCACTATAGTCTGTAGATAAACAGAAGTCGTCGATAATGAGCAAGCTGGTGCGCTTAAAGCATTCTCTTCTGCTTTTGTATAGATTGCTACCTTTGGCTATTTTTAAGGTGTTAATCATATCTTTAGTGGCATAGAACCTTGTGGAATAGCCATTCATACAGGCAAGAGAGCCTAACAAGCATGCTATGTAGGTTTTGCCAGAGCCACTACCGCCAAAGATGCATAGGTTGTTGCCATTCTTGACGAAATTCAACGAGCAAAGGGTGTTAATGTTCTTGGTAAAGTTGTTACCACGTTCCTTATCGTGGATGATATCACCTAAAGAAACCTTTTCAGGTATTCTTGAGACCTTTAGAAGGGCTTTTTGGCGTCTAATGGCTCTATCATTTTGCTCTGTGCTTAGAATTAACTCTATGACATCCTCAGTGGTCATTTCATTGAGAGACTGAGGATTTTGAAGCATATTCTCCCAAGCCTTAGCAGCACCTTTTAAATCCAAGTCTTTTAAAAATAGTACCTATTGGATTATATTTGTACTACGTTTAACAGTACTGTATTATGATTTAAAGAACATTTCAATATATAAATATTATTTTTGTTGACAATATGAAAATAACCCCTTATTTATAAGGTTGTTATATACTTAATAAAGAGTTTTGCAAAAATTAGAAAGAAGACTATACCAGCAAAAAAAATATTTAACAGTACTGTTATTTATTTGAATATCGGTCAGCAATTCAGAAATGACAGTCACGAATTTCAGAGAAACTTTTTTGTCTTATAAGGGAATTTAGAAATGAAAAATGAGTTCTTTAATGGCAATGGAATTTTAGAACGGAACAAAATTCAACTAGTTCAAACTCTGCTCCAATTTGAAGATATTTTATTGTCACCTGTACAGATACAGTCATTATTGGATGGAAGTATAAAAGAGAAGATTAAGCTGGATCATGAGGGATCTATAGTCGTCAGAAATGTAATAAAAGCCTTAGATTTTTTGAATAACTGCAATTTGGAAACATTAAAACTAAATTCTGACTTGTATATACATCTAAATGAACTGTTAGCCTATGAACAGGCTCTTGATGTTGGGTACTTTAGAAACAGCAATGTAAGTATAGGCTGCATTGATGGAGCTATTCCTCCTGCACCTAAAGAAGCTCTCGAAAAATCTTTAAATGCCATTGAAAATATCAATAAAGATAATTTTAAAGAGGTGATTGCAGAGAACTTCTGCAAGCTTATCAGGATGCAGCCATTTTACGATGGTAACAAAAGAACAACATTGTTTTTCTGTAATACAGCATTACTTAAGAAGCAACTAGGGATCTTCTTTATAGAAAACGAAAAATATGACATTTTTGAAAATGAATTAACAAAATACTACACTAAGCAGCTTGACTGCAAACTTCAGGAGTTTTTGGTTAATAATTGTATAAAATCAGTAAGCGAATTATCATAAAAAAATATTTTTATGATAATTCATTTACCTTCTCAGCATACATCTGCATTAGTTTTACAACGATTTCTTCTTCTGTAGCATCAGATTTAAAGCCATATAAAGCTAAGACGGCTTTGTCATTAGCCTTATGGGCTTTTAATAACTCTGGTGGCATAGTGAGCGGATCATACAAATCGGCAAAGGAGCTGTCAGGATATAGTGCTCGAGCGTCAAGAATTGCCTGTGCTGTTTTGCTTATCTTCTCTTTTTGATCATCTGTTGCATCTGCCCAAATAAAGTTGTTATATACAATGGTATTTGAATAACTGTAATCACTCTTTAACCTTCCAGCTACGGTTCTCATCCATGACATGTGAACAGAAGAATTTAATATACCAAAATGAAACAATGTTGCATTTTCCATCACAAAAAGTTTGTCTCCAGGTATTATATTTGAAGATAAATAATCAATTGGAATATAAAATCTCCTCTCTGAAGACACTTTAGGTAAAGCTATGTAATCAGACTTACACTCAAAAGGAGCTCCAAATAGAGATGGTGTTAAAGAAGCTCTTTTGGTACTTTCTCTATTGCTACTTTCTCTAAAACTTTTTACATTTTCTATTCTTTCTAGGACTGATGGGCATTTTTTCAAAACTGAAGGATCTGCCTTATCTAACCATAAACAGTATCTTGTTTTTCTATCAATAAAGTCTTTTCCCATCATATATGGACGAATATATGTCGCAATGGCTGGTTCTTTTCTTACTAAATTATTCTGCTCTTCTTCTGTTAAGATTAAATTTCCATCATCAATAGCTTGTCCTCCCAAGTTTATAGAAGGAACTGAACAAAGTGGTTTACTCCTCTTTTCAATATAGGTATCAGCGCCATCAATTAAATAGCCATTTATATGGGATGCTTCATATCTAATCCTATCCTTAAAGATAAATTTTTTTGAAGTCTGATTATTGAAAGAAAATCCAACAATCACACAATGGACATGAGCTTTTACTGAAGCCTCGCTGTCCCAAATAAACGTCGTATACGCAAAATTGATCGTTAAAGAATATTTTTCTACTAATTTCTTCCATAAATTAAATACAGAGCTTCCTTGAGATATTGAATTTGTAGATACAAAAGCAGAAATAACCTTTTTATTATCAATTAAGTAATCAGCTGTCTTTTTGTACCAGCAACAGACATAGTCAAGATCTCCTACGCCTTTCCATTCCTTACCAAATACATTTATTAGTTCTGTCTTTTGATTGCTATCCATCCATCGAGCACCGATAAAAGGAGGATTACCCATGATGTAGTTAAGCTCTGATACAGGAATAACATCATTCCAGTCCATTCGTAAGGCATTGCCTTCAACGATGTTTGAATTAGATTTTAATGGCAAGAAATCTATATCACGGTGAATGATCTCTTCTGTTTCATGGAGCATTTGAGATTCTGCGATCCACAGGGCTGTATTTGCAACAGCGACAGCAAAATCATTGATTTCTATGCCATAGAACTGATGAATGCTAACTTTTACAGGATTAAAATCTTCTACAGACAGTGAACTCATACCTTTAGAACGGAAGAGAATCACTTCGTTTTCAAGTTTTCTTAAACAGATATAGGTTTCTGTTAGAAAATTTCCAGAACCACAAGCAGGATCTAAAAACTTTAATGAAGCCAGTTTGTTTTGGAATGTTGTACATTCCTGAGCAATCTTTCTTTCTGTTTTGTACTGTTTGATTTCTTCAAATTCAGCTTTTAGATCATCTAAAAATAACGGATCTATAACCTTGTGAATGTTCTCGATAGATGTATAGTGCATACCTCCAGAACGTCTAGTCTCAGGATTTAAGGTACTTTCAAAAACAGCACCGAAAATAGTTGGAGAGATGTTTGACCAATCAAAGCTTTCGGAACATTCTGTTATCAGAAGCTCTTTTAATTCATCAGTAAAGTTAGGGATTTCCTCTGTTTGGGGATCTAAAACCTTAAACAGATTGCCATTTACGTATGGGAACTTTGCCAATTCTTCATCAAGATATGGATCTCTTTCATTTTTATCAGGATCCTGATTTAGAACTTCAAAAAGGTCAATCAACGCTTTTCGTATGTTCTTGGTCTCTGTATTTTTGATGTAATTACCAAAGATATGACAATCATGGCGGTCAAATAGACCTGCATCTTCTGCATATAAACAAAATACCAGGCGAACGCACAGCTTATTAAGGCTCTTTAAGGTGTTATCTGCCTTTGGATCTTTGTATTGTTTGATTAAACCATCGTATAGCTTACCGATTAAAGTACCTGCTTTAATTGACAGTTTCTGTTCTACAATGATCTTGTCATCCTTAAATGTAGCTAAGAATTGAAGCTCATTGATCCTCTCAGGTAGTTCTTCTAATTCTATGCGTACAGGATCTTTGCCTTTTAGATCTTGATCCATGTCGTAGATTAAGAATGACTTGAAGTTACAGGTAACGATCCAACGTGCCTTTTGTGAGAATGGTAACTCTACGTTATAACGTTTAGCTTGTTCAAATGGTGTTAGCTCTGTTCCATCTGACTGTTTGGCAGCCTTGAATAAATCAATATCACTGCCCTTTTGTTCAATGATAACTCGTGAGTCTGGCAGATATACATCAATGTATGATTGATGACCTAATTGAACTCTGTATTCAAACTTAACTGTTTCGTTATTTACAGTGCTATGAAGAACGTTAGATAGAAGATCAGTCCAAAAGAGTTGGCTGTGCTGTTTCTCGTCACCTTTATCAATCCAACGTTTTACAAATTCAACTGCATCTTTATTTTTAGTTGCCATTTTGGATTTCCTGTTTTGATCTTTTTACTAATCTATCTAATGGTCGGCTCTTATATATTTATATATTCAGTATTTTAAACAGTATTACAGTATATATAGTATGTCGGAATTCAAATTAACACAAAACTATCATAACATTCTCAAAGTGGTACACCATAAAAGTGGTACACCATTTTGGTGTACCACTTACCAAAATGCTAAAACATGAATAAAATCTAAAAAACATGAAAAATTAAAAAATCAAAAGAAATTTATTGTGTTTCAAAAGGTTATTTAGTAAAAATCTTGATTAAATTTTGGATGATTTATAGAGATTTTTTGAGGAAGTGGCAGGGGCAGTAAGACTCGAACTCACAACCGTCGGTTTTGGAGACCGCTGTTCTACCATTAGAACTATGCCCCTGCAGAACGCGAACCATTATCTACAAAAAGCCCCTACTTGTAAAGTCTTTTTTTGAAAAAAGATAATTTTTTGAGTTAAATCACAATATTTTTTGATTTTAAAATGCGCAATAAGTCGCATTGAGATTAAACTCAAAGCATTATTGACAATAATTTGTGATAGGTACCGTTTTTTGAAATAAAACTATTGTGTTAGTATGTTGTACTATCTTTACATTGCACATAAAATGACAAGATATAAAAAATCGCACCAAATAATAACAATAATAAATTGGGAAATATCAGACTATGCTAGAAACACCTCAAAAAGTACGTCG
>JAEDOA010000103.1 GCA_016302195.1 Erysipelotrichaceae bacterium | reverse complement strand
GAACCAATTTTAACCAAGCTTCAAAAAAACAAGCTATCTGAGATCAGATAGCTTTCATAAAAATTGAACCTGTTAGTATTTTAACACACGAGGTATACACCATGCCAAAGATAAAAAAAGTTTATGCTAAAAACTTTACTATTTTCGCAAACAAAATTTTTGAAGATGAAAATCTATCACTAAAGGCTAAAGGCCTTTTTGGTTACATGTGGACTAAAAGCGATGACTGGAATTTTTATGTTACTGAATTGGTAAAGCATTCTAAATGCGGCCGTGATCAAGTTATGGGTGCATTAGATGAACTTGAGAGAAACGGCTATTTGTTTAGAAGCCGTAACCGCAATTCTCTTGGCCAACTCACCAATAAAAGTACTTGGCTTTTATCCGATACTCCTAAAAAGCATTGGATTGAGCAAAAGAACAAAAAGATCAAAAAAGTAAAGGCCAAGAAGGTTGTTAATAAATCTGTGGATAAATCTGTGGATAACTATACCCAGCCTAAGTCGGAAAATCCTACGTTGGAAAATCCTACGTTGGAAAATCCGACACTACCAAGTACTGATATAACCAAGTACTTAAATAACCAAGTACTTAATTCATCTCTCTCTAAATCTCTCCCTAGAGAAAATCAACGTATCGTTTCTAAACAACCTGCTATTGATCAAGAGAGAGACAAAAAAATAAATAAAATAATTTTTTATTTAAATACCCAAAGGGGCGGGTACCATTTGAACATGAAGCCAGTATCTAATCGTGAACGTAATCAATTGGCTAGGGTTATTGGCAATCATAGTTTTGAAGATATCAAACCACTCATCGAAACTGCTGCAGCGAGTGCTGAAATCTATCCAATGGGCTATCTCATCAGTACGCTTAGAAATTTACCGGAGGCTGACTATGCAGAACGAATCAGATAAGTTCAAAACGATTTTGCTAGGAATACTTGAATTGGTAACAGGTGATGAAATACAAATCAACAGCCACAGGTTTACACCTACAGAGCAAAATAATGTTATTGCCCTTTTGACGTTGCTTGCTGGAAGACATTTAGGATTTACCGAGGAAGAGCTTATAGGGGCTTTGAAACGGCCAGAAACTCAGCCGATGCAAGAGGCATCTCAATTAGTATTGCGTGTAGCTGTAATAGTGAATGACAGTAAGGAGTATCAGAAACATGGAGAAACAAGAAATGATTAATAGCGAAGACTTGTTTGGGGAACAAATTAAAAAAGTGACTACAGAAACATTTAAGAGCAAAAAGGTTTTACTTTGGTTACCGTCGGGAATTACTACTACTCCAGCATGGCTCTTTGAAAAGTTCACAACTAGCTCTTTAGCAAATCACGGCATCAGACGTGTGAGCCAGGGACGCAGAACTAGCTTAACTGGTGAAGCAGGAGTTGAATACGTAATTCAATTGACTAAGAGTGATAGCGTTGCTCGTATTTCTGCTGATACGCCAATCACTTACTTAGGTTTTAAGAAATGGGAATAAAAATGAAAAGCGATTGCATAGTAGAATCGCTGATAAGCGAGAACAATAGACTACGTATGGCACTTACCCAAGAGCGAAAGGTTGGAATGAGACCATGCGCTTTAGCCAGAGAACTAAAGTACTTATCAGCTAAGGAAAAGAGAGCATATTTGGGCGAAATAAAATCAATAATTAGTTTATTGGAGAATGCAAGTGAAAACTAAAAAGTTATTTCAAAAGTTAAAAGCTAAAGATCATCGTTATTCAGTTGTGAATAATGAGTACAATCAAAGCTTTACGATTTATTATTCCTTAGCTTATGTTGATTTATGGGAACGTGATAAATTTCCATTGTTTTATGTTAGTTGGGATGATTACCACGAAAATTGGGACGTTCGAATGGATCTTTGCTTTGATCAAAAATATAGTGATTTGATACTTTATCCACTCAAATTACTTAAAAAACTAGATAAGCCAAAGGAGAAAACAAAATGAAATCAATGCAATTGATTGATAAGAAGCGTGTTTTGAATATTGTAACGGCAATGAATATTATTGGTTATTCAAAAGATCCTTATGTTGGAACTCACAAAATTACAGGCAAGGAAAGAATCTTTGCTTTGAATTACTTAGCAAATGAAGTTTTAAACGAAGTTGGAATTGATCCTAATGATCTATTACCAAATGCTAAAGCTCAAAGTGAAGATAAAAACAGTGAAGTAATGGGATTCGCAGATATGGGCTTTAATGCAGCGGTTCAAGCATCAAAAATGAGCAGCATTTATGGCGGATACTTTGAAGAAAATATCTGATGGACAAAAGGAGAACCAAAAATGACTGAGAACCAAGGAAATTTGAAACGTGCAAAAGTAACTTGCCATGGACGTTTTGACACTAAGTTAAACATCAATGGCTCAAAACATGAAGTAACAATCAAGTTTGTGGCTGATCAAAGAACTATTGATTTAAACGTACTTGCAAGAATTCTAAAAGATGGTGCAACTGCTGTATTTATCAGTGATCAAACGGAATTTCCAGTTGATAAAGATGAAAGTAAGCCTGCTAAGGGCCAAATGAGTTTGCTGGATGGAAAAGAGGCAAGCAATGGCTAAAGATTTATTTTGCGATGAATGTGGTGAGCTTATTCAAGGAGATGTTTACTACATTGGAAAAACTAAACCGGCATTAGTCCTTCATAATCCAATATTTTGCAGTGACGAGTGTGTTTTGGACTATTTACAAGTAGACAGCTTCCCAGTGGAGGATTTTGATGAATAAGATCAAGGAGATTACCCAACATGGACAAGGATTTGTTTTGTGATCAATGTGGGAACTTCATTAGTGGTGAAGTTTGGTACATCAATAAAGTTAAACACAGTATTGCCTTAGATAATCCTGTATTTTGCAGTTTAGATTGCTTATTGGAATATCTAGGAGTTAATAGCCTGCCAGTGGATGAGTTTGAGGAACAAGTATGAAAGAAATTGACGTTAAAAAACTATCAAGAGAAGTCTTTAAAGCAATGGAATATGTGGATAAGGAAGATCAAGATTCTTTCTTCAAGACAGTTGATAAGATTGCTCAAATTCAAGATGGAGCAGATGAACAAACAATAGTATTCAGTTTCATCAAATCACTTTATCATGCTACAGAATCCCTAAATTTGGGAGAAATGAGGGATGAAATTAGCAATGAACATTAATTTACCAACTATTGCAAAGATAATCTGTTTTTTACTATTCTTTACTGCTGGCCTTTGGTCTACTACTGACATTTTGCAAAGCAAAAATCCTTGGAGTGAACGAATTTTTGAAGCATTTGCAATGATACTTGCATGGGTGCTGATGGGAATTTTAATAATCTATTTTGCTAAATTTATTCTGTTTTTTATTGCTGCCTTTTTAGTAATCAGCCTAGTTCTTTGGTTTATAGATAAATTTTGTTAGCAATCAACCTAGTTATCTGATTTAAAGACAAAAAGGGGCGATCACATGAAACCTGATTATTGGGGCTATGGAACTGAAAGGCTTCCAGGATGCTCAATACCGATTTGCCACACATCTAAATTCCTAAAAGGGATGCATATTATTGATGCTAATTTATGTGTTGATTTTATGGCAAGTAGATGGCTCAGACGTGATCATAGAAGAATGGCTGAAGGAGTTATAACTACTAAGCCGTTTCTGGCTGGTATTTTCGATGAAATAGATATTTATGATACTACACATGATCATCTGTTTTACTATTGGTCATCAGGCTCAAGGCTATTTGCGGATAAAGATTGGTGTTCAAAGAATCCAAGAAAAGCACGTCAAATAAAGATGCTGATCATGGATTGTTATGAGGAGGAAAGCTAAATGGATTTAGCAGATTATTTTGAATTTCATCCGTATGGTGATAAAAGGACAAGAATTATCAGCGATAATGTTTTAAATAAGTTCAAGGATGAGCTTTACAAGATAATGGGTAGCTATGATTTTGAATTTAGTGTTCTATATGGCAAGTTCGCCATAGTTGAATCAATTGAAATGGCTCCTCTTTTTGAATCACCATTGTTTATTTATTATCCAGTAGACAACACCTTGAAACTTATTAATGACAGGAGAAAGTGGCCAAGAAAAAGCTTTGACAGAATTAATACCTTAATTGTTGAGGAGCTAGTAAATGAAGAGAATATACAAAATCAGCGAAGATAAATTAAAAGAGATAGCTTATTATCCAGATTTATCCTCACCCACTTCTTACGTTCAGTCAGTCAATGAACAACTTGTTGAAGAAATGGTTAAACGTGAGAATCAAATGCTCAAAGAAATAATCGAAGAGCAAAGAATTAAACAACACAGTGAATTCAACAAGTTTCTTACTGAATTTGAACAAATGGAGCCCGAAGAACAGAATTCTGCAATTTATTCTTTTACTGATTTGCTCAAAAGAATGCATGAAATTCAAAACAAAGAAATGGAAGAAGCAAAAAATCAATGGGAGAAATTTAAAGATGAGCAAAGAAAAAATGATTAAAGCTTACATTGCTAAAGTCAATGCACTTGGTTTTACAGTAACAGAACCGGAATATGAAGAAGGAGATTCTGAAAGAGTGCTTTTTATTGGCAAGAAAATATTTCAAATGATTCCGGTTTTAGTCAAGGAGACCGTTCCAGTTTTAAGAATTTATCTTAATAGGCCAGTTGGCATAGAAACTTTAATTGATAGCAGAGCATCTTATATCAATCAAGATGGATTGCTTAACAGTGCTCAGTTATTCATAGAAACCGCAAGATTTTTAAACGGTTATGAGAAGCAAAAATCATGAAAAATCAACAATTAAGTTTTAATGATGATTTTTGGATAGATCCAAAATTACGCAGAAAACTAGAAAAAGTCGATATTATTCAAACACGACTTTACAGGCACAATGCTTTAACTCCGGACGATTATAAAGACATGCTGAAAGATGCTGATACTTTATACAATACTGCCTGTGAAATCGTAGATTACATACAGGAGGAATCATATCCGGAATGATCAAGATAAATATTGGAGATAGAGCTCATGCTAAGGAATGGCAAGATGCCTATCAACCTGGATTTTTGAAGAAGTTCGGTTGGCATTTTTACCAATATTATGGCCGTGCATCCCAAGAGAGCTCATACGCTTCAGAAGTAAACACTAAGCACGGCATTGTACCTGTTAGCGATACAGAAATGATTACATATTGTGGAGGAGGTATCTGGGATGTCAGATAACCAATTAGCATTAAAAGTTGAAGTTAAAAATGATCGTCAATTAGTTTCAGCAAGAG
>JAEDOA010000102.1 GCA_016302195.1 Erysipelotrichaceae bacterium | reverse complement strand
AAAAGAGTGCTTTAAGCAAAATGCTGAAACGTATGAAGGCAGCCGGATATAGATCTTATGCGGAAGCCGAGAAGGAGCTCCTGAATAATGGTGGATTTGCACCAACGCAGATGGATGCTCAGAATAGTATCCAGAGGAAACGGAAAGGAGCAGTGAGGCTGCCATCGGATAATTCAACCAATAATAGAAAAAAATAGTAACAAGCCTAAAGTCGTAGGTTGATGAAATAAAAGAAATATCTGCCGTAAACAATGAGAAATTCATATGTGCGGCAGATATTATTTTGTAGAAAAATATCAGGCATTAAAGCATAATGTACTCAACTTGCAATCTATGTTTAAAACGAAGATACGGAAATTAACCTGTAAAAGAATCGTAAAGATTAGACTATGTTAGGGATGAAAATATTCGAATTATGATATATAATATTTTTAAATAGCATAGAGACTTGGGTGTTGAAATAGTTGATATGTATAGCCGCATAGGAGGTAAATTATGGCGATTTCAGAATATGTAGGAAAAACAATGATTGCCTGGCATTATTACAATGAGAATTATACTGGTGAGTATGCCGGTGGTCCCAACAGAAGAAGTTATGTATATCCTAGAATTTTAAAAAAGACAGACACGGAATTTGTAACAATTCAAGATTGCGAAAACGAATTTCCTAAAAAAGGAAGGATAGAAGTAAGATTAACGGCTGATCTTACAGCTGAAGATTTATATGCAGAGGTTGGGGAAATTGTTGAAATTCGTATTAATAGAGAACCTGAATGTAATACGGAATCAAATAATTATTATTCTCTGAGGTTAAATCGAAATTTGGGTAAAGAACGAACGGAAATTTGGATGGAAAAATTTTCCGGAAAAGGTTTCACACAAATAGTCCCAGTAGGAAGTGATTGGGATCGTGTTCAGCGTGAACATCAAATATATTATATTGATACAATTTATACAAATGAGATCATGCTTTCATATAATAATAAATTTTATGGACCATTTGAATATGATAGAAAGGAAGATTATATTGTCTTAGTTGGTAAGAAAGGAAACCAATACTTTATATCAGAATATGAACAAGATGATCTTTCAAAAAATATATATTTAGTCGATAATCCAGAGACAGATGCAAATATTCAATTAATAGCGAAAAATATGATACAAAGTCCCATGGACAGAGTGGAGAAAATAGATTGGATTGACGACGAAAAACTTATCGATTATTTAAGTAACATCCTTAAAAAGCAAAAATTAAATACTAAAGATGAGATAAGACGATTTAAAGAGAATATAAGTACGCTGATAGAAGAAGAAAGCGAAATGTATTTAGATGCTTCCAGAAAACAGCGCATTGCAAAAATTCTGAATTTGACAGATGAACGTAATGAATTAGTTCAAATGATTGTGCGTTCAGCTATGGAGGATGAAGAGCTTAATAAAGAGGTAGCACGCAATATTTGTGAGGAACACTTTGATTATATAGAACAAAATAGTCCTGAACTAAAAAGATATCAAGAAGAACTACAATTATTAAACCAGCAGAAGAAAGATTTGACTAGTCAAGTAGAGCAAGCAAAAGCTAATTTGGAAGAATTAGCGGAACAAGCACGCTTAAATCAGGGAGAGAAAATTAATGAAATAAAAAAACATATAGCTGATTTGGAAGAAAAAAGAAGCAGTTTAAAAGAGAATATAGAAGAATTGCTTTCTACAATTAATGGAATAAATGATGTTAAAGAGTTAGAAAGAAAAAAAGAAGAACTTAAGAAAGAAGCGGATCAAGCTCTTACGGAAAAAGAAATCAGAGATCGAGATTTGGAAAGAACTCGAAAAAAACAAGAACATTTGGAAAAAGAGTTAACAAAGATAATTGAAAATTTTAATGATGAAACAAAATTAGTAGTAAGTAAACTGGATAAGGATTTCTTGAACAAAGTGTTCAGAGAGATTTCGGGGGAACAGTGTTCTGACATTGATAAATTTGATAGTAGTTTGTTTTATGAACATCAATTAACGGGCGATGACATTATCAATATAGTACAAGATTATTTAAATGATGTAGCAAATCGAAATGTGCCATATAATGAAGTAGTAAATTATTTGGCATGTATTGGTCAGGGATTTATTACTACTTTTGCCGGTCAACCAGGTACAGGGAAAACATCTATATGTAGTTTGATCGCCAAAGCACTGGGATTGGCAGGAAAAAATGGAAATAAGCGTTTTATAGAAATCCCAGTTGAACGAGGTTGGACTTCTCATAAAGATTTTATAGGATATTACAATCCATTGACAAAGCGGATGGAAAAAAGTAATGCAGAAGTATACGATGCGTTTGAAAAATTAAACAAAGAAGTCGATGATGAGGTTACTGCTCCAATGATTATGCTATTAGATGAAGCTAATCTGAGCCCAATAGAGCATTATTGGGCAACGTTTATCAAAAATTGTGATTTTGATTCAACGACTGAGAGAATTATAAGTTTGGGAGGAAACGTAAAGTGGAGTTTACCAAATAATTTAAGATTCCTTGCTACAGTTAATTTTGATCATACAACAGAGGAGTTATCGCCAAGATTTTTAGATAGAAGTTGGGTTATTATTCTGGAACCAATGCAGATAGATGAAGATAGTTTGAAAAATGAGTTACCAATCAATGCAGAGAAGGTTGTTTCATTTAATGACTTTATTTGCGCATTTGGGCAAAATCAAGATGTTGAAGTTGATGATAATATTCTAATAAAGTGGAAAAGTATACGAAATATTTTTAAAGACAATAACATGATGATTATGCCACGAAATGTAAAGATGGTTCTAAATTATTGCAGAGTTGCTAGTAGATATATGAAACGTGATACACCTGAGACACGCTTTGCACCGCTTGACTTTGCTGTAGCACAAAAAATATTACCTACTATCCATGGGACAGGAGCTAATTTAGATAAATTGGTCAAGCAACTGAGAGAAGAATGTGGTGAAAGTAATATGCCTTTGTGTTCAAAAATATTAAAAAGGATGCAAGAAAATGCTGCTGATAATATGGGGTACTATCAATTCTTTGCAATATAAGAGGTGTATTTATGAGAAATCAAATGTTCTTAAATTGCACTTTATATTCTGAAGAAGTTGGAATTACTTTATATACGGAAAACCCTCTATTTAAAGCAAATTATATTCAAGACAATCCTATTATTTATGAGGATGCTGCATATACTGGAAGAATAGTTATAGACGAGCCTGAGAAGCAAATAAGTAGAATAATTGTGCAGTTAAATGAAAGTGAAATTGGAAATGTGGATTTTTCTTTAGTGAACAATAAAATAGTCGGTGATATTAGATTCTGTATACAGGATAAAAATATTTCGCAACCATTTCTACTTCAATGCGATATGATTGAGGTTTGTTTTAAGATTTTATATGTGGATAATTCATTTTCGCGGTTATACTCTCCGTATTTGTTGTGTGTAAGTAAAAATCAAGATGATACAGAAAACACAGAAAAGATGTTGAGAGAATTGCTTCAGTATGACAATGATAAAATTAATAAATGGATTTTCCAAAAGGATAATAGAAGTAAAAAGCAAGAGGGAATACTTGAAGGAACTATGAGACCTAAAGCTTATAAATCTATTTTCTCATATTTGCAGTTGGCTGAGCAAATTGTAAATTGTTATAGGAATTGTTTGCCATACTTTAAAAACTCGCCGAAACATTCAGTTTCAAAAATGAATGAAATGAAGAAATATTCTGAATTGCGGAAGTTTACACAAAAAGATTTAGGGTGGCTTTCACAAAATCTAGAACAACTCGCATTATGTGACGAACCAACTGCTATTGAATATGAAGGCGATTATTATTTACCATTAAACGTAATGTCTGAGAGAAAAAAAATAAATTATGATATATATGAAAATAGAATCATTATTTCTTTTTTGAGATATTTAGTCTCAGATATCTATAAGTTAAAAGAGGAGATGGAGAAGACAGTTATTAATGAAGAGCAGATATACCGAAAATTGAGAGGAATTCCTTTGAAAGGGTATCATGCCCCAATTATTACTGTAAAAAAAATACAGAGTCAATATTTACGAACTATTTTAGAAAGAACGCAACAAGTATTGCAAGTTCTTGAACAGATCTATAGGGTGTATCATGATTGTTTGCCATGCACAATAGTAAATTTTTCTGGAAAACCTCGGAGAACAAAAATTTTCCAGGAAATTAAACCATATAGAATTATTTATGACATGCTTATCAAGTGGTTTGAATTTGGCGAAATTAGTTTAGAAAAAGAAAAAACTATTTTTAGAGTAAAGACTATGGATAAGCTCTTTGAGTATTATTGTTTACAACAATTGTTGAGAATGCTCGCAGAACAAGAATTTGCGATAGATGGTTTGAAATCCTTTGAATATAAAGTGGAGGATCCGCTATACGACAATGAAATGGAGGTTGCTAATACATATGTATTCAAACGTAAAGACTGGAATGTTGTTTTGTACTATCAGCCAGTTGTGTTTTCAGAAGGTTACCAAAATGGTTTAGGAGTGTATAGAACAACTATGACTTCACTCAGTAAATATTATACACCAGATTTTATTATGGAGTTTTCGAATGAAAACGAGAAACACTACGTGATATTAGATTCCAAATATTCAAATAGGAAAAATATAATTAAATATCATATGAGAGAGTGTATTATGAAATACGGTGTAGAAACGGAGGCTGCTGGAGATAATACAGATGTTAGGATGGTATGGGTATTGCAAGGCAGAGTTGATGGTGAAAAATCGTTTGAGTATTATCATAATTCCCCTAATGCAAAAATCGCACATAATGCTAAGTCATACGGAATTGTTTCTATTAACTCTAAATTGAATAATCGACAGAGATTATGGCAGGAGATAATAAATAATGTATTTAGATAATATATTATTGTGCTTTGCCTGTCTGGATGTTTTTCCGGTATAGTTGTTGTTGGAAAGTGAACCTGCTGAAAGAATATATTGACATTTGTATCAATTCGTATTAAAATGTAACTTGCAAGGAGGGGATGAAAATGCCGAGAAAACCATCGTTGGATGGCAAGGATTCAAGTTTGAGAATTCGTATGTCAGCAGAAGAAAAAGAGCGCTTAGTTTCATATGCCGAAAGACATTACCAGACGATGAGCGGAGTAATTTGCCAGGCATTGGATCTTCTTTATGCGCAGGAGGAAGCAAAAGATCGCCCAAGTTGATTTGGAGTTTTTTTGGAGTTTATTTTTCCTTTAGCGGTACGGAAACTACGAAAAACAAACATAAGTTCGAATTAAAACTTTCTATACAGGCGTCATAGGCA
>JAEDOA010000101.1 GCA_016302195.1 Erysipelotrichaceae bacterium | reverse complement strand
CTAAACTTGCTGAACAAGGTTGGCCACTTAATGTTATTCAGCATAGAGTTGGCCACGGCAATTCAAGAATCACTAGACAAATTTATTTGCATATTACTAAAAAAGTTAAAAATGCTGCAATTCAACGCTTGAATGATTTTCCAGATTCGGATACTATTTTGGCAGAAACTAAAAAAGCTGAAAAAGAAAAAATGAAAGTAATTTAGTTTCCTGATCTTTTAAAAAAGCAGGAAAAAGCAGGAAAAAAGCAGGAAACTTGAGCAAATATGAGGAAGTAACAGCAAATGTTAGAAAATAAGAAAGTTAACAAAACCACTGATATCAAGGAAAAAACCAAGTATGACACAGCAATCTTTGCTGGCGGTTGTTTTTGGTGCATGAAAGCACCTAAAATTTTCTAATCCATTGGCACTCTAGTGATCTAAACGTGTTTTTCTTAAAATATTTGTCTTAAGCAGGAAAAAAGCAGGAAACTAAAAAAAGCCATCCTAGAATTTAACAATCTAGGATGGTTTTTAAAATGCATTTTATCTTATTTCATTCAAATACGATTGTCTAGAAATTTGCCAAGAGATCAATCAGAGATATATTTCAATCTCGATGATTTAATTATAGCATTTTATTTCTTCTTCAGTTGTACTTAGCTGTTTCTCCACTTCAACTATTCTTAGTCTGGTTCTAGATAACAAAGTTCCGGCATCTTTGATTTTATCAGGATCAGTCTCTTTATTTAAAATATTAAATGCATTTTCCATTAAATCTTTTAAAATGCATATTTGAGCTTGATAAGTTGCTATTTGATCTTTCAGCAGTAAATATTTAGTGTCCATTTTCATTTAGTCCCTTTTCGATTTTCTTCCTTGTTTTTTCATCTCTGGCATAAGTATATTCTCCCATTTTTAACTGTTTCAATTCAGCATCTACCATTCGCAAGGTTAATATTTTATCATCAATTGATTTTACAAAACCTTGCAAAGTTTCTCCCAAAATATTAACTTGGCAAAGCAATCCTTTGACTAAACCAAAGTCTTTCCAATTTTGATTAAATTCCAATATCAAAGTTGGGCCGTTAAAGTATAAAATATTTTCTTTGCCAAATTGTACTTCAGCAAATACATTTTCCATCTCTTCAAATTCAATAGTATTATTATTCATGATACTCACCTTTTTACTAGAAATTATACTATAATACTTCAGTACATTATTTGCCTTTAAAATATAATTAACCGTCTTTAAGATTTGGAGAGCCTTAGAATTGCGCTCTCAACAGTATATTTTTAGCTTAAAAACAATAAAAAGAGCCACTCTGGGAATTAATCCTAGAGTGGCTCTTTTCAAACATATTGAAACTGTAATCCAAAATGATTATAGCATTTTATAGATTTAGAGGGGTTGATTTTCGCCTCCTTCTTTTTTATTTAACTACTTTCAAAAATTTTGAAGGCACCCATTGCTTATCGGTACCTAAACAATAATATTTCTTTTCTTTGATCATTTTAACTTTAATTACACGCCATTTGGTATTAGTTTGAATATATTTATCCGTTGCATGACCATTAGCATCTCTCAAATTAATCATGTAATTTGGATTGTTATATAAAACAGGCGCATAAACAATTTTAGGAATCTTTTCAACTGGCTTAGGTTTAATCGGATTATTGGGTACTGGCTTATGAATTGAAGCTTTCTCTGTATGAGACTTTTCTAAGTCAATAAGAGCTACATCCCCATCAACATTAAGCCCATACCAGTTATCGGTGAATTGCCAAATCGCAATGCCATCCATTGATGGAAAGTAATTAAAGTTTGGCTTATCTGTTGCTCCTGCTGTTGGATAGGAAGCTACCCATAAGCAGGTTCCAAATTTCTTAGTAATTTCTGCAGCATAAACATAGGATCTTAGAATAGATGCACTAGCATATAAGCCAGTCTTGTAGCCTGCTTGTTTAATCGCAGTCATGAAGGCAATAATTGCCTTAGTGTTTTGGCTTCTAGTTCCTGAAACTACTGAGTTGCCATCACCGGGTTCCCAATCAAGCCACAGATATCGATTTTTGCTGATATTCAATGCTTCAGCTCTAGCCACAAAGCTTTTAGCTTCGGATTTTGCCTGTGATACTGAGTGGCTAAAAGTAGCAAAGTGATAAGCATGTACATACATATGATGCGCATGAGCTGATTTGATTTGGCCTCGTGATTTAGGATTTAAATAGCCAAGTCCTTCAGTCAATTTAACAATTACATATTTAGCACCGGCATTGTAATATGCTGATAAATTTTCAGATTGATAATTAGCAGCATCAATCCCTAAAATTCTAGGCATTCTTATCACCTGCTTGAGTTGTTTCTGTTGGTTCTACTACAGGTTGAGGCTTGACTACATCCCCGGCAGGAACATTGGCCTTGATTTCATCATTAGTATCTGGTTCAGTGTCTTCTTCAGCCCAGGCTAAATGCATTGCTTGTACCGCAACTTTAATAAGTCCATCAAGTTCTTGGCTGGTGAAATTGTTGATTCCCATTGCATGAAGGCTCTGAATTAACAGGTCTTTAGCAAATTGGTGCTTATCGTCATTAGAATCGAGCCCAGCGTCTTCAGCAACGTGAACAGCGACTTCAGCCTTCTTGCCCATAATATCTTGAATCTTACCCAAAGTAGTAGCCTTGTTAATCTTAGCCTTGCTCTTTGTATAAAGATATGCAATGTAAGTTACACCGTAAAAACAAATCGTAACGGCTAAATATAGCCAATCCTTAATTGTCATTTTGTTTTCCTTTCAATTTATTGATTTCATCATTCAAGCGTCTATTTTCTTTGGTTAGATACTTGTTTTCTTTGTCTAGTCTTTCATTTTGTTCGATGATGTAGTCTCTGTTTTCTTTCTTATCCTCTTCTTCAATTTTTCTGGAATCCAAATCATTTTTCTTGCTGTTAAGAGTGAATGCAAGATAGGTAGATAGAAATCCAAGAAAAGCAGATATTATCTCGTTAATATCTATATGCACGCTCACCACCGCCTAGCGCTTGGATCGATGTCGAGCGCACCAAAAAATAGCAAGTAAAATTGTGCTGGCATAAACAGTTCTTAGTCCAAAATCACCTTTAAAAATGAAGTGTTCTATTTCAAAACCAAGCGTAACAGCGGTTAGTCCTGCGATTCCGCCAATCAAAATTCCAGTTATACGATTATTTCTGATTGGCGAAACAGAATAAACAAACATAAGAATTCCCAAAATTATGAAAGACCAGTCAATAATTGGACTATTCATAAGTGACTTAAATTGGGGCGGATAATAAAATTGTCTTCTGCTAGATTGAAGCACCAGTCCTGCAAAGAAAGAGTAATAGCCAAAGATCAGATAAAGACTATTGTGCTTGACCCTGTACCACAGTTCCATTAGATGCTTCATTTTCAACCTTTTCACCATTATCTTTAGTAACAATCTTTTGATAATCTTCTTCACTCAAAGTACCGATTGAAACGAAATACTTCAGATTATCTTCGTTATAAACACCACTGTCATAGAATTCCTTGTACATTTGAAAAAGTACTGGTAAATAAGTGTTTAACATTTAAAAATCCTCCCTTAATTATTAGTTGCTTGATTAGTATTAGCTGCAGGTGCAGTTCCAGATTTGGCAATCAAAGTTGAGACCATAGTAAGCAATTGACCAAGCTGTTGAGAATTTTGCTTCTCATATTTTTCTCTCTTTTCAGACATGTCATTAACTTGTTGAGCAATCTTTTGGTTATCTTGGGATGCAGTTTGACCAACTTTCTTTAAAGTAGCAACTTGAGTTTTCAAAGTTTCAATATCCTTGCCTTGCTGAATTGACGCGGTTTCAACCCAGTGGCGGTTGCCCCAATCCATTTTTGGAGCAATAAAGCCGGTAGGTTCTTCAGACGTAAACGGAAAAACATTAGGAGCATCTTTAGGCCGGGCGATTGGCAAGCAGTCAAAATATTGATCTGATTCATAAAAGACTTGTTCGTTATCTCCTAATTCCTCCTTTACCTTGTCGGCCTTAATCTTCCAGGCTGGTACAAAAGTATCAGTAGCCTGCTTTTCAGTTGTTTCAGTGTTAACACTGCTGTTTGTAGTTTCTTCTGTCATCTTTAAAATTCCTTTCCATAGGTTAATTAAGAAAAAAGGGAGCCCTTGAGCGACAAGGATTCCCTTGATTATGTATTTTTCTCAGAAAATAAAAAGACCAGAACTGGCATTCTGATCTTTTAGACTAAAAACATAAAATGAAAGATTAAACCATAAAAATCTTCATCTTTCATTATACCACTGTGGAGGTGGTCTGCTTGGATTTGAACCAAACATAGTTCTTCTTTCTAGCTAACAGCAAAAATCAGTGCTGGGGATGCACCAACGTTCTTCATAAACGTTAGTCTTAATTTACAACAGTTGTATTTATTTTTTCCCATAGGCTCCAACGAAGAGGTGATCCGACTAAAGTTCGATAGCAAATACTGTCACTACCATCTAATGCAAATTCAAACTTGCTGCCTTCGGTTTCTGAAAAGTACCCAACCATGTAAAGACACCAAGCCGTAATACCATTAGGAGCATTTTTCGGTATCTTTCCCCAACTTCTATATACACCAATGCCTGCACTGTTAAGGTCAAAGCTATCATCTACATAAGTCTGGCTTTGCCCGCTAAGCAAATAATTCATCAAGCTTGCTTTCATTGCATATTCTTGAGGTGCTGGTGACCACTGAGTAGCAATGCTCCCTCGCTCGACTTTGAGATCATTTATTTCAATCGTATTGCCACCAGTACTGCCAGCTTTTCCAGAGTAAATTAGAACATATGGCGGATTTGTGGGATTACTGTCCGCATTAACTACAATGGTCTTAGATTCTCTTGAGCCAGATTTTATCCAGACGTCATCTTTGTGGTCGTCATAGCATGTGTTAGTATCTGCTGACATAATTGTTGCTTTGTATTGACCATCACCAACTTGTTTTCCAGTCAAAACCCCCAAAAGTGAAATTGTGATTGTATCTCCCTTTTTAAAAGAGCAATTCAATGGGGTCCTGCAGAAATTACAATTATCAAGATCATCTGTAGTTTCAAGCGTTGCATGTCTAGTAGTTCCTATTACGTTAAGTGCCGGACTCTTGTCAAAAACATTACCATATACAAGATTAGTTCCAGCACTTGTATTATGCCAGTCGGACGATGTGAGGAGCTTATCGCCATTACCATAAATTTGCATAAAAATTCTCCTTTCCAAAATAAAAACGGCAGCTATTCACTGTCGTTGCATAAAATCGTTAGTCTTTTAAAGGACTGTCGTTTATCATGAACGACAGCTATAAAACGTAATTGCTAATTTGTCGTAGAT
>JAEDOA010000014.1 GCA_016302195.1 Erysipelotrichaceae bacterium | reverse complement strand
ATAGAAGCATTTGTCTTAACTAGATTGCCAAATAAGCCGCTAACAGCTAGTCCATCGGCAAGTATATCTTTATCGAAACCTTTTTGATAATAGAAACGCAGAATTGAGCTTAATACACCACAGCTTCCTAAAGTTGGAGCAGTAACAACCATATTGCCTTGAGCATTTTCTTCCATAGCCGCATAGGCGTAACTGCTAATTAATAGTTTTTGTTTAACTGTTTCATCTTGGCATTCAATTGCTTTTTTCCATAAACGATTGGCAACTTTTTGCAATTTTAATTCTCCTGGTAAAATGCCCTGACTATTTAGGCCATTTTCAATCTCTAAAATCATCCAGTTACAAACTTCCAACAAATATGGTTTGATATCCTTTTCGCATTGGTAAACATAATCAACAAACCTGAGATTATTTTCACTACAATATTGTTTTATTTCTTTAAGCGAGTTATGCGGATAAACATTTTTATCAACTAAGCTTTCCTGGCCAACAACCTCTATTGCTCCCCCACCCGTTGAAATGATAATCATCTCGTTTTCATTATTATCTGTATGAAAAATCAAAACATTTGGTTTATCCATATACATTTGTCTTTGAAAAGAAATTTCAACATTTTGCTGACCAAATACTTTTTCTATTATTTTATCACTCATATGGCCCTTACCAGTTAAAGCTAATGAACCGCATAAGGTTACATAATATTTACTATAGTTTGGGTATTTATCCAAATATAAAAGGCAGGCATTTCTTACTGCCAATGTATGAGATGATGAAGGTCCTGGACCAATGCGATATAACTCTTTTAATGATTCCATTTTAACTCCTCGTATTTCTAATAATAAACAATTCCAATCCACTAACGGGTTCTGTTAAGCCACTTTTGATACTTTCATCTAAAATTGCCAATTGATTTAACTTGTTCATCAATTCCTTTGCTGATAGGTTTAAACTATCTCTTAGCTTATAGTAAACACTGCCTGCTGATACATTCAATTTAGCAGCAATCTGCGCATTATTATACCCTAATTGAGATAATAATTTAACTTGTGACATCGATCGATACTGGCTTGCTAATAAACCGATAATTGACAATACATCATTTTTATTATTTGTTAATAAATCACGATACACTTTTAAACTTGCGGCCAAATCATTTTGGTTGATGGCGTTAGTTAGCTTGAAAATATCATTTTCTATCGGTTGGTTGATTAGATAGTCAATGTCTTGATAATCTAGTTTAGTCCCATAAGTAAGTAGTTTGTTTAATTCATTTTTGTATTTCTCGACATCATTATCCAATCGCGACAGCAACAACTCCAAAGCATCTTTACTAATATTGACATTGTTCTTTTTCAAATCATCTCTAACCAATTTTTCAAAATCATTTTGGCTTAACTTATCAAATTTCTCGATTTTAAAATATTTGCTTATTTTTTTATATATGAGAGAATTACTGTTAACAGTCTTGTTAATAACCATAATGAGAACTGTAGTTTCAACAGGATTAGACAAGTAATCAACCAGAGCCTGCTGTTGTTTTGCATCTAGTAGCTTGCTATCGAAAATAAAAGAAGGATTTTCATATACGATCACTCGATAATCAGACAAAAAGGGATATGTCTGACATTGAATAATCAGTTGTCTAATATCATTATTTGCCTCCTCATTGTAATAGGTCAGATTCATCTGATCATCTATACTAACATATTGTTCTATCAATTGCTTTTTTCTTTGATTTTGACCATATATTTCATTTCCAATAAGCAAATAATTCATATAAAATCTCCTAAATCATTATACCATGCTTTGTTATTTGAATAGTAAGCCAAATTTGTTTTTAGCAGTCTGATATATCAACAGATGATTAAAGACATATATTTTTATAGCTCCATTAATGTTGGTTTGAAGTCTTTTTATCTTAAAACCATCCAATAGGTTTATTACCCTTTCGTCTGGATGATTATAAGAATTGTTATTTCCAACCGAAATAATTGCTAGTTCTGGTTTAAATGTAGAAAGCATAACTTCACTTGTTGAAGTATTTGAACCGTGATGAGCAATTTTGACGACATCTACATCTAATAAATTATATTGATATGCTATGTCTTGCTCTACCTCTTTATCAACATCGGCTAAAAATAGAAAGCCAAATTGATTTATTTTGAAATAGCTTACTAGCGAATCCTTGTTTTCATCATAATATTCTTTGTCATAGACAGGATTTAACACTTTAAGATTTTTTATCATAATCTGCTGCATTTTTTTAGTATAAATATTGGTAACTAGAAAATTATTAGACAGTGAAGATAAACTGCCATCATGGTCGATATCATGGTGAGTAATTATTATTTCCAGTTCCCTAATTTTTTCTCTTTTTAAATAGGGAATAATAATATCATTTCCAATATCTTTATACCTATTACCCCCACAGTCTATCATCAAACCTTTCTGCGAAAATGGTAAAGTAATTATTGCACAATCCGCTTGTGAAACATCTAAATAACTTACTGTATATATTGGAATGAATAATCTAATGAAATTATTGATAAGCAATAGTAAAATAATAAAGCTGATATACCTGTTTTTATTCTTTACAACATAAAAGTAAAAACAACTTACTATTATACAGATTAAAAAAATGTTGATATGCCCTGACAACAAGTATTTATTAGTTATTAAATATAAATTATCAATCTGCTCAGACAATAATGTATTTAGACCAAAAAGAGAGATCAAATAATTTAATGACCCTAATATTCTAAAAACAGGAAACAATACTAACTGTAAAATACTTACTTCTTCAAGAAATATTAACTGGATTATTAGACAAACTAACAGATTTACAAAAAAACTTCTTTTTTCAGTTAAACAATTGATTAATCGATAAGAGACTGGCAGCAGAAAAGCTAAACTACAAATATAATAGGGCCGATAATATGCCAAAATTATAATATATATTGCTGTTTTATTTTTATTATCCAAATCAAGGCAATTTAAAAGAGAAATAATCATTATTCTAATACAACCATAATCAAACCCACAGTTATAACTTAACAGAATCGATAGAAAAAGAACCATCTTGTTAACTGTGCTTCTATAAAAAAACTTTTTTAAAATCATCTTAAATAACGATAATATCAAGCTCAGTTTTATAGCAGTTGAAGAGTAAAGATACAAATCAGAGTCGATTGTTGTTTTTATTGTTTTTAAGAAAGTAGGAATAACTTGAACATCCTTGATAGTCAATGTACCAATGATGTTATTACCTTTGCAGTAATCATAATAGTTTGTAATTTCAAAGTTAGTATTTGATGTAATTGGTTTGTAATCTGTATTAATGATAACTTTATCATATAGATTTACATTAGAACTATCACCATAGACAACTAGCTGATGCATGCCGTTAGTTAGTTGAAAGTAATTATTTCTTATTTTATTTACATAACCATATTTTATATCGCAACTATTAATATTAATTGAAAATACTAAAAATAGTAATAAAAAGATGCTATATTTTTTGTAGTTAATATAATCATAACGATAATATATTATAAGCAATAATATTACAGTTAAAAGCCGGCAATAGAAGCCTTTAAATAGTCCTACAATGATAAACGATAGAGCTAAGCTGAGCAAATTCATAAAGATATTAGATCCTTTATAGCTTCAAATTTTTTATCTGCTATGCCTTTAACATTTTTTATATCCTCTATTCTTTGAAAAAGCCCATTTTCATTGCGGTATTCAATTATATTTCTAGCGGTTTTTTCGCCAATATTAGGCAAAGTAGTTAATTGTTCAAGTGTGGCAAAGTTAATTGATATTTTTTCAACTTCATTTCTTTCGTTAATAATTAGTACATCATTATTCTTTAATACCATATTTCCATTAATGCTTGATGTATCACTGTTTTCTAACAAGACAGCCTTTTGAAACAAATCATTAATAGTGCTATAGCTATCAAGATAGTATATTCCTGGATTTTTGACACAGCCTTTTATCTCAACCTTTATTTTATCAGTTAAATAATCTGATAATTGATATTGGTTATCAATTGGAAACAGAAAAAATCCTGCGATAAAAAAAGAAACTAATATTACAATCTTTTTCATATCATAATATTAATTTCTTGATAAACTAATTCCTAATTAATTTCCTTAATTTTAACTTTGTATGGATGAGCTACCATAACTGTAACTGTATCATCCTGTTTTTTATCCATTAAGGCGCTTGCTAGTGGAGATTCATTAGAAATCTTTCCATTTAATGGATCAGCTTCTACTGTACCAACAATAGTATATGTTTCTATTTCATGCTCATCTAAGGTTTCAATGGTTACCGTAGAACCCAGCTTAACAGTCTTTTTACCTTTTGTTTTTACTACTTCAGCTCCATTTGTAAGCAAATACTCAACAATTTTATATCTTGTCTCAGTTTTAGCCAATTGATCAATTGCCTTAGCTAATTCTTCATTGTCAACTAATCCATTTTGCTTCTGTTTTTCAACCTCATCAGCATTTTCAACCCTTTGCTTTGATAATTTTTCCAATTCTTCAGCTAGTTTAGCTTTTGACTTGGTTTCTTTAACGTCAATTAATTCCAGATTAGAAAGCATATAATCATATTGCTTGATTTTAGCTTCAATCTTTCCCTGTTGATCTCTTGCTGCATCGTAGTCAGCATTTTCCGATAAGTCTCCTTGAGCTCTAGCTGCTTTTAAGTCTTCAATATTTTGGTAACGTTGAACATGCAGTAAATCAATATATTCTCTTTCTAAATTCTCTAAACCCTCAACGGTTAAAGCATATTTATTCTCTTCCATTTATATACTCCCTTCTAATGCAAGTTATTTTTTATTATACTACTAATCTTAGTCATCAACAAATCAATAGCTACAGTATTATGTGACCCTTCTGGAATAATGATATCAGCATACTTCTTGCTTGGTTCAACAAAGGCATTATGCATAACTCTTACAGTTGTCATATATTGTTGACAGACAGATTCTAGTGTTCTAGCTCTTTCTTTGACATCTCTTTTTAAACGGCGAATAAAACGAATGTCAGCGTCAGTATCTATAAATATTTTCATATCAAGCATATTTCTAATTGCTTCATCCTGTAATACGAATAAGCCTTCAAGAATAATTACATCACATGGTGATATAGTTTCAGTAACAGAACTTCTTGTATGATTCGCATAATCATAAGTTGGTTTTTCAATTGAATAGCCTTCAATAAGCTTATTAAGCTGATCGATCAATAAATCATTATCGAATGCGAATGGATGATCATAATTGGTTTTTAATCTTTCTTCAAAAGGCATATGCGATTGATCTTTGTAGTAGTCATCCTGACGAATAATGGTTACAGAATTGTTTCCATCATAAGCGTCTCTTAAAATTTCTGCTACTGATGTTTTGCCGCTAGCACTTCCACCAGCTATTCCAATAATTACAGGCCTTGACATAATAATATACTTCTCCTTTTAATTTAAATATTTATCTATTAATTGTAAATGCTGCTGATATGTTTCTGAGAAATAAACCTTTCCAGTATCAACATCAGCTATGAAATAATAATAATTGCTCACTGCTGGGTTTAGTGCAGCATTAATTGCCATCTCATTTGGATTACATATTGGGCCAATAGGTAATCCCGCATATTTATACGTGTTATATTTTGAATCAATATCTATATTTGTCTCACATTGTTGCCATGAATCATAGTTATATAAAGCATAACAAACTGTTACAGATGATTGTAATAAATAATCATCATCCAATCTATTGTGGAATACACTGCTAACTAATTCCATATCATGCTGATTATTGGCTTCAAACAATATCATACTAGCCAAAGTATAGACTTGATAAGTTGACATATTAGATTCCTTTATTTGATCAGCATATCTTAAATAAACATCATTAGCATAATCCAAAATCTTTTCAGTGACCTGTTCAACAGTCGTAACTGAATAGAAATTGTATGTCTCTGGATAAATAAATCCTTCAAGATAACAATGCTCAGAATTAAAGATATCCTCAGTTAAAAACTGATATTTATCCATTAATGAATCGATATATTCCATATCATTCCACTTATCCATGATTTGCTGGTAAGTAAGATTAGTTTTCTCGCTGATTGCTTCGGCAGCATCCTTTGCCCAATAACCATCTACAATCGTAACTGTTACCTCTTGAACGCTTGCGTTACTTTGATCTGACAAATGGGCAAATATTTGAGCCAAGCTCATATTCTTATCTAATACATAGTTACCGGCATAATAATCATTGACCTTATTCAGCTTGACAAACAATTTTGTAATCTTTTTATCCTGAATAAGACCTGCATCATATAATTTGTCGATAACATCGCTCATATAATCGCCTTCATTAATTGTAAAGAAGACCGTCTCGCTTTCATTGCTTACAGCCTTAGTTTTATCTAAATAAAATCTAAAAGCAAATAAAAAGGCAAGTAATATAACAATAACTACTGACAAAAAAATAATGAAGCCTACCTTCTTTTTAGTTTTGCTCTTGCTGCTCATACCATGCTCCAAATACTTCTTCAATTAAATCCCATTCCTGCTCTGTTTCAACAGCGTAAAGATTTTTATCATCATCAAAACTCATCGCGTATACCTGTCCATCTTCGCTTTCAGGATCAGTATATAAAACGTAAGATTTTTTAAATTCATCGCTATAAAAATTGAATAATTGTTTCATTGCTACTTCATTACCGTCATCATCAGTAATAAAAAGAATATCATCATTCATAAATATCTCTCCTAACATTTGCTATCTAAATAGCTTTGCAAAATTATTTGCGCTGCCATCGCATCAATCATCTTATGGCGCTTGTTTCTATTCATATTAGAAGCTATCATGCTTTTTTGAGCTGATACGGTTGTTAATCTTTCATCCCACAAGATTACCTTAACATCCCTTTTTTCTAATATCATTTCCTTAAATTTTTTTGAAATGTCAGCTCTAATACCTTCATCACCATTCATATGCTTAGGCAATCCTAAAACAACAGTATCCACCTTATTATCATCTATCCACTTGCAGACAGCTTCTAAGGCACTTTCGTAATCATCCGGTTGAAATCTAATTGTATCTTTAGGGGTTGCTATCATCCCTAAACTATCACTAAGGGCCACCCCACAGGTTGTTGATCCTAAATCCAATCCTAATACTTTATTCATTATTTGCTAAATAACTCCTAACTATTTCTTTCAAGATTTCATCTCTATCTACTGTTTGAATCAATGTTCTAGCATTTTTATAACTTGAAATATAAGCAGGATCATTAGTAACCAAGTAACCAACTATTTGAGTTACTGAGTTATAACCTCTCTCATTTAAAGCATCATCAACCATTTTCAAAATGTACTTTATATTCTGCTGCTTAACTTGCTCAGAATCAAATATTCTAGTTTGCTGATTATTATCCTTCATAATGATACCTCCTGCTTATATTTTACTAAATTTGCAGTTGAATTAAAAGTTATTTATTGATTAATTCTTCTACCGCTTCTACTGCCTGGTTAATTTTTGTTACGTCTTTTCCGCCTGCAGAGGCAACATCGTCTTTACCTCCACCGTTACCACCAGTGATGCTAGAAGCAAGTTTAACGACATTATTAGCCTTCATACCCTGTTGGATAGCATCCTTTGAGCATGATGCTACAAATGTAATTCTTCCTTCATTTACTGTATATAACAAGATAACTGATTTTTCCAGTTTTTCAGCCAATTGCGAAGCCATTGGTTTCATTTGCGATGAATCACCTTCAATTTTCTTAATAACAACGTTGTAACCATTGATATTCTTTGACTGCTTTAATAAATCATCTAAAGTGCTTGAAGCCATCTTTTCTTTTAACTGTTTGATAATCTGACTTCTTTGCTCACTTTCTTTCATAAATTGCTGCAATTTTTCAATAATCTTCGCTTCACTGTTAACTTTCAAAATGTCGGCGATATTTAACAATAAATCTTGTTGCTTAACAGTTTCTTGATAAGCACTATAATTGGTCTTTGAAGTGATTCTTCTGATTCCTGAACCAACTGATTCCTCTGATACAATCTTAAAGATGCCAATCTCGCCAGTTGAGCCAACATGGGTTCCACCACATAATTCCTTTGAAAAGTCCCCCATCTTAACTACTCTAACCACATCATCATACTTTTCATCAAACAGTGCCATTGCTCCTGAATTCTTGGCACTTTCAACATCCATTAAATCAGTGACAACCTTTAGATTTTTGCTAATCTGCTCATTGACAAGTCTTTCAACTTCTCTGATTTGCTGATAAGTTAATTTTTCAAAATGAGTAAAGTCAAAACGGGCATATTGTGCGCATACATATGAACCTGCTTGATGAATATGACTACCAACCACTTTTTGTAATGCTGCCTGAAGCAAATGTAAAGAAGAGTGATTTGCCTTGATTAAATTACGATCATCTTTATTTATTTTTAAGTCAAGTTCATCGTTAACCTTTACTGTTCCTTTTTTAACAATTACATGATGTAAGAATTGCTTAAGAGGAGCTTTTGTTACCTTATTAACCTCTAGAAGAGTTGTTTCATTCTCCATTACTCCTGTATCGTAGATCTGACCACCACTTTCAGCATAGAAGCAAGTTTGTTCACAAACAACATCACCTTCATCAATTAACTCTTCAACTCTAACCCCATCCTTAAACAGTGCGATAACCTTTGAATGATTTTCCAAATGGTCATAGCCAATAAATTCGCTCTTGTCAGTGAAATTTAATAAGTCTACTGACTGTGAACCCATAGATTGATCATCGCTTCTAGCATTTCTAGCTCTTTCTCTTTGCTGCTGCATGCATTTTTCAAAGCCTGCTTCATCAATGCTTATTGAATGTTCAGAGGCAATTTCTTTTGTAAGTTCAACTGGAAAACCATATGTATCATATAATTTGAAAACAGTTTCTCCATCTAATACTTTTGAAGTGTTGTTTTGTAAATAAGATTGAAGAATTCTTTCACCTTCGTTTAAGGTATTTTCAAAACGTTCTTCTTCTGCCTTAACAAGCTTACTAACATAATCTACTTTTTCAAGCAGATAAGGATAATAATCTTTCATATTTTCAGCTACAACTTCAACTAGCTTATACATATAAGCATGATTGATATTAAGCTTTTTACCATAACGAACTGCTCTTCTTAATACTCTTCTTAATATATATCCTCTTCCTTCATTAGAGAATGTTGCACCATCACTTATCGCAAAGGTAACTGTTCTAATATGGTCAGCGATAACGCGATATGCCATCTTATTTTCACCTTCGTACTTCTTATCAGTCATCTTTTCAGTAGCACGAATAATAGGCAAGAACAAATCAGTATCAAAATTTGTCTCTCCATCCTGAACAATTGATACCAATCTTTCCAAGCCCATGCCTGTATCGATGTTCTTCTGAGGTAGTTCTTTATACTCACTGCGTTTTAATCCTTCTTGGGAATTAAATTGAGAGAATACAATATTCCAAATCTCGATATAACGATCATTTTCCATTTCCTCAAAGAATAATTTCTCACCTAAATGATTAGGATCATACTTTTCTCCTCTATCATAGAATATTTCACTATCAGGTCCACAAGGTCCATTACCAATTTCCCAGAAATTCTCTGGAGTTTTTAAAATGTGACTTGGATCAACCCCACATACTTTTGTCCAAATATCATAAGCCTCTTGGTCATCAATATAAACCGTAATATATAGACGATTTTTATCAAAATCCATCCAGCGACTATCAGTTAAAAAATGCCAAGCAAAAGGAATAGCCTCTTTTTTAAAGTAATCGCCAATTGAGAAGTTACCTAACATTTCAAAAAAAGTATGGTGTCTTGCTGTTTTACCGACATTTTCAATATCATTTGTACGAATTGACTTTTGGGCGTTAGTAATTCTTCTATTTTTTGGTCTTTCTGTACCATCAAAATATTTCTTTAAGGCTGCAACACCGGCATTAATCCATAATAGTGTTGGATCATTATGCGGTATTAAAGAAGCCCCTGGTTCAACCATGTGTCCATTTTCTTCAAAATATTGTAAAAACATTCTTCTAATTTCAGCGCTGGATAATTGTTTCATTTCTTTTCCTCCTATTTAATCAAATAAAAACTCATCCCATGCAGGAACGAGTTATTCGCGGTACCATCCTGATTCAGGTTTTAAAAACCTGCAGCTTAATTAATTCAGTTAACGCCTGAGTACGTCAATGTTTTCATTGCACTTTTTTGACAGCTTCAACAGTATTATTTAATGTTTTGCACCAAACAACATCTCTCTAGAAAAATAAGTACTATCTACTAACTCAAAAATAAACGCTTTACGCTAATTATTTTACCATAAAAAACCGTTTTGAAAATATGTTATTTTCCACTATTTAATTGATTAAGCGTCTCAATTATTATTTTGTAACCTTGGTTAACATCTTCACATTTTTCTGTTGCTTTTTCTAAAGGACACATACCGCTTTTGCTTCTATTTAAGATATAATCGACCTTTGTATCATAGCTATATTGCATTCCATACTTATCTAATATATCAATAGCTTTTTGGGAAATAATATGGCAATGAAGATATTTGCTCCCAAGTAGAATATGCATAATAGCGGCTGCTTTTCCCACTACCTTATCGCAACAAATCATGTTGACATGATTTTGATTATAAAAGTCCAATAATGGCGCAACTCCTTTTTTTTCACTAGATACTATTTTGCCATTATCATAGCCTACTACACTAAAATTATTTTCATCTAATATTTTTACTAACTCTTTAATTATCTCTTTCATATACCCTCTCTTCACTGATTATTACATCCATTTGAACATCATAATTATCAACTACCACCTTATTTATCATTTGCATTTGATAAGCTAGCGCAATTTTTAAACCATCATAATCCGAAAGATAACGGTCATAGTAGCCTTTACCTCTTCCCAAACGGAAACATTGCTCGTCAAATGCCAAAAGAGGCACAATGACAGCATCTATCTTTGATTTATCAATAAACTTGTCTTTTTCTGGTTGAATGATACCATATTGGTTCAAAGAATAAAATCTTGAATAATAGCAATCCATAGTGTAATCTTTATCCGATATTACTGGAAAGCCAACAATCACATTATTTTTTAGAAGCATTTCATTTAGAATACTAACATTAACCTCCTTTTGAAAAGGACAATAGGACATTACTGTTGAAATATTCCTTTTTCTCAAATAGTCAAATGCCTTTTGACAAATAATTTCACTATAACCATTATCAGTAAAGTCTAGAAATAAATCTTTAATCTTTTTCCTCTGCTCTGTTTTGTTCATTTTGAATTTGCCATAACCTTTCTTTCAAATACGTTTTTCGAATATAATGATCACTATTGTTTATTCCTCTGTAAAAGGCATTTTTGCTGCCAATAATTATCAAATTCTTATATGCTCGCGTTACTGCAGTATAGATAAGTCTTTTTTGTAGCATGATACTATATTGATTTGTCATAGGCAAAATGACAATAGGATATTCACTACCCTGGGCTTTGTGAACGCTCATGCAATAGCCATGAGTAATATTGACGAAATTCTCACTAGTATACTCCACCAACTTGCCATCGAAATCTACAATTATTCGATCAAAATTGTTGATATCATCCTTAGCGTATATGATTTCCTTAATAAAACCGATATCACCATTGAAAACATCATCATCTGGCTGATTTTTAAGTTGAAGAATCTTGTCATCTTCTCGATAAATTCGATAACCAACCTTCAATTCTTTTTTGTTTCTATCATAAGGATTGAACTGCTGCTGTAATAAGCTATTCAATCTATCGATACCGTTTAGTCCCTTATGCATTGGAGCAAGCACTTGAACATTCATTAAGGAACTATATTTATCGACACTGTCCTTATTATAAAGCGCCACTACCTGAAGCAATAATTCAGCGATATCGTTATCCTCACAGCTAAAGAAACGAATATCTTTATCACACGGAATCTCATTTAAGCACTGGTTTTTGATATCATAAGCCAATTTGATGATATCGCTTCCTTCTTTTTGGCGATATATTTTATCAAGCTTAATGGTAAAAAACAGATTAGAATCAATTAAATCTCTCAATAATGCCCCTGGAGCAACTGATGGCAATTGATCGCTATCTCCAATTAAAACAATTTTTTTACAATAACTTGCCGCCTTTAGTAATTTGGAAAACAAATAAACATCTACCATGGAAAACTCATCAATAATCAAGATATCACTTGTGATAGGATTTTTTTCATCTTTAGCAAACCTGCCTGTTTCCTTATCCCATAACAAAATCGAGTGAATCGTTTTAGCTTGACAGCCTGATAATTGAGATAATCTTTTGGCAGCTCTTCCAGTAGGAGCCAACAGGGAAATATTATATAGCGGGTAAAGCTTATTTGACAGTTCCATTATGGCAGAAACAATAGTGGTTTTACCTGTTCCAGGTCCACCAGTAATGATCATAAGATCATTTTCAAAGAAAGACATGATAGCTTGCAATTGCTTTTCTTGATACTGGATTGCTTTTTGGCTTTGAAGCTGCTGGATCTGTAAATATAGTTGATGATTATCAACCTTTTTACATTCAAGATTTGGGAAATAGGCAAGATAACTAGAGACATATTTTTCACTTTCGTATTGACTGACTGGATAAACTCTTTGATCCTCTACTATTATTCTTCTATTCGATCTTAAATAATTAATTATATTTTCTATTTCGCAATCATAATCCTTTAGTTTATTATTCAAATAGGTATAGAATTGGTCATATACACAATAGCTATCCCCATTTTTCATGCATAATTCCATTAATAATGTACAGCTAAAAGCAGCTAAACGATAAAAGTTGTCGCTTTTTATGCCTATTGAAAGGGCAAATTTATCAGCTTTGGAAAAACTAATCGAATCAACATCGTAAATAATCTGATAAGGATCATCAAATAACTTACTCATCAGCTGATCCTTATATGTATTTCTTAAATGAACAACATCACTCATAGTTAGATGATGACCTAAAAGAAAGGTTGTTTCATCATCCTTATCCAGATTTATGCCTTCAATAATGGCCTCTTTTCTTTTTTTATTCATTTTGGGAATTTCATCTAGAATGTCATTGTTCATCCTTATCTTATTAACAGCATCTTCCTTTAGATAATCGACAATTACTGCGGCATATTTTTTACCAATTCCTTTAAAGTTTTCGCCTGAAAAATAGTTTATTAATCCCTCTCTATCATTCTGGATTTCAAAAGAGAAACTATCGCATTTAAACTGAATGCCATAATTAGGGTGATCGATATATTCCCCATCAATTATATATAAGCGATCTTGTTTGATATTACCAAAATATCCTGTTACTGTCACCTCTGTGCTTCCAACAGGAAAAGTTGGTATAAAAATACCAACAGTATAGCCATTTGAGGTTTTTTGATAAATAATTCTTTCGAAATGACCCTTAAGCTGCATTTCTACTCCCCATGAATTCTATCAAACAGCATTTGTTTATGCCATTTGCCATTAATAAAGGTCTTTTCAATAACTCCCGCTAATAATACTTTTCCATCATCATCGTATACTACAGCCTGCTGACCTTCAGTAACTGATTTTACTAATTGAGGATACTTAACAATAAGATAATTTTCATCATATCTATCCACTATTACAGGATTATCATTTTGACGATATCTAAATTTACACTGACATTTTTTAGGCAAAGAAACATCTGCCAAGAAGTTTATAGAACTAATTAGACAGCTATCTGAATATAGCCATGTTTCATCTTGTTGGCTTGTAACGTAGAGTTCATTTGTTTCTACATCTTTACCAACTACAAACCAGCGGCCATGGTCCCCACCTATTCCTAGGCCTTTTCTTTGCCCGATAGTATAATATAAAACTCCCATATGTCTACCAACTACCTGCTTAGTGGAAATATCAACAATATTACCTTCTTTTGCTGGTAAATAGTTTTGTAAAAACTGTCTGAAATTTCTTTCACCAATAAAACAAATACCGGTTGAATCTTTTTTCGAAGCAACTGCTAAATCAAGCTCACTGGCAATTCTTCTTACTTCTGTCTTGGTAATATCGCTTAATGGAAATAAGGTGTTTTTTAAAACATCTCGATTAATCTGACCTAAAAAATAGGATTGATCCTTATTTGAGTCAAAGGCTTTATACAAGTAATAATTTCCATCTGTATTAACCACTTTGCAATAATGACCGGTTGCTACATAGTCAAAACCATGTTTCATCGCAAATTGATAGAAGGCATCAAACTTAATATACTTATTACACAAAATATCTGGATTAGGTGTTCTTCCCTTTTGATGTTCAGAAATGAAATTAGTAAAAACATCATCCCAATATTCTTTAACAAAATCAACTCTTAAAAGTTCAATATTCAATTTTTCGCTTACTTTTTTAGCATCCAAATAATCTTGCTCTTGAGGACAAATATCATCCTGTATGGTCGGATTTCCTAATATATCATTATTAACGGCGGAATCCCAGTTTCTCATAAATCCGCCAACTACATCATATCCCTGTTTAATTAAAAGATAGGCTGCAACAGCACTATCTACTCCACCTGATAAGCCAACTAATACTTTTTTCATCAGTCATCATCTTCCTCTCTACACTTGCCACAGACCTGATAGTTTGGGCAGCTATCTTTCAAGCACTCAAATCTTAGATTCTTTATCTGTTGATCAAAAATTTCAATCTCGCTTTCATCATAGCCAACAACCATACTTTTTTCGTTTAAAATAATTGGCCTTTTTAAGACAGATGGATTCTGCTGAACAAAGCTTATCAGCTCGCTTAATGGCATCGAATCAATATCAATATTATTGTCTTTAATTACTTTACTTCTTTTTGAGATGATATCATCCGTTCCGTTTTCACTTCTAGATAATAAAAAACGCAGTTCATCTTCTTTTAGTAGCGTAGTAAAAAGATTTTTTTCTATATATTTTATATTTTTGTCTTTGAACCATTGTTTAGCCTTACGACAACTTCCACAACCACTTGATGTGTATAGAACTATCATTTTCATCACCTCATTTTCATTATAAATTATTTAAAACTTCATAACAATGCAATTTTTAAATTACTGTTTGATTTCGCCAATCAAAATGATAAAATAATCATAGCGAAGATTGTAATAGGTAGTTAGGATAAGCTTAAGACAAAGAGAGTCAATGTTGGTGGAAATTTGACGCAGTTAACTAACAAATTGGAATTACATGAGCAAAAAGGGTTGTTACCTTATAACTACTTAAGTGATTTCTTTATTGAAATAATTTGGGTGGCACCGCCCTAACGGGTCCCAAAGTTATAATTAAAGGAGTTTTTTATTTATGAAAAGAATGTTAAGCGGCATTAAGCCAACCGGTCAAATGCATTTAGGTAACTACATCGGTGCATTAAGAAATTTTGTTAACTATCAAGATGATTATCAACTGTTCGTCTTTATAGCCAACCTGCATTGTGTCACTGTCTATCAGCAGCCAGCACAACTTAGAAAAAATTTAAAGGATGCTATCGCTTTATATTTAGCCTGCGGACTAGATCCTGATAAGTGCACTATTTTTCTCCAATCAGATGTGTTTGCCCATGCCCAGCTTGGCTGGTTATTAACCTGTCAAAGTTATATGGGCGAATTATCAAGAATGACTCAATTTAAGGAAAAAAGTCAAAAGAAAGAAGACGGCATTACAGCAGGAATATTTACTTATCCTTGTCTAATGGCAGCTGATATTCTGCTATATGATGCCGATATTGTTCCAGTTGGTCAAGATCAGAAACAACATGTCGAACTGGCAAGAAATTTGGCCGAAAGGTTCAATAATCGCTATAGCGATACATTTATCGTTCCTGAACCTGTCAGTCCTAAAGTAGGATCAAGAATCATGTCATTATCAGACCCAAGCAAAAAAATGAGCAAGTCTGATGAAACAAATAAGGGTTGTATCTATCTATTGGACGATTTGAATGTTGCTAGAAAAAAGATAACCTCGGCAGTAACTGATATGGTTGGCAAAGTCAATTATGATAAGATTAATCAGCCAGGAATATCTAACCTATTAGAAATTCTATCTGCCTTAACTAACGAAAGTATTGATAGTATAGTTAATAGATATCAAGATAAAGGATATGGTCAACTAAAGGGTGAGGTTGCTGATGCTGTTTGTCAATGTTTGGCTACTATCCAGGATAAATATCATCAAATTGTTGATAGTGATATTATTGAATCAACTCTTAAAAAGGGAGCTGAAGTTGCCAATAAAATTGCTTACAAAAAATTGAAGAAAGTTCAAAAGAAGATGGGGATTGATATCTTCTAGTCAGCTAAGCTGCTAAGAATTGTAATCTTACTAGTTTTATAGGCTGGATATAGTCCTAAAAATATCGAAATAAACAAAATAAAGGTAAGTGAAAAAACATTATCCATAATATTTACTTTGATTTTTAATTCGAATAAATGATTTGTTACCAATATTATTATATTTAACAAAAAATAAGCCATAGCACAGGAAATAAGTATGGTAAAAGCAATATCAAATAAGTATTGTTTAATTATATCTATATTGCTGGCGGCCATGGCTTTTTTTATACCTATTTCTCTTTTTTCCTTATTTATATTATTTAGCGTGTTGTTTAACAGAGATAAGATAGCTATAAGTATGGAAACAGATGATAATACTATCATAATGTTTCTAACTAATTTCATCATAAACATAAAGCTCTCTTTACTATTAGATTGATCAAGATATACAAATTGATCTTCAGAAAAATATCTAGAAAAATCTATTCCGTTAGAACTCTTTATAAATATGCTAGAGGGTCCCATATCATTTATTTTTTCAGTTGACAAAATTATTGTATTATCAATTTCAAAATAAATATTCGAATAGTCTTTATCGATAACAGCTGATATCTTATAATTACAGCCATTTATTATTATTTCTTGTTTACAGCCATTTTCAACAAATATCTTATTTGAAACTATGGCCTGAATCTGCTTGCTTTCCTTTATAAATTTGTTGCCATCTTGAAAGGGAATTTGGAATATATCAAAAAAGCATTTATCAACACATAATATCTCAATATCTTTATAAACACTCTTATTAACATAACTATATTGAGAAATACCTTCGTTTTTTAAGATTCTCTCTAAAAGTGAATAGTTAATTTTTTCATCGATAATTTGCAGCATGGAAACATCAAATGATAACAAAGACAAATAGCCTGATAACTCATTATTTAGATAAATAGACATATTATTTACCAACAACAACAATAACAAAGCAATCGTATTTGTCGTTATTGTTAGTATATGTTGGTATCTTTTAAAGAAATATTGTCTAAACAAATACATGACCGTCTTCCACCTTTATTATTCTTTTTGCCTTGCTGGCAAAGTAATAATCATGGCTGACCATGATTATTGTTACTCCCAAATCATTAAGATCAGCAAAAATATCCATGATGATATTACCATTTCGGCTATCAAGGGCTCCGGTTGGTTCATCAGCTAGTATTACTTGCCTTTTACCAACTAATACTCTGGCAATTGCTACTCTCTGTTTCTCACCACCTGATAATTGGCCAGGATACTTATCCAGTAGTTGAGTTATCTTAAGCTTATTTACAATATAGTAAAAGTACATTTTATTGTAGTTTTTTAAATAATTAACTCCCAGTAAAATATTTTCCTTTACGGTATAATATTCAATTAAATTATAATTTTGAAATATTAGCCCAATTTGAGATATAATCTGCTGTCTCTGTTTACTATTTGCTTTCTTGACATCAATACCATTAAAATAATATTCACCTTGATAGTCGGTTAATAAAGCAAGAATAGCTAATAATGTAGACTTACCACTACCACTGCTGCCAACTATGCTTACATAATCAGCTTTGTTAATCTTTAGGTTAACATCTTTTAAAGCTACTATTTGCTTATTTGAAAGATTATAAGTTTTCGAAACGTTTTTCATTCTAATCATGACTCAATAACCTCCATTAGTTTTTGATCTATCACACATACTCTCTGACCACTTTTTAAAGTTGTATTAACCAGACAATACTGGCCGTTATAGGCCAATATCTCAACGTGAACAAGATAATCAGACAAATTGGTCAAATCATTGCTAAAATCTTCTTTTATTAAGAAACTACCCTTTTCATTTTGATAAATAGCATTTCTATCCACAATTAATCCTTCCTTTTCATCTGAATATAGACTAACCAAAACGCTTTGTTTTAACAGTAAGTCTTTAACAGGTAAAGTTAGCTTTATTTGATAATAGTCTTTTCCATTAATCTGTTTTACCTGATTGGTTTTTTCTATTACAGTGGCTTGATAACAAATATTATTTATATAAAAGAATCCCTTATCATTGAGTTGAATCTGATTGTACTTTTCTATGGCAACATCTGCTAGTAAATAATAATTGTCTTCATACAAACTTATATATCTGTCGCAAATATCACTAACTATCCCTGCATTTTGAGAATATAATGTCTTTTTATTGCCATAATTATCATAATATTGTAATAGTTTATCATCCTTATTAACCCTATCTGATTTATTAACATATAATTCAATAACATAGCCATTAAAAAACTGATACTTTATTTCGCTTTCAACCTGAGATAATAAATCGATTTTATCTGATAAAAATCCGTTTTCAATCGTAACAAAAGAAATACTATCCTTTAGAAAACTAGATGTAGTAAAACTAACTATTAAAACAAACAACAATAAAAAAACAATGATTACAATTAGTATTTTCTTTTTCATAAAAACACCTCAATATAATCATTGTATTCAACTGATGTTTATCCTACTTTTAATAAAATGGTTTTTCGTGGAAATTTCCGATTACCTTTTGACTCTGGGTAACATTAACAAAGGCTTTGGGATCAATGGATAATATCTTAGTTACTAAAGCGTTTGTTTCATATTGACCACATACTGTATATAATACTCTACGATTTGAAGAAGTGTAGCCACCAACTCCTTGCCAAATAGTGACAGTATGATGGAAATCACGATATACAGCATTGCATATCTCTTCTGATTTTTCAGAAATAATGATTAGAGAGCTTCTTTTGTATCTGCTGTCAGCAAAATTAATTACTTGAGTACAAACAAACTGATAAATAATAGAATACAAAGCCGCTTCCAAACCAAATGCTAAGGCAGCAATAGCTATTATAGTAGCATTAATCAACATGGCTTCATTCCAGAATGATTTCTTGTATTTTTTGGCAGCATAAATTGTAATAAAATCAATTCCACCACCACTGCCATCTGCTGCTAACACTAACGAGTTAGAAAAGCCATTAATAATTCCCCCGAAAACTGCTGCCAGCAAAAAATCATTAGTAATATGAAATTTTGGTAAAATTCCAACAAATAAACTTGTAAACACAACATCAATTAATGAAATAATAGTAAACTTTTTACCAACAGTCTTTATTACAAGTATTACAGCAGGTATGTTAAGTGCGATATACAAAACTGAGTAAGAAGGACAAAAAAACGAGTATTTCTCCGCTAATCTTGTAGTCAATAATGCTATCCCACTAAATCCCGATGGTACAATATTACCATCATTAATAAAGGTATTAATGTTGATTGCCGCTATAAAGGCAGCAAGTAATGAAATAATAATGTCTTTTATAAAATGTACTTTACCGTTTTTCATTGTTCTTCCTCTGAAAATCATAATATTTGACTTCTCTACGAACGTTTTTTTCTATCGATTTCAAATTAATAAAATAGAAAACAATTCCTAGTGCTAAAAACAAAACACCTATTACTGCTATCATTGCTAAATAATCATTTAAGTTTTCCAACATAATTAATCTCCTAATTGATTATATCACATTAATAATCCTGCTCAAATTGATTGTCAGTTAAAAAATCTTCTCCCTTGATTACCTCTACTTTGCTTAAATTCGGATAGCCTAGTTGTCTTAATACTTCATAAACCATAATAGCCACTGTATTACTTAAATTTAAACTTCTAGCATTTTCCCTCATTGGCAAGCGAATACAATGCTGTAAATTCTGTTTAAGAATATTTTTTGCTATTCCAGTTGATTCTTTACCAAAAACAAGGTAAATATCTCCTACAACTTCCTTATAAGAAAACTCATCAGGTAAATGCTTACCATATCTTGTTAGATAAAAAATGGCATCATCTTTCTTTACCGTATTAATAAAATCATTCCAACAGTCATGCTCAATAATTGTGGTTAAATCAATATAATCCATAGACGCACGATGCAAGTGCTTTTCATCTAATACAAATCCATATGGCTTAATTAAATGCAACACGCTGCCTGTTGCCATTGCAGTTCTAATAATATTTCCTGTATTTTGAGGGATTTCGGGTTGATATAAAACAATATGTATCATTATTTCTCACCTTTTAAATAGGCTAGCAATTCTCTAGTAGCAATCCCTCTATGACTTACCGAATTCTTTTGTTCCATAGTTAATTGAGCGCTTGTTTTGCCAAACTGTTCGACAAGAAATATTGGATCATAACCAAAGCCATTATCACCAGCCGCCTGATCATTTATTTTCCCTTCCATAACACCTGTAAAAAGATGATCACCTGTTTCATCACACAAGGCAATAGCACAGACAAATCGAGCACTTCTATCCGTTTTACCTTTCATTCTTTCTAGTAATACTTTATTCTTATAGCTGTAATCATGTCCTTCAAGATATCTTGCCGAATGGATACCAGGTTCTTTATTTAAAGCATCAATTTCAAGACCTGAATCATCAGCAATCACAATCATATTGCACTTGTCTTTTATAGATTTTGCCTTTATTAAGGCATTTTCTTGAAAAGTGCTTCCATTTTCATCTATTTCAATTGGATCTAGTTCGCTTAAATCATGAACTGTATAACCTAAAGGTTCAAGTAAAGACTTATATTCTCTAACTTTACCTTTATTTGAAGTTGCTATCATAATGTCTTTCATCTATATTTCTCCATTTCTATTTTCACTACTTCACAATTCTTTAAATAAAGCGAATTATAATCGCCATTTTTTAAAGACTCATCTAACGCCATCATAAACGCTCGATAATATGCTCCATGAGTTACAACTAAAACATTGTTAACTTCTGGTAATTTATCAATAAACTTTTTTGCTCTATCAATCATGTGTTGATTAGTTTCTTCTTTATTATATGACTTATCAAGTGGAGTAGACAAGAAGGCTTTTAAATCAAATTCATCTACTGATTTACCTTCTAAATCACCAAAAGATCTTTCAATTAACAAATCATCAACAACGATTGGATATTTGCCTTCAGTTACAATTTCAGCAGTTTTTAGCGCTCTTTGTAATGGTGAACTATAAACCAAATCAAAAGTAATATCTTTTATTTTATCAATCGCTTCTTTAGCTTGTTTTATCCCCGTTTCATTTAAAGGTATATCTGTTCGCCCTTGAGCTCTTCTTTCTATATTCCAATCTGTTTGTCCATGTCTCATCAAATACAAATTCATAACTACCTCACAATGAATAATGATAACATAAATTATTCTTGAAAAAAGATAATTAATTATTCATTTTTTCACAAATAATAATATTCCATACGACGCATATTGACATAATCACGTTATTTGATATATTAAACTTAGAGCAAAAGATTTTAATAATTTTTTAAATAATTACTTGTATAGAATAGGAGGTTTAAATGAAAAAATTATTAATCGCATTATTAACACTACTTGTTTTATTATCAGGTTGCGTTCCAAAAGAAGAAGAGATTAAGCAAAAACAAGAAAGAAAAATCTTAGTTAACGATTTATTTACCAACATGATAGAAAATAAGGATTCAGCCTTCCTAGATGTTGAAAAGTACTCTGGAATGGATGAGAACAAAAAATACTTGTTGGGTAATGAGATTGCTTGCTATAGTTATCAATATATGAAGTACTCTATTG
>JAEDOA010000100.1 GCA_016302195.1 Erysipelotrichaceae bacterium | reverse complement strand
GTTTACAGAGTGTTTCCTCTTTTTTATACTGTCCGATTTACAGGGTACATTTTAATTTGCATACTTCTTTTTTTAATAATTAGATTTTGTTTCCTTACCGGCTAGTAACCTTTTTATGTTGTCCTTATGGCGATAACTTACAAATATAAATAGTATAAATATCACAATTGTTTTATAATAATCCAGACAAATAAGTGATAATAATGCTGAAATAAATAGAGCGATTAGAGAAGCAAGTGAAACTAGAGAGGTAAACTTTTTAATCATTAACCAAATAAGTAGAGGTATTAAGAATATAAGGATAAATTCTTTATAAGAAGAAATCGATAGAGCAAGTAAGATACCAAAAGAAGTAGCCACTGCTTTACCTCCTTTAAATTGAGCAAAAATTGGATAGCAGTGACCGATAGCGGCGAATATAACAGTCAATATAGCTGCTATTGGATCGATATTAACTTCAATGATATAGCAGAAAAAACCTTTTAGTGCATCCAATACAGCAACAATAATAGCTGGAATTTTTCCTAAAGTTCTTCCAACATTGGTTGCCCCTAAGTTTTTAGAGCCAAATTCTCTAACATCAGTTTTATAAAATAATTTACCAATAACCAATGCCCAGCTGATTGAACCAACTAAATAATTTATAATACTAAAAATAACAAAATTCATATCTGATCACCTTCATTATTATATAACAGAGGAAAAAATAAAACAAAAAATTATGGTATAATTAAAATGAATTGAGGTGTTTTTTATTGTGGTTAAGAAAAGTATTTACAATGAGAATAGCATTGAGATATTAAAAGGATTAGACGCGGTTAGAAAAAGACCGGGAATGTATATAGGTTCTACTGATCATTATGGACTTCATCATTTAGTATGGGAAATATTAGATAATGCAATGGATGAAGCTTTAAACGGCTATGGCAAATGCATAAAGGTTACAATTGAAAAAGATAATGTTATCTCTGTAGAAGACGAGGGAAGAGGAATGCCTGTTGGTAAGCATGAAAGCGGTGTTTCAACTTTACAGGTTATTTTTACTGTCTTGCATGCAGGTGGAAAATTTTCCAATGAAAATGGTTATAAGGTTGCTGGTGGATTACATGGAGTTGGTGCTTCTGTCGTTAATGCTTTAAGCAGCTGGTTGGAAGTAACTACCTGTTTCAATGGCAATTGCTATCGCATGAGATTTAGTGATGGTGGAAGTAAAATAGGCAAACTGGAAAATCTTGGACCAACTAGTAAAAGCGGAAGCAAAGTAAGATTTTTAGCAGATAAATCTATTTTTAAGAAAGTTGAATACAATTACGCTACTATATCAGAAAGATTAAGAGAAAGTGCATTTTTAATGGATGGTCTAAGGATTATCTTAACTGATGAGAGAAATAATAGTAAGGAAGAATTCTGCTATCAACATGGCTTGCAGTCATTTATTGATTTTTTACATGAAGGTAAAAAGATTATTTCACCTGTAGTTGTCTTTAAAGGTGGAAATGATAAAATTAGCGCAGAATGCGCTTTCCAGTTTATTGATGATTATCAAGAAAATACCTATTCCTTTGTTAACCATGTTAGAACAATTAATGGCGGAAGTCATGAGGTTGGCTTTAAAAGCGCATTTACAAAGTGTTTCAATGATTATGGAAGAAACAATGGTTTTATAAAAGAAAAAGACAAAAATCTAACTGGTGATGATATTAGAGAAGGCTTAACAGCTATTATTTCTTGTAATATCACCGAAGATTTACTACAGTTTGAAGGGCAGACCAAAGGAAAATTAGGTACTCCAGATGCGCGAGTTGTTGTTGATAATTTGGTTTCTCAGCAATTATCTTATTATTTAGAAGAAAATAAAGAATTAGCAAATCAATTAATTAAAAAGATGATTAAGGCTTCTCAAGCTAGAGAAGCAGCCCGTAAGGCTAGAGATGATGCTAGAAGTGGCAAGAAAAAAACTAAGGATGAAAGAGCTTTGTCTGGTAAATTAACTGTAGCTCTATCTAAAGATTCATCAAAGAAGGAATTGTTTTTAGTAGAGGGTGATTCAGCAGGTGGAAGTGCAAAACAGGGAAGAGATTCTTTTTATCAGGCAGTTTTACCGCTTAGAGGTAAAGTTTTAAATACCGAGAAGGCTTCTCTTTCTGAAATTATGAAAAATGAAGAGTTATATACATTAATTCATACTATCGGGGCTGGCGTTGGAGATGATTTTGATGTTACTGAAAGCAATTATAATAAAATAATTATAATGACAGATGCTGATACCGATGGTTCTCATATTCAAGTATTATTATTGACATTTTTCTATCGTTATATGAAAGCTTTAATAGATAGTGGAAAAGTGTATGTGGCTTTACCTCCATTATATAAAGTATCTAAAGGTAAAACCATCCAGTATTGTTATAATGATGAACAACTATTGGAGGCTAAAAATACTCTTGGAAAAGTTGAAGTTCAACGTTATAAAGGTCTTGGTGAAATGAATGCCGACCAATTATGGGAAACTACGATGAATCCTGCTACAAGAACTTTATTACAAGTTAAGATTGACGATAATCTTGCGACTGATAAAAAGTTTAGTATTTTAATGGGTGATAATTCAACTGTTAGAAGAGATTGGATCGAATCATATGTTACATTTACTTTAGAAGATGGTTTTGTTTTGGAGGATAAATAATGAAAAAAGATAAAACAATTGTTGAAAATATTATTAGTTCACCTCTAAATGATCTCATCTCTGACCGCTATGGCGATTATGCCAAATATATCATCCAGGAAAGAGCCTTACCAGATGTTAGAGACGGTTTAAAACCGGTTCAACGTCGTATTTTATACGCAATGTATAAAGATGGTAACACAAGTGATAAGCCATATCGAAAAAGTGCAAAAACTGTAGGTCTGGTTATTGGTAACTACCATCCTCATGGTGATATTTCAGTATATGAAGCAATGGTCAGATTATCGCAAAGCTGGAAGATTAATTGTCCATTAATACAGATGCATGGTAATAATGGATCTATCGATGACGATCCTGCAGCAGCAATGCGTTATACTGAGGCTAGACTTGCTAGTATAAGTGAAGAATTATTAGCTGATATTGATAAAAATACGATTAATTGGGTAGCTAATTTTGATGATACTGAAAACGAACCAACTGTTTTACCTGCAAGATTCCCTAACTTACTTATTAATGGTGCAACGGGTATAGCAGCAGGATATGCTACTAACATTCCACCACATAATATCTCAGAGGTAATTGATGGGACAATTTTTCGAATTAAAAATCCAGACTGTTCTTTGGATGAATTAATGAATTATATTAAAGGACCAGATTTTCCTACAGGAGGTATTATCCAAGGTTTGTCACAAATTAAGGAAGCCTTTAGTACAGGTAAGGGTAAAATTGTAGTTCGTTCAAAAACAGCGATAGAAAAGGACAAAAATGGAACATCTCATATCATAATTAGTGAGATACCATATGAAGTTGTCAAAAGTAACCTTGTTAAAAAAATTGATGATATCCGTTTTTCAAAATCTATTGATGGAATACTGGATGTTAAGGATGTATCAGATAGAAATGGTTTGAAAATCATAGTAGATGTCAGCAAAGATGTAGATGCTAATAATGTCTTGAATTATCTTTTCAAGAATACAGATTTACAGATTTACTATAACTATAATATGGTAGCTATTGTAAATAATAGACCTACCTATTTGTCACTTATTTCTGCTATTGATGGTTATGTTGATTTCTATAAGGATTTTGTTTTAAAAAGAACGAAGTTTGAATTTGATAAAAGAGTAGATAGATGCCATATTTTGGAAGGACTTATTAAAGCAGTAAGTGTTTTAGATGAGGTTATATCAATTATTAGAAGCAGTAAAGATAAAGCAGATGCTAAAACTAATTTAATTAAGCGCTTTGATTTTACTGAAATGCAGGCAGAAGCAATAGTTGTGTTAAGATTATATCGTCTAACTAATACTGATATCTTTGAACTTAAAAATGAATATCGTCAACTTGTTGAACAGTTAAAACAATTAAAAGAGATTTTAGAGAATAACGATAAATTATGTCAGGTTTTAATTGATGAACTAACAACTATTAAAGAAAAATATGGTAAAGAAAGATTGAGCGTTATTCAAAATGAAATTAGCGAAATTCAAATCGATAAAACCAGTATGATTTCTAATGAGAGAGTTGTTGTTACTTTATCAAGAGATGGTTATATCAAAAAAGTTAGCTTGCGTTCTTATAATTCTAGCGACAATACTGTTACAGGCTTAAAAGCTAACGACCAATTAATTGGCTATTTAGAGTGCGACAGTTTGGATAATTTGATTGCTTTTGACGAAGATGGTCAGTATATCTGTTTGCCAGTATATCAATTAGCAGATAGTAAATGGAAGGATATCGGTCAACATATCTCAAATTATGTTAAAGTCGCTAATTCAGTAAAGTATCTTTCTTGCTACATTGTAAAAGATTTTAATACTTATAGCTTCTTTATCACATTAACAAAAAACGGTATGATAAAGAAAACATTGGTACAAGATTATCAATTGCAACGTACCTCAAAAAGTAGCTATGCAATTAATCTGCAAGATGATGACAAAGTTATCGATTGTAAATTAGCATATGAAAATGATGAGGTAATAATTGTTACAGAAAACGGTTATAACCTAAGATATCCAATCAGCCAGATTCCTCTTGTCAAAGTAAAAGCAAAAGGTGTTAAAGCTGTTAAGTTAACTGAACAGGATAAAGCAGCTTCTTTAACAATTGTCAATAATAGTTTAACTGAGGTTGTTTATTTTACTGATAAAGGCAACAGTAAGCGTATCAAACTAGCTGATATTGCTCTTACTAATAGAGCTTCAAAAGGCTTATTAATTTGCAAAAGAGTTAAAAGTAATCCATCAAAGTTATCTATGGTTATTGCTTGTAAATTAAACGATGACTTATCAATTATTGTTGACGATAAGAATTATCCTTTATTAGCGAAGGATATAGCTTTATTAAATACAACGCAGAGATTCTCTATTAATGGTTTACCTGATGGATTCTACCATTATCCAAGTATTCAGGAAGTAAAAATAGTTGATTTCCCGATTGAAAAGGTTGATTTTGATCAAATGTCTTTGGAGGTTTAAAAAATGAAAGTTTTAGAACTTGTATTATTATTTGTAGCCTGTTTTTCAGCAGTTTTTAATGTATTATGTTACTTTTTAAATCTTTCATTATTGCCTAATATTTTTTACCATTTTATATTGGCAGTTGTGTGTATCATTATCGTAATTGTTGTATTGTTCATTTATCTTAAATCTGATGCGACTGTTAATAGTGAAAAAGAGTTTGAAGAAGATAATACCGACAAGCAGAAACTAAATGATGATAATGATGATAATCAACAGCCCAATCCAGTTAACAGTTTTGAAAATGATTTAGCTGAAGACAATACCGACAAGCAG
>JAEDOA010000013.1 GCA_016302195.1 Erysipelotrichaceae bacterium | reverse complement strand
TTCATGTTTTTAAAGAAAGTATTCACTGTTTCATTAAATTCATTCCACAATGCATCTTCTTTATTTCTACCACAAGTTCCGATTTCTTTCCATTGAGTTCTTAAAGATTTAACCTTTTCAACCATCTCGTTTGAGAAATCTACCTGAGCAACACATAATTTTGCCTGAGCAATTAAATCCTGCTTCTGTACTGCTCTTTTAGCAAATTCTTCCTTCATTTGAGCAAAATGAGCATTCTTAGCGCTATTAAAAGCTTTTCTTGCAGAAGAGAATTGTTTCCACAAATCTTCATCTACCTTCTTGCCAGCACTTCCAGCAGCCTTCCACTGTTCTAACAATTCATTCAACTCATCAGAAGTCTTCTTCCATTCAGTTGAAGTAGATAATTCCTGTGCCTTGGCAACGATGTCTGTCTTAGCCTGCTTGCTTGCAGCATGCTTAACAGTTAAATCAGCATAGTATTCTTTTCTTCTTGAGAAGAATTCATTTCTTACTTCTTTGAACTGATTCCATAACTCATCGTCTTTTTCTTTTCCGGCACTAACTGACTTCTTCCATTCTTCCATCAATTCGTCCATCTGTTTGGTTGCTTCTTTAAAGTTTGTTAGACTTGCAGCTTCCTTAGCCTTATCAATGATAGCCTGCTTATTTTCAACAGCTGTAGCAGCTAACATGTCTCTCTTTGTCTTAACAGCAGTAGCATATTCTTCAAATTTTTCGCGCAACTGCTCTTCGAAATTTGATTCGTAATCTTCGAATCTCTTCCATTCTTTTCTTAAAGATGCTAATTTTCTTTGAGCATCATTGAGGTTATCGCTTTCGGCTAGCTGTTTTGCCTTCTCAACCAATTCCTCTTTGCGTTTTAAATTTTGATCTAAATCGTCGTAATCTACCATATTTCCACCTTATAAAATCCTTTGTGTCTATTTACACCTATCTAATATTCTATTCTATTTTTTCAAATAAATAAATAACAAAATGAAAAAATAATAACAAATTAACCCTTAATTATTCTGATTTCATGCTTTACTAGCTTATTATTGTTACATTTTAAGTAAATATTGCTTTTTAGAAAATAGTCAAATATATCTTCGTTTATCTCATCACTAAATATCTTGTTAGTAGATAAATCGATATCTTCTATCTTATTATAGCTTAATTGAAGCATAATCTGATAATGATCTCTTTGTGACATTTTCAAATTCTGACAAAAGTTTAGTTGTATTAGCATATCGTTTTCCAAACACTGAAAGAAAATTAGAGGTTTACTATAATAACTATAGCAGTACTGCTTAAATAGCATTATTATCTTCTCAAGTGAAATATTACTGCTAATAATTCGATTTAATAGCTCAACCTGTTGAGTGATATTCTCAATCATTTCTTTTTCGGACTGATTGCATCTTTGCTGCAGAAAATCTCTGCATTTTGATAAATAGTTATTCTTATTATATTTACAGTTTGTTATTAGCACCTCATTTTGACTTACTAAAGCAATCATCCATGAAGAAAACACGTTTTCCTTATAAATGATAACATCCCATTTGATGCCATCATATAGTGTAATCTCATCTATTCTTTCTATTTGAAACAAGCTGTTTCTATTTAAACTTTTACATATTAATCTTGCATAATCTTCCATTTAAATCTCACTCTTCTTCTTATAATCTATATTGGCTTTTCTTGCCTGACTCATCAAATCCTTTACTTTCAAATTGTATAGGATACCATCTTTAACAAAATGGCTGCCGCACTGGCGAAAAGAGAAATCTGTATGCTTTCTTATGCATTGTTCCCTAATGTCTAGTACCCAATCATAATCTAAAACTCTACCATCTTTGTCGCTTTCTCCACCAACTATGACTAAATCTATATCATCCAGATATTTTTCTATATCAATCTTCTCTAGTAAAGGCTGTAAAGCCAAGATGCGATGTTTAATAGAAGTTTTTAAAAATACAGGAATTTTCTTATCAGCATTTCTTTGATTTTCAATAGATAATCCTACAATAACATTGTCATAGCCTTCATTCCAATCGCTTGGTAACACATCTGCCATTCTTTCTATTCGCTTGGTTAAAAACAGGAAGTCACAATCTTTTCTTTCATTTATCATCTGCCAGATTTCTTCTCGATACTGGTCAGCTTCCTCGATTAGAAAATCAGTTTGAAAGCAGGTATAAACAAGAGAAGATTTCATTTTATATTCACCATTCTTCTTTCTTTCTATCGGTTTATAAAATGAACTTGTTCTTACTATTTTTGATGTATCAACGTTTCTTTTTGCATCTCCCTTATGGATATAACAATGAAGACAACCTTCAGAGCATTTTCTACATCCTCTAAAAGGACTATACATACTTGCCATATTGACCTCACTTATACAAACACAGCCATAGTAATATTACCATGGCTGATTATTTTTTTACTTGAATGCATCACACATTATATCAACAAACTTTTTTCTATCTCCATCAAAAGCAAAATGTACATTTCTATTGTCCTGGAAATATCTGCGGTCAACCACTGTTTGACCATCTGTCAATCCGCCAAGAGATACCTCAACATTTAGCAATTGCACATCTTTAAGTACTGTTGGATCTATCAAATAAGCTACTGCTAAAGGATCATGCAAGGCACACGAATTAACATCTTCAAGTGGCTGTCTTAATTTGTGGAATTCAATTCTATGTTCAATCATATCAGCAGCAAACTTAGCTGCATTGGTATTTAATTCTCTTAATCTTCTAGCATCTTCATAATTTACATAAGCTTTATGTGTAGCATCTAAAGGAACCATTGTAATCTTAGCCCCACATTTCAAAACGCGCTGAGCAGCCTCTGGATCATAGAAGATATTAAATTCGGCACATCTTGTTTCATTGGAAATACCATGTCCGCCACCCATAATAACAATTTCGTTAATATTATCAACTATTCTAGGCTCAATTAACAGAGCAACTGCTAAATTTGTTAATGGGCCAACCGCAACAATATCAACTTTTTGTTGACATTTAGTAAGATAATCAACATAGAAAACACTGGCTGGTGTTGCTTGATAGCTAAATTTGCTTTCCTCTAAAGGCAAATAATCCTGGTGAATACCAATCTCTTTTCCATCGACAACTACCTTTGCTCTTGTATCAGCAGCAACTCGATAACTGCTTGATACATCTCTAATCATAGGGCCACTGCATCCTTTGTAAACTGGAATGTTTGTTTTGCCAATGTGCTGCAATACTCTTAAGGTGTTTTCGGTAGTGTTTTCTAGAGGAACATTACCACTCACCGAACAAACAGCTACTAAATCCAAATCATTGTGCAAAGCTGCCAACATTATCGCACAAGCGTCATCACTACCTGTATCGACATCCAAAATTAATTTTCTTTTCATATTTTCCATCCTTTTTCTTATATTATACAGCTATTGATTTATCTATAGCCATAATCTTTTCCATTAACCAATATTATTATAGAAGAGAAAGTAAAAGTAATGATTTCGCTTATAGGAATAGTAAACCATATTCCATCTATTCCAAAAACATATGATAAAACCGTGATGGCTACTACAGGGATAATAAAGCTTCTAATAGAACTAATTAAAGCTGATAGTTTGCCGTTGCACAAAGCAGTAAAGAAACTGGAAGCAAAAATATTAATGCCACAGAAGAAATAACCCAAGCTGTATATTTTCATTGCTCTAGTAGTCAAGCTTAACAGTTGCTGATCGTTTGAAACAAATATTCTAGCGATAACATTTGCCGACATTTGCGGAATAACAAACATAAATATGCTGCAAACTATTATCAAAAGAAGGGATAGTTTATAGACATTCTTAAGCTCTTTTTTATTTTGGGCACCATAATTATACGAAACAATTGGGGCAACCGCTATTGAAACGCCAAGTAAAATTGCTTTAAAAACATAATCGGTATAAGAAATAATTGAATATGCTGATACCCCGTCCTCTCCAATAAGAGCCATGATTCTAATATTGAAAAGTGCCGCCACAAAGGAAGAAGACACGTTTGTTAACATCTCAGAAATGCCGTTAGAGCAGCTATTCATTAATTCATTAAAGTAGAACCTAGTTTTACAAAAGCGAAGTGAGGAGCTATTTGGTAATAGATAATAAACCATTGGAATAACCCCACCAACCGTATAACCTAAACCGGTAGCAATTCCAGCACCTAATATTCCCATTTTAAAAACAACAATAAACAAATAGTCTAAAACAATATTAACAATCCCTGAAGCAATTGTGGAAACAAAGCCTACAGATGGCTTTCCTGAAGTTGAACAATAGTTTTGGAAGGCGCACTGAACCATAAACATGGTCGTAAATGACAGCATCGATATGCCATATTGTTTACATAATGGTAATAACAAATCATTGCTGCCAAACAAATAGGACAGTCTTTCGATATTAACAATTGCTAGAGCTGATAAAACAAGCCCTGAAACAATAATTGATAACACCAAAAAAGTAAAAATCTCATTGGCTTCTCTTTCCCTTTTCTCACCCAATGTCTTAGCAATCTGAGCGCTACCACCAGCTCCAATCATAAAACCAATCGATCCGATAATCATCACCATTGGCCAAACAATATTTACTGCTGCCATTGCGTTTTTGCCCACCGCATTAGATACCATTATCCCATCTATAACAGAATAAAGAGAAGAAAAAACCATCATTGAAACAGGAGACAAACAATATTTTAATAATTTCTTTAAATCAAAATGCTCACTTATATTTATTTTCATATCAGCCCAATTTTATCATATAGTCTATACAAAAGAAACATCTACCGATATAATAGGTAACTTTAACATATAAAAACTGAAGTTTTTCATTAACTTCAGCTTTCATGTTTACTTAATGTCAAGTTTTAATATTCTAGCAGCGTTTTTATAAAGCACATATTGCCACACATCATCATCGAAAGGTAGACTTTTAAATCTATTTAAGCTCTCTGACAAACCCCTAACTGGATATGAGCTGGCAAACATTGTTCGATATTTCATATACGAATTAATAGCGACAATGAAATCATCTGTCATAGGCATTCTTGTATTCAAAAAGAAATCAGGATAAAAATAAATATTATTACAAGTCATGCTTACTGCTAAAAACTCAGCCACATATGGCCAGCAGCCATGAGATACTGTTATGGTTAAATCGTTATATCGTTTTGCCATTAATTGTAAATCTAACGGATGACAACACCTTAAATCTTCTCCAGCTAGAGCGCTTAAAGTAAAGGAAACAATTAATCCTAATTCCCTACATTTGTCATATATCGGATATAATGATGGATCATTAACTGTCATCGAAGGATAAGCCCAACCTGGCTCAAGAGCGATTCCCTTAATCTTATACTTATCATAACAGCGTTGTATTTCCTTAACAGCCCCTAAAGGATCTGCAGGATCAACTGCTGGGAAGCTGATAAATTTATCAGGGTATAGAACAGATAGCTGACAGACATCATCATTATTTACTCTAGCCATACCCTCTCTAACCATTCTGCCATGAACAACCTGCAAATCAATCTTGCTGTCGGATAATTCTTTCATATATAAATCAAAATCGCCAACTCTTGCTGATTCAATATCAGTTCCTTTTGAACCTAAATAGATAGCTGGAACATCCATTGGATTATCAAAGCAATCCTCCATTGGCCTAGGAAAGAAATTTCCCTCTGTAATAAATCCCTTAAAAGGTGGACGGGTTCTAAAATCAATTATCATTTGCCTGCTCCTTTTGTATTTTAACTAATATTTTTTTCTTTGCTGATTTAGCCCTTTGTTTTTGAATAATCGCAAAAGAGAAAACGAAGATAATCGTTGCTACATATGGCAAAGCACTTACTAGTTCAGCTGGCGCATTAGTTATTTGCATCGCATTAGCAGTTGCCTGGGATAAGCCAAACAACATAGCGCATAAGCAGGTTAGAAATGGTGAAGCATTTGAAATATTTGTGGCACTCATCGAGATAAAACCTCTTCCTGAAATCATATCACGAGCAAACCAGTTAACATAGCTCATCGACATATATGCCCCTGCTAAACCACATAAAATACTGCTTAACAAGAAAGAAATTGTTCTGATCTTTCTAACAGATATACCTACTGATTCTACCGCATTAGGATTTTCTCCTGAAGCAGTAATTCTTAAGCCAATTCTTGTTTTATTTAAAACAAAATAAACCACCAGAACCATCAAAAAGGCTAGATAAGTCAATATGCTATGACCGCTTAAGGCTGTTCCTATAATTGGAATATCCTGCAAAATAGGAATATCTATTTTAGGGAAGCTTAAACTCTTTAATATTCCCGCGCTATTGCTCTTTTGTCCGCAAATTAGATATAAAGCAAATACCGTTCCACCTACCGAAGCCAAATTCATCGATATTGAAGTTAGATATAAGTCAGTTTTCAAGTAGAAGGCACAATAGCAAATTATACCACCTACAGCTAATGCTCCAGCAATTGCCCCCAACATACCGATGATTAAATTCTGACTGAAAGCGGAAGCCAATACACCTGTTAAAGCTGATACTAGCATCATTGATTCCAGGGCCATATTCATTAACCCGGCTTTTTTTGTAAAACAAGCGCCGAGTGAAGCAAATATCAAAGGAGTTGAAATACGAATAATAGAATAAAGGAAACTGCCAATCCAGTTAGCAGATAGATATGTTGATAACATTACTTACTCTCTCCTTTCTCTAACATCATTTCTTTTCTTGCTGCTTTATATATTGTCTTACGTTTCATTACACCTAAAAACTCTTGAGCAGCAACTAGTAGAATTATTATAGCCTGTAGGATACTGACAAACTCAGCTGGAACATCAGTTGAATAATTCACTATGTCAGCCCCTATTCTTAGATATGCCAATAAGAAGGCTCCAACAGGTACTAGAATTGGGTTTCTTTTCGCTAGAACTGATACCAATAATCCATCAAACCCATATTGAGTTAAGCTGTCCCACTGGAATCGGTCAAATAAGCCCAATATTTGAACAGTTCCACCAATACCGGCGCAAGCCCCGCCTATTACCTGGGCAATAATACAGTATAATGCCACATTAATTCCCGCATATTTAGCAAAGCTGGCATTGGCACCACAGCTTCTGATTTTTAACCCAATAGGGGTTTTATATAAAAACAAATACCCCAAAACAACCACAAGCAATGCCACAAATAAGCCAGTATGTAATCGGGTTCCCTTAAATAATCTTGTCAATTTAGCAGCATCTTTAATTGGATAAGAGGCACTATAAGTAACCGAAGTATCCAACATGAAATTTCTTAAAATAAAGTTGGAAAAATATAACAAGGCATAATTGAGCATGATGGATATAACTACCTCATTAGCACCAAGTTTTTCTCTACCAACAGCAGGAATAAAGGCCAATAATCCTCCCACAACTGCTCCAATTAAAATAAGAACTAAACTGAATAACACCTTAGGTAAATTAAGATAGAATGAACATAAAGTAATTATACAGCCTGAGAAAAGGAAGATACCTTCCACCGATAAGTTAAAACGATTAGCAGAATACATCATACACATTCCTGTTCCAGTCAACATAAACGGAATCATCAACTCAAATACACTTGAAATACGTCTTTTACTAGTTAGCGGACCAAAGGCAAAGCTTTTAATCGCCTCTATTGGTTCTTTGGAAATAAATAGCAAAACTAACATTGCTAAAAGATAAGCAATTGCCATAGCAAAAATAATGCGCAAAATTTCAAATAAGATTTCAATTCTTCTAGTTTTCTTCATATCAATATACCTCTCTTATCTGATCATCGCTCATCTTTTTAAGTCCTAGCATATATTCACCTAACTGCTGTTCATTAATAGAGCTGCTGTCGGAAAAATAGGCAACTATCTGGCCATTATACATAACTATTAATCTATCACTAGCCTCGATAACTTCATTTAAATCCGCACTTATTAGAATTGCTGCCACATTTTCTTCTCTTGTTTTTCTAATCATTTCTCTTCTTATCATGTCACAAGTGCCAATATCTACCCCTCGAGTAGGCTGATTTGCTACTATTAGCGAAGCATTAGATGTAAATTCTCTAGCAACAATTACCTTTTGCATATTGCCACCTGAAAGCATTCTAATTGGCTCATTGCGATCATCACAGGCAATTTCAAAATACTTAATGCACTCATCAACGAATTTATTGACCTTTTTATCGCTAATAAACGGGCCAGTTTTAAACTCTGATTTATCAACTCGATCAATAATCAGATTTTCCTTTATGCTTAAATCCGCAGCTGAGCCATATATTAATCTATCCTCTGAAATATGTGATACACCTATATTTCTTATTTCCTTAATGCTTTTATCTTTTATATCAACACCATTTACTGTTATCTTACCAAACTGATACTCACACACCCCAGTAATAACATTGGCTATTTCACTTTGCCCGTTGCCTTCAATACCAGCAATACCAACAACTTCACCTTGATATACTGATAGAGAAACATTATCTAATACTTTTTTTCCTTCATCATTTACTGATGTGACATTTTCCATTTGTAAAACCCGATTTTTTAATACCGGCTTTTCCTTATTAATTGTTGTTACAACATCTCTTCCAACCATCAGTCTTGAGATTTTTTGCTGACTCAAGCCTTCAATAGAAACAGATGCTACGACCTCTCCTCTTCTCAATACCGTAACCCAATCGCATAATGAAACTACCTCATCAAGCTTGTGAGAAATAAAAATAATTGAGTGTCCATTTTCTCTTAATACTTTGATTTGTTGGAATAGCTCTTCTGTTTCCTGCGGTGTCAACACCGCTGTTGGTTCATCGAGAACTAGAATCTTGGCATCACGTGCTAAAGCCTTAATGATTTCCACCTTTTGCTTTTGACCAACGCTGAGATCCTTTACCTTGCTTGTGGCATTAACCTTTAGATTGTATTTATCAGATATTTGCTGAGTTAACTTTTCTGCTGCTTTTTTATCTACCACCAAGCCATTTAGTGGTTCCATTCCCAAGACAACATTCTCCGCTACTGTCAAAGAATCAGATAACATAAAATGCTGATGCACCATTCCAATACCTGCTGCAATTGCTTCGATGGAATTAGCAAAGCTGACAAGTTTTCCGTCAATATAAATATGTCCACTTTGAGGTTGTTCCATACCAAAAAGAATTTTCATTAAGGTTGTTTTTCCAGCGCCGTTTTCTCCAACGAGGGCGTGAATTTCCTTTTCCTTTACGGTAAAACTAATATCCTTATTAGCAACAAAGCCGTTTCCATAGATCTTTGTTATGTTCTGCATTTTCAATATTTCTTTTGACATAAATCCCTCTTTCTAGAAAAAAAGGTGAGCAAAACTACAGCTCACCCTTTTACAAGCAAATTAATTGTTGATTGATACAGAATTAACTAAATCACGGAATTGAGCATCATCAGTAAAATCAAAGTAAGATGGAATAGTTATTTCACCATTTTTAATCTGGTCGATTAACTCGTTAACACTCTTTCTAACATCTTCGCCAACTAACTTCTGATAGTTTTCATTGTCAGCTAAAGCAACGCCGCCTTCTTTAATACCTAATACTGATAAGCTGCCCCATTGAACAGTTCCGTTTTCAATAGCATCAAATGTTGATACTAAAGTATCCCCAATATTCTTAATCATACTAGTCATGATAACTGTAGCCAATTCTGGAGTTTCTGAATTAGAATATGTTAAATACTGATCTGAGTCAACCCCTACTGCTAATTTATTCTTTTCATAAGCACTCTTAAAGATTCCCAATCCTGCAGCACCGGCAACTGAGAACATTACATCTACACCAGCATTGAATAACTGCTCAGCAATTTCGCCCATAGCAGTTGCATCACCTGGAACTGTATTATATGCAGTAGCAACTTTGATTTCTGGATTATATTGTAATGCACCATTAATAAAGCCTGTAAAGAAATCGTTGATATTTGGATTATCTCTATTTGCTCCAGTAGCAATTTTGCCAGTCTGACTCATTGCAGCGCAAACATAACCAACTAAATATGAACCTTCGTTAGCGCAATATGCGATACATAAAACGTTATCAGCAGGTACTGTTGTAGTTTTTGCACAGTCAAATACGATGAATTTCTTTTCAGGATATTCTGCTGCATATTTGAATACGATGTCGCCCCAACCATTACCAGATTGAGAAACGATATAATTATAATCTGATTCGCACAAATCCAAGAATGCTGTTTCATACTTTGATGAATCCATGCCTGATTCGATTACTTTAACTTCGTAACCATATTTGCTTCCAACTCTTTGAATACCATCCCAACCATTATCGTTGAATGATAAGTCACCAAGCTGAGTTGCGATAAAGCAAATTTTTCCTTTGCCTCCATTTGTCCCGTTATTGTTTTCGTTTGAACAGCCAACCATACTGATAGCCATTGAAACAATTAACAAGATTGCTAATACCTTTTTCATGTTTCCTCCTTGAATAAATATTTTGTGATATCTTTATATCTGTACTATTTTACCTTAATAACAGCAATTATGTCTATCAAATAATGAAAAAAAGTAGTTCTTTTAGAAAAAACTACTTAATTGATTCCAGTTCCATTAATACAAGCTGGTGACAGAAATGCTCAGTTGGCTGCTGGTAAAACATATGATGTCCACCACCTTCTACTGTAACCATATTCTTTTCGCATTTGAACTGCTGGAAGGCTTTTTTTGATGACTCTAATGCTATTGTCTGATCATCGCTTCCATGCATTAAAAATACAGGGCAATCAACATATGGAATAAACTGTTTGCATTGGGCGACTACATCCTGAAATGCCTTTGTCTGCAAACTAGTAAAAGCATCAGGGTCTAATGGCTTACCAGCTGCCTTTTTAATTGAATTAATACCATAATCAACAATTTTGCCCATATCCAGATACTGATAAGCAGGTGCTGATAAAATCAATTTTTTGACAGGAAATACAGTAGCTAGATAAGTAGCTATGACTCCACCCATTGAATAGCCAAACAAAACAATATTGTTATGGTATTTCTTTTGAGCCTCCCTAACTTGTTGTTCGGCTCTTTCTATCCAAATCTTATAGTCAACATCCTGGTAATTGTTATAATCGAATAAATCGAACTGAATTACATCATAACCATTTTTTCTTAAAAAATCGCTTATAGAATCAAATTGATGATGCATTCTTTTACCAAAACCATGAATAGTGATAACAACAGGTTTTTGTTTCTTCTTAAAATTAAATAATCTCATTTTCAGTCTGCCTCTCTTCACTACTAATTATAGTATTTCCGATCAGTTTTCTCAAATCAAACCGAACTTAACTAAAGCCTTATATACTCCATCATCAGCTATATCATCAGTTATGTAATCCACTTTTTGTTTTAATTGTTCAGACCCATTGCCAACGGCCACGCTTGTTTTGACCTCACTTAAAATTTCCAAATCGTTGTTATTATCGCCAAAGCCAATGCATTGATGAAAGCCTATCTTTTCTTTTTCTAAAACTGTTTTTACCCCTGATAATTTGTTTACTCCATAAAGCAGTAAATCACTGGATAATTCATCAATTTTTATCGCTACTGCTTCTCTAGCAAAATGAGCATTAAAGACATCGGCTTTTTTACTGCTACAGCCTAAACATCCTCCGTTTGGACAACGTCTTTTATGTTCATCTTTGATATCAAATACTACTTTTTTGATTGAGTCTTTGGTTTTGTAATAAAAATTATTAAAAACATCCTTATGGATATACTCATAGGTCAAATCAGGATATTTCCATAATAATCCAATATCATTTTCCAAACAATATTGATATATTCTATTTACTAAATCCTTTGAGAAGGTACACTGGTGGATAATCTGGTTATCTTCGTTTAAAATGATATGCCCGTTAACACAGACAATGTAATCAGGTTTAACTCCATATTGAAAAATAGCTGAGGCGGTCTGCGGAGGCCTTCCTGTAGCCAGTATTACTTTAACTTTATTCTCCTGTAATTTTTTGATTCCTTCTATTGAACTGTTGATAAAAGTTTTAGTTTTTGAATCATATAAAGTATCGTCAATATCAAATATAGCTGCACGATATTTTTTCATAATAGTCTCCTTAAAAAGAGCCAGCATTATTTGCTGGCCCTTTGTCTAATAATTACTTTCTAGCTGCTAAGATAAATTCTTTAGCATTATCATAATCGATAGGATTGTATAGATAATGATCTTTCTTTAAAGTTGTACCAACAACTACCATATCACAATACTTCAGCATTTCCTTAATATTTGATGGATTTGCGCCATTATTGAAAGAAATTGGAATATTTGGATATAATTTTTTACAAATAGCAATATTACTATCTTCAATTGCCTGACCTTTTTTCGGACCATTTAATGAATAACCAGCAACTGGAACATCTTTATATAGTGAACCAGCTATTTCCTCAAAAGTACGGCTGTCAATACTTGAACCATTATGTGGTTCAAAGCTTGTATATATTCCAATATTTTCTGCGCCAATGCTTTTAGCATATCTAAAGATTTCACCAGGAGTCTTAATTATTGGTCCATAGTTGCCATATTGTTGACCGCAGAAGAAGCCTCTTACAAAAGTTGCTCCTACAGCTTTCGCAACTGAAATTGCTGAAACAGGATCATTCATTATTCCTACACCAAATGGAATAGTTAACTCTTCAGCGACTCTGCTAACGATATGAGTATAAGCAGCTAAAGCACCTGGCCCAATGTTTTCCACATAAGGGTAATCAGCCTCATTTGCGAACACAGCGCCATCGAATCCTAAGTCCATTAAAATATGAGCTTCTCTTTTTAAATCAGCAATATGCTGCTCGATTGAATAGTTTGGATCATACATTGGTGTAGCAGGTAATGCTCTCAAATGCAGACATCCAATAATTGGTTTACTAACACCGTTAAATCTTTTAACGTGTTCAGCCATCAAATCTCTTTGCATTGAAAATCCTCCTTATCGACTAATTATTCTTTGTTTTTTTATCCTAAAATACCGATTAATCCGCCAACTATACCAACGATGAATAATAAACCGATAATCTTAATAGGTTTAACACCCTTATTTACTAAGAAATAACAGCCAATTACACTGGCAAGTGGTAATAGTTTAGGACAAATAGCATCCAAAATTCCTTGTAATGCTACTGAAGTTTGACCTAATGAAATTACAAGTGGAGTATTAACGCCTACACTTGAAGCAATTAATGAACCAACAACCATCATACCTAATACACCTAAAGCTTCAGTAACTTCTGCTAATTTACCATTTGATAATAATTTAGCTACAGAAGACTTACCTTGCTTATAGCCTAAGAAGTAAACATAATGGCTTAATCCTAAAGTATAACAAGACATTAATACGAAGAATAGGATAGGTCCTAAAACACTGCCGCTTAATGCTAAATCACAGCAGATACCTAATAGTACAGTTTTAACCAATGATTGAGTAACAGTATCACCAATACCAGCTAATGGGCCTGACAAAGCAGCTTTTAATGAGTTGATAGAACCATCAGAGATATCAGCTCCGTTTGCTCTTTCTTCTTCCATTGAAGCGACGATACCACTAACTGCAGCACCCCAGTTGTTTTCTGTATTGTAATATGTTAAATGTCTTTCAATAGCTTCTTTCTTAGCTTCTTTATCATCTGGATATAGTTCTTCAATGACTGGAAGCATACTGCTGGTGAAGCCTAAACCCTGCATGATTTCATAGTTGTAACACTGTTGTCCAAAGCTTACCCAGTTTAACCAAGATTTAGTAAGAGTCTTTTTACTTAATGTTTTCATATTATTGAGCACTCTCCTTTCTTGAATACATATAGTGCATGATAGCGAAACCTACACCAATGAATGCTACTGGCATTGTTCCAAGTTTCAAATATGCTGTAGCAACGAAACCGAAAATTAAGAATGGAACTAATGATGACTTGAATAACAAGTTCATTAACATACCTAAACCTAATGCTGGCAAAATATGACCTACAGTAGCTAATGCAGTTGTAACTTTTGCAGGAACCTTAGCTAAGATTGATTCAAGAGCTGGAGCTCCAAAGTATAGCATGATAAAGCCAGGAATAAAATAAATTACAAATGCAACTAACATAGGTGCAATTGTTGCCATCAACTGAACGCCCTTAGTATTGCCATCTTCAGCATATTTATGAGCTCTTGCTACCCAAGTAGTATTTAATGTTCTTTCAAATGGTGAAATAACTGAACCTAATACACCCAATGTAGTTGCTACTGTAATACCTACTTGTGGATCTGAATGAGCCATCATACTTGCTGTTACACCAAGCCAGCCTCCTAACATAGGGTCAGCTGAAATAGCTCCACCAATAACGGCAACACCTACATAAACCAACATAATAGATGCACCCATCTGTAAACCATATGGAATGTCACCCATAATAATACCGTTTAAGAAACCGGCAATTAATGGTGCACCCATACCTAATGACCATCTTGACCACATTGGCATTCCACATTTAGATAGCATTGCCAATAAAGCCATTATAAATGCTTGTAAAAACATAAATTATCTCCTTTCCTTTCCTAAATAAATTTATATTTTTGTCATAATATCAACGCTGTTATCGCCTGGAAGTTTTTGAATATAAACATTAACACCAGACTGAGACAGGTTTCTCAATATCTCTTTTTCCTGTTGGGAAACATATACTTCTCTTGTAATAGGCTTTCTAATTGAAGAAGAGCCAACATTGCCTATATTCAATTCTTTCAATGGGTAACCGTGTTTAACCAGTTCATCGACATTGTTAATATCTTTAAATAATAATAAAGTGCTATCATCGCTGCTATCATTAGCTAATAAAGCAACAGCATCACTAGGAGATTTAACAATAACTTTTACGCCTGCCGGTGCGCTCATTTCAAGTACTGATATCATAAATTCATCTTGAGCAATCTCCTTATCTACTAGAATAATTGTTTTTATCCAGCATTTTTTGCACCAGGCAGTCATTACCTGGCCATGGATTAATCTTTCATCAACTCTTGCTAAAGTTACCTTCATATTATTTCATCCTTTCCTTTACATCTATTATGCCCTTGGTTGCAGCTTCTAGAGCTTTTTGTTTTAATTCTTCAACCGTATCAGTTTGAATTGAACTTGCCAATTCAAGCACCATTGCCAAATTGTAACCTGTAACTACTTCCATATATTGGCCATATTGTCTCATTAATTTACAGGTGTTTAAAAATGGACTGCCACCAAATAAATCAGTAAGAATTAGAACTCCAGTATCCTTATTTTCTTCAATCACATTTTCGATGCTTTCTATGTACTGCTGCTGATCAAATGGCTCGCTCATATTGATATAGCCAAATCCTGAAGTATCTCCATAAATAAATTGGATTGTATCATAAAACGCACCTGCCAACTTACTATGTGACAACATCAATACTTTGCACTTCATAATTCTCACCTCTATTTCGTGTTTTCATTTTAAAGCCGGCAATTAAGTGTGTCAAATCGCATTTTTTTATCAAGGTTTTTTATCAGTGTGTCAAACAAAAATGACACATTTGTGTTATAATTATTTCATACATAGTGGTACAAGCGGTAAAGTGTTTACCAAAAGAGCCATTTTTAACACATTATAAAAGCATATTTGCGTTTATAGACACACTAGATTTTAAAATAACACAAAAATTTTCCAGGAGAAAGTATGACAACAAGAGCAGACAGAATTCATCAATATGTAATAGGACAAACAGAGCTATTTTGTAAGCAGAATAACATCGACAACAATGGCTGTGAAGCAAGCATTATCGCTAGCGATCTTAAGCTTGATCGTAGCAATGTCTCAAGAGAACTTAACCGTTTGTGGAAGGAAGGTAAACTGGTCAAAATACAAGGTCGACCTATTTTGTTTTTAGACTATCAAACTTTAAAAGACCAGTACGGTTTTCAATATATCCCCTTACTTATTCCTGCAGCCAAAAATATAACATCATATCTAAATGACAATAACCTTGCCAATAACAATATCGAAAAGAAAAACTCTCTTACTAGAATAATAGGAGGAACTAATGGTTCACTAGTTCAAACAGTCAATAATGTTATTGCTGCTATAAGCTATAAGCCATATAGCTTACCGATACTAATAATCGGAAACAAGGGCGTAAGAAAAAGAAGATTTGTTAATTCAATCTACGATTACACTCTAGAGAAAAATATCAAACAAGCTGACAGTAAGCTATTAATTATTAACTGTGCCGAATACACTGAAAACGAGGAAGGATTCCTTAATTGCTTCTTTGGCAATGGCAACAACAAAGGGGTTTTAGAAAGCAGCAATAAGGGTGTTGTTTATCTTCAAAATATTCATACGCTATCAAAAAACCTTTTGTCCACCATTTCAGACTGCATTAGTTTCAACTACTTCTTCCGTCAAAATGATAGTCGAAAAAGAAAGTTTGATACCTCACTTATCGCATCAATTAATAACGAATGCGATAATTCCTTACAAGTTTATTTAAAATCTTTTTTCCCCGTTGTTGCTCAGCTTCCATCCTTTAGTTCAAGAAACCTCTATGAAAAAATAGAGATTATTCTTAATATGTTTACAGAGGAAGCTCAACAAATTAACAAAAATATCATATTAACAAAATCAATAGTGGGAATTTTCATTCAGCACAAATACAATGAAAATGAAAGAGAAATCAAAAACCTGATTCGTTTCACCTGCGCAAACTGCCTGCTAAGAAACGCAAAATACGAGCTAAACGCAATCACTATTGAAATAGATGATCTTCCAAACATCTTATTATCCGATACTATGGACGAACAGGAAAGTTCAGCCTTTTCTAGAGCCTTATCTTTATATCAATTCGATAGTATCGTATGCGAGAAAAGCGGAAGCTGCCAATGTTACGATTTCTTTTTCTCCATTCAACAGAATTATGTTAACAAAAACCTAAAAGACTTTACTGAAGAATTCAAACTGACAGAAGACAACATCGATGAAATGGATACATTTATTGACAATTGCTTGTCAACAATCACCAAATGCGATCAGATTCACTATAACGAAATCAGGCGAAATGTCGATAACGAAGTTAGAATGGCCTTTTTAAAAAATCTTTATCACGATGATTACTATTTTCAGATTGTCAATAGAACTAGAAGTTTATATGCTGCCATGTTAGTAGTATCCAATTACTTAAAGAATAACGATAATTTGCTTTATCAAAAAAAGACTAGTCAAACCAAGGAACAGCAGGACAGCTTAAAAATCTGTCAGTATTTGAAAATAAACAACAGTGCTATTGAGGCCTTTATTGAAAAATATCTATTAAAGGCAAAGTTGTTTATCGACAATACAAAAGTATCCTTACTAATTGTCACAAGAGGAAATAGCATAGCTAGTGAACTAGCACAAATCATTAAACCTCAAGCTGACAATTATCAGGTCAGAGTTGAAGCAATTAACTATAACTCTACTGTTCAATACAATGACATCCTTGAATTAGTCATCAACAAACTAAAGGATATGGAAACTGATGCCGGTACAATTATCCTTGTTGATGGCTATCCATTAAGCGATATTGAACAATTTGTCTCTAAAGAATCCGAGGTTAAATGCAAGGTTTATAGCGGTCTAAATATTGATATGCTATATAATGCCCTGGATTGCTGCAATGAAAGCTATTCTCTTGAAAAATTTATCCATTTATTCAACAGTAAGCTGCCTAAAAATGTGGAGAGAGAAGAAAAAAATAGCGATTTTATTCAAAGGCTTATTAATGATGCCTTCAATAAAACCGCAACCCATATTAATCCAACAAAAGCAGTTAACGTCTTACTGGAATCCTTGGATAAAATAACTGATGAATTAAAAATCAACAAAAGCAAAGAAATCATCGTTAAATATCTTTCCCATGGAGTTCATATGCTGGAAAGAATTATCAAAAACAATCCTTTACAATACTATCAGCTAAAGCAGTTCACCAACAACAATCATAACCTGATGGATGTTATAGCTGAAAGTCTTGTTGGAGCAGAAAACACCTTCGATATTCATATTCCAAGCAGTGAAATAGCCTACCTTGCCGAAATATTCTTAGAAGGTCTATAACTATTTACCTAACAACTTAGGAATAATAAACTTTTTACCTGTCACTGCGATAGCTAATTGTGTTTTATTAGCATAACCAGTTTTCTGCAAAATATTACGAATGTGATATTTTACATTGTCTTTGGAATAATTCAATTGCTGAGCAATTTCACTATACTCTAATCCTTCGCAAACTAAGCGCAGGATTTTTATTTCGGTGTCACTTAAATTAGAACTAGTAGTATCCCCAATTTTTACTTCTGCTTGCTGCTTAGGCCAAACCCTTTCTCCAGCTACAGTCTTATCCATTACTGTTAACAGGTCTTCGGGAGAGAGATCTTTGTACCAAAAACTATCCGCATTAGCAAGCCTTGCCCTTTTTATAAAGCTTTCTTCTATCATTGATGTTACAACGATTACTTTTATTTGCGGAAACTGTTCCTTCAAACTAGCTGTAACATCTATCCCATCTTTTCCCGTTCCCATACAGACATCCATCAAAATCAAATCGACATTATGTCTTTTACAAACTGTAGTAGCCATATCAGCATTCGAAAGGCTGCCGATAAGCAAATACTTATCGCTTCCATTGACAATGTGTTCCATGTATTCTCTACTTATACGCTGATCATCAATAATCAATACATTTGTCATAGTCTTTCCTCTCTTATTGGCAATTTTCCCACTAACATAAAATGCGGTTTATCCAAAATTTCAAGTTTCCCATTTCTTTTTATAAATTGCTTTTGCAAAGATAATAAGCCTCCCTTAGGTACTACTTTCCCTTCAGGTTGAGAGCCATTGTTACTAATAGTAATTATATAATCTTTTTCATCATTCGCAATATCAATATTTAACTTTGAGGCATCACCATGGTTTGCTCCGTTAACACAGCTTTCTCTAAATAGATTTATCAATAAACTTTTGTAGCGTTCATCTTCTATCATTTCCCCTGTCATAATAACATCCACCTTCGAGACACTGGCATCTTTGATAAATTGAGCTAAGTCATCCTGAGGATACTCAATTTCCTTTTTTAAGATGCTAATAGCTCTTTTTAACTGGATAATTGCCTCATCATCATCAAAAGAAATGTTATCCTGTTTAATTAACTGCTTGATAGCACTTACTCCCATATTCATTTGATCATGCAACCTGTTTTTTAAATCTAATATTTCTTTTTGAACAGTCAACTCCAAAATATTATCAGATAATTCCTCTATTTGTTTCTGCATTTGTTTCAACAATACCATTTGGCTTTGTAATTGTTTTTGTTTCTGATGCAACTGACTAACATCGCTCATTACAACCTCTTGATAAGTTTCTTTTTCCGATGTGGTTATTAGCCTATAACTATATTGATATGCTTTTCCATCAGGAAATTCGAAAATATTACCTAATCTTTTGCCCTTATAACTAGCCAGTTGATTCTGTAAATCAAAAAAGTTCTGTAGATTTTCATTACACATCAAACGATATAAAGCATTCATTTTTCGATTGCATAACTTTACATTCCCGTTTAAATAAAAGTAACAAATTCCACTATCTAAGCTATCAAACCCTTCTTTAATCGCTAAAGGAAGAGAGTACTTTTCGATGAACAAATCTTTTATCTTCATATATCGCTTCCTTTCTCAATCAAATAAGTAAATCGATAATTATTATCTTGTCTGTCAAAACTCTCTACAGAGTTTTGACAATCGCTTAGCTCTTGGCTCGATACTATTTCGACAATCAATTTAACCTTAGCTGGCTGATTAATAGCCTTTACCCAAATACAGTCAATATTACCAAAGCCTTGCTCAACTATTAGCTGAAAGCTATGATACACATCTATCATTGATCTTGTTTCTAATTGTAATTCAAAATCAATTGAGAAATGACAATCAACCCCTAATAGCTGTAAAGAAGAGAATGTTTCTTGAAAACATCGTACTAAATCATTGCTGCTTGAATACTTTTCCTGTTGACTAACCAACAAGAAGTTGCCATATCTTTTTATATAACTTGCTAAAAAAATTGTTTCAATCAATATTTTTTTCTTTTTTTCCTTATTGTTTTCTAAATCATATTTTTTCAATAGTAAGTCAATCTTTTCAATTTGAGTGCTTGTCTTCTGATTAAGCAAATCAGTTATGCGATTTTTTTGCTGTAAAGAAATGATATTTTGCCTTGTGATTAAGTTTTGCTGATCTATCTTTGTCTTTAGTTGCAACTGAGAGTAACTATCTTCAATATCCTCAATGGTATCCAATAATTCTTTAACATCCTGCTGCCACAAAAGATATCCAAATTCGATATTATGACACTGAATTAAAGTTTTATCATCAAGCAATAGCGGTTTTTCAATAGCGTTATGAATTTGCTGGTCATCTAACTTAATGGAGTTGTTATTTGATAAGACAATTTTTTTGTCCTTATTAACTAGCATTGACGGCAAAGAACTATCCATAAACAATTCCACATATCCGTTATTGCTTCCAATAAATCCCTTTTGAATACACAATTCCAAAGTCAAGCTATATAATAAGCAAATAACTGCAGTTGAATCGCCCGCTAAAAACAAGACTAAGCGGTTTTTTAAGCAGATTAACAAGGTATATATCATTAATACTACAATAGGTAAAATAGGAACGATAATTGCAGCGTTTCGATTTAGCAAGCGACTATTTTTGTATAATGTGTAAATAGTTGTAATACCGCAATACAATAGAAACAATACTATCAAAAGATAACCAAATCCATAACCATAGGCACTATCACTATATACAACACTATCATCTGGGAAGGTAAAAACAAGCTGATGAAAATCGTTTGTCATTACCATCACAAATAGTAGTAATGCCACTAATACAATCCATTTACTCTTACTCTCTAATTTTTCATCATAGGATAGCCCAATTGATTTAGCAATCATTACCGCAAAGCTGGGAATCAATAACATCGGCAAATAATACAAATACCATAGATACCTAGCTAGATTAGGAAAAGTTAATGCATAAATATATTTTTCATTCCTAATTAAAAACCACATTATCATCAGAAAAGCAATCATCAACAAAATTTTTCTTATCTGATTGTGAATTATTCTTGTCTGGATAGAAAAAGCCCAGATAGAGTATAAAAAAATATAAATTGCTGTTCTTAAGGTTCGAGTCATTCCATCAATTGGTATAGAATAAAAACGCAAAGAATAGCTAATCAATATTAAAAGAGCACAGCCAACAGTCAATATTGTTTTTCTATTATGCTTGATATTCATACCACTTCTCCATTTACAACTCTTTTAGTTTTTCGACTAAAATCGAATCTGCTTTAAGCCAGTCAACAGAATCAAGTTGATCCTTTGATAACCACTTGCTGTCGCTAGCTTCCCTTAACACTATCTTATCACTTAATAATTTACATAAGTAACAATTTAAAGAAACACGATAATCAGGATAATCAACCTGAATTGTATCAATTAGCTCTTTCACTTCAATAAGTGCATCCAGTTCTTCCTTTATCTCTCTTACTAAAGCCTGCTTACAAGTTTCATTTTGCTCTATTTTCCCTCCAGGAAATTCCCAGCCACCCTTAAATGGACCATATCCCTTTTGAGTTGCCAAAAACAATCCATCTTCATTTTGTATAACTGCTGCCACAACATCAATTGTTTTCATAGAATTATTATAAATGAAAATTCTCCTCTAAGGTTCTATTATTTCTCACGTTTAGTTGTATTTTCTCATTTAGTAGAGATGATGTTGTAGCTACAAAAAAGTATTATGGCTTAAGGAATAATTCACTTCCAATTATATATTAGGAAAACAAGAGTTGTGATACACTTTCCACAATTCCCTTATATTTAAACAATTAATTTACAGAAAAACGCGACAAATATTTGCTATGTATTTGAATACATTTACATAGTAAAATCCATTTTTCTACTTACAATTCTTTGAAAACAAGTTATTGATAAAAAATGATCTTCTTTAGTGGATTTTTTTAATATCTTTATTATATTTTGAGCATTTAGTTGCAATTTCATATATTTCCTGTTTCATTTCAAAGAAACC
>JAEDOA010000099.1 GCA_016302195.1 Erysipelotrichaceae bacterium | reverse complement strand
CATCGGTCTTATATGGTATTAACTCAGATAAATATCCTTGTTCTATCAAGCTATTTATTTGCTTAGATAAATCATAAGCTATTGCATTAAAAATAGGGTTTTCCTGCTCTGTTAAATAACCACCATTGGTTCTAAATGGCGTTGCAGTAAGCCCACAGATACATACTTTTTGATTTAACTCCTTAAAAATGCTTAAAATTTTTCTATATACTGTCGTATCTTTTTCACTTATCAAATGAGCTTCATCAATAATAATAAGCCTTTTGATACCAAAGTAATTTTTATCTTTTTTTAGTTTGCTATACACACTTTGAACGGTAGCAAATAGAATCCTTTTATTTTCTTTCAAGCCGATTGATGCAGAATAAATGCCAGCTTCAATATTTGCTAGCTTCTGGAATTTGTCAAAATTCTGTTTAACAAGCTCACTAACGTGTGTAAGCATTAGCACACTTGCACTTTGGTCAATCTCATAAAATTTTCTGATAATTTCTGCAATAATAACGCTTTTTCCTGTGCCTGTTGGTAGCACTAATAAAGGATTTTGCCCTTTGTTTGTTTTAACAAAGTTCCAAAAAGTGTTACAACATTCTTCTTGATAAGGTCTTAATTTGAACATTTTATTTGTGATATACATCTCATTTTAACTAATAAAAAAGGGAGCTTTTAAACTCCCTTTAGTTTTTTTATACTAAATTAAAATGGCATTTCATCTGGATTTGTTACGGGTGCAGGCTGTGGCTGATAAGCATTTGCAACCTGTGCAGACTGCTGCTGTGGCTGTGATTGATAAGCGTTCATAGTCTGCTGAGTATATGCAATCTGTGATTGAGCTTGTGGCTGTTGCTGTGACTGACCATAAACATTTTGATTTGCTCCAAAATTTCCATAAGCGTTATTTGTAGTTTTGTTTTTTGGAGCTGGTTCAAAAAATGGACTATCACTCTCAGAATTTAAAGATTTTGCTACATTCTGAATAAATGTAGGTTGTAAACCTTTTAACTGCTCTAATGCAGTCTGATTTGATGCATTAAAGAATGAACGGATAGAGAAATAAGGAGTGCCATTATCAGCTTTTGAGGTTCTGGCTACTGCTACACGTACCTTCTTTTGTTCTAACTGTGGGAAGTGGGTAATACTTGTTTCACCATTTGATAAAGGCTTTTCTAACTGCTTAACTTCTTGATTTAAGACAATTTCACCAGTCTGTGAAACACAGCCACATAAAAATGCTAAGTCAATCAAATGATTTGCATAATTTGATGGTGGTAGATCTAAAGTGAGCCATAATTGAGCATTTTTAACTGTATTTTCGTGCTGTACATCTACAACAAAGCTAACATTAACAACATTCTTCATCTGACCTTTAACGTTAATTGCTTTTAAATGTGCAGAGGCAATAACTGCATCGTAAATGCCTGATACATTTAAGTAAGGCAGTCCTTTGGTGCTTGCAAAGGTCTTTTTGTTTTCATCGTTTAAGGCAGTAACGTTACCTAAATTTAAGATATTATTCATATTATTTTTTCCTTTTTAAAAAATAAAGTGTACCTATTAAACGCCTATCTATTTGAAAGATAGGCATTTTTTTAATTAAAATGGGGGTTCTGAATTTTCTTTATTTGCTGTAGTTACATTCTCTCCCTTTTCCTCAATTATAGCATCATTTTTTATTTTCTTCTCTCTCTTAATAGTGCGTTTAGTTACATTCTTTTCTATTTCTGGTTCTGCATTTTCTGAAATTTCTTCGGCGCTTTCTTTATCTGCGAATCCTCCGACAACATCGGCAAATAACCTATCTAATAACCTTCCTAAAGCTCTTTTTTGTAGCATAACAGGATATGAGCCAGTCCACGCACCCTTAACACCAACCCAACTATTTGAATTAGCATCAAATTTCATAAGTCCCTGTAGCATTGCATCTTCTGAGGTGTACTGTACTGACATAGTGCGACCTTTTCTTGTACCAGTAGCAGTTGCAACCCAAATGCCATTAACATTCTCTAGTTTAGTGTCAAAAGTGCCGTATTTTGCGCATAAGCCAGCTTTTGCAGATACATACATTGTTGGTCTGCCTCTTGTAACTGTGATATTAGTCAAACTTTGTGCTGGTGTCATTCCTAGAGATGCACCCAAAGCAATTACCATAAATACATCTGCTGAATGGTCTGCTATTTCAGTGCTTCTAATTTCTGCACTTACAAGAGTTGACTTACTCAAGAATTTTGCTAGCTCTTGAGCTTCTTTAATGGTTTCTGGTAGCTTTGTAAATCCATTTTCGCCCTTTGAATTTAACAGAGTTTCAACAAAAACATCTGAATTTATATTATTTTCTTTAATTTCAGTTTCTTTGATTTCTGCACCTGCATTTAAAAGATCTTCATCGCTCATTGGTGGCACGTCTTCAATTATCGGTGCTTTAACCTCTTCAATAATTGGTGATGGTGTTGGTCCTACTGTTTCAACAGTTGTAACTGCTGGAATTGGTGCTGGAGCTGGTCCTGCTGGAGCTGGTGTTGCTGGTGCGATTGAATTTGCATTTGGTAATTTATTTATATCAAACATTTTTTATCCCTCTTTTTGGTTTTAACTAAGGGTATTTTTTACCCTTTATTTACTTAGAATTATAGACTAAATTTTTAAAATGTAAAGTGTTATTTAATAAATTTTGTGATACAACTCTAATTTTTAATCATTCTTATAAATATAATGCCTTGTTTTGGTTGTTAAGATTTTCTTTAAATCCCAGCCGTAACGCTTTCTGGCATTGTAAGTTTTATAAGAAATTTGATAAAATTCACACATCTTTTTTTCAGTTTCAAAAGCATTTCCAAGATGGTCTTTAATTTTCTTTTCTTTCTTTATCTCAAATCCTCCATATTTTTTAAGTCTGTAGCTTAAATTTGCTGGGCTTGTTTTCATTTCAATTGCAAGATCTGTTAAGCTCTTATAACTCTTGCCTTTATAAGATATTTCTTTCATATTTTTTCTTCTTCCTCAATCTTAAAAAATAAATAACAAATAAAAATGGTGTTAAGATTGTTAGAAGCATAAGTGATAAAATGAAGCATAAAACATCTATAGCAGCATTATATAAACGCTTGAAACAACCCTTATTTTCTTTAAATAAATTAAAGTAATTTGATTTTAATCCCTTTAAAATTCTAATCATTTCTTATATTCCTTTTTTTTAAATTCAGATTAAGGACTATTCCTTAATCTTTCTTAATTAGAATTATAGATATTTTTATTTAAAAATAAAATGATATTTGATTTATTTTGTGATATTTATCACATTTCTTATTTTTGCCACTCCTTCATCGCATGTTGGTGACAAATATCTTCAAGTTCCTGCTCATCTTGTGCACTCTCAATGCAAAGATAAAACATTAAGCCTAATGTCCAAACAAGACAACCGCCTATTACGCAGTAACTAACTAACTCAAGCATGGTTTAACTCCTTTTATCAACTTTTTGCAATTGACTTCTCTTTTTAATTATCTTGTTTATCTCAATCTCTTCTTTGATAAAGATAACTATCATATAAATCATCATTCCTAAAGGGAACAAAACACCTACTAAAAACATGCTAAATATGCACATAATCTCTAAAATGTCGATCATTATTTCTCCTTATGAATTAACAAACCAGTCAACAATAGCCTGTAGTCCCTTTTCTTTAATTGCATGCAATACCTTAAAAGTTACATATCCTACAACGATAGTACATGCAATAGCTACGGCAAGTATCATTAAAGCAAAAGCCCATAAAATCAATTCTTGTGGTGTCATTCTTTACCCCCCTTATTCACCAACGCATTGATACAAGTATCTACATCAGATTTCATTGAGCTTAATTTTTCAAATTCATTACGGAATACTGACTTTAAAGGCTCTCTGTTTTCTTCTGAAGCTTGCATATCATAAAAGTCTATCTCTGCATCTAAGTACAAGCTAAAACCTGCAAGTAAATTAACTAATCCTATCTCTTTGCATTGAACTCTTAAACTAGAATATAATCTTCTAATATCTTTTGTTTCCATTTCTTACTCCTTAATCTGAGATAAAATCTAAAATCTTTATAAAGTAATTAGCAAGAGGACTTATAATAATTTCATACACTTTATAAGACTTTGATTTTGAACTTACTCTATTTACTAAGTAATAAGCAGGTAAGCCAAATACCACAAATAGCAGTAAAATTAAAAGAGCTAAAGGAATAGCAAATATTAAATATACTAAAGCTAATACAGTTGCTACTGACATTTTTATAATATTCATTTTATCCCCTTGCTAAAGGCTTTTTTAAAGCCTCTTTTAAGCTCATTTTCTCTAATCTCTGCATTAAACACCCAAGTGGGATGCCATTCTCTTTTGCAATTTCGCTAAGAGGTTTAGGCTCTTTAGGCTTTTTAGTCTTTTTCTGCCACTCTCTCAAATACTGCTTATAATGTTCTAAATATTCCCTTCTTTTTCTACAAACTTTGACCGCCTCATGTATTGAACCCAGCATTAAATAAACATGATATAGCTTGCAATAAGGAATATTTTGACTCTTAGCTATCTGAACTAAATTTAACTGCTCTCGCTTTACTTCTTGCATTATTCAAGCTCCTTTAAACAAGGGGTTTTGCCCATTTGTACTCTTAATCTTGGAAAATCCACCCTTTATATGTAATAACATCACGATGTAAGGTCAAAGCGTAATCAAATAAGTTATCGATCTCAGTGTCACTATCTAAATCATAAATCTTGCCATCTTTTATCTTTATGATGTCGCCCATATCTAAGAAGTTAGATACCTCATTTAGATATTGAACTGCCTCAGTATCTACAAGCCCTAAAAATTCATCTTTTGTAATTAAGTTATATCCTACGGTCTTGCAACAATCGATAATAAACTCGGATGCATTGAAACCTTTGCGAGGGAATTGCATATCCAAGAATTTTTGAAAGCTCTCGATTGCGTTGTCTTGGTCTTTAAATACATTATTTTGCAAATAGCTTTCAATGATGGTCTCTCTAAGCATACATGTAAGCATACTCTCTATTCTCTTAATATCCTCAACCTCTAAGCCTTGAGGGTTAATATCCATATGATGATCGATGATTTCAACTTTTAACATTTTAAAATTCCTTAAAATCTAAGCTCTATTAGGTTCGTAATCTCTACAAAAATACTTATAAACAAGGGCATTTCTGCCCTTTTAAAATTATTCTGAAAAAACCTTGTGATAAAAATCACTACCCTTTAGATCATTTAGTTCTTCAGCATATTCAAATAAGTTAGTGTTATCTTGAGTATCGCCCACGATCTCTGAATCGTATCCTAATTGCTCAAATTCATCAAAATCATGTAGAAAGTAATAACGACTCCAAGTACCATCTGGATTTGGTACATTGTTGGTAACCCACTTGAATACAGCGTGAGGATAACCAACTTCTTTTGCAATTCTCTCTAAATAGCTTGCTTGCTCAAAAGTATTCATTACAACCTTAAAATACTCTTTTGTTACTAATTCCATTTTT
>JAEDOA010000012.1 GCA_016302195.1 Erysipelotrichaceae bacterium | reverse complement strand
CGAATATAGCAAGTTGCCGGTTCTTTTTTTTGTCGTTTTTAATGTTTATTATCTAATAAAAGTGTTATACTATAAACGTATGAAAAATTTATTATTATTGGTTTTTACTATGCTTTTTTCAATACTATTGTATTTTCCAGTAAAGTACATAGGTAATAAGTTCAATATAATCGCAATTGAAAATGATAGAACGATTCATCATGGCAGAATTGTTCGGATAGGTGGAGTTGCGATTTATTTATCTTTTCTAATCGTTAGTCTATTGTTTTTAAGACATTACCGGACTTTTGATGGGTTGATTATTGGTGCATCTATTGTATTTCTTTTTGGTTTACTAGATGATATTTTTTCACTAAAACCAATAGTTAAAATTTTTGGCCAGTTTTTAGCCGCTAGCTGTGCTATTTTCATTGGTGATATCTGTCTAAATAATATTCATTTGTTTTTAGGTATAACAATTCAATCTGAGATTATCTGTTATTTCATTACATATTTATGGATTATCGGGATTACCAATGCGATTAATTTGTTAGATGGTTTAGATGGCTTAGCAGCCGGTTTTACAATTATCGTCTTTTCAATAATAGCTTTATTGTCTACTTTGATAGGGTTATCGCACTTAATAGTACCTTTATGCTGCATCCTAATTGGTGCAATCGGTGGCTTTTTAATCTTTAATTTTCATCCAGCCAAGATATTTATGGGGGATTGTGGCTCTCAATTATTAGGCTTTCTAATTTCTTCAATATCTCTATTCGGTTTTAGAAAAGCAACTTTTGTTACATTAATGGTGCCAATTGTCTTGTTATTTATACCTATATTCGATACTTTTGCTGCTATTGTTAGAAGGAAGGTTTCTGGAAAGGCTATTATGTCTGCCGATAAAGGTCATTTGCATCATGTTTTGATGAATAAGATTGGTTTAGGTCAGGTTGGAGCAGTTCTTGTTATTTACATTCTTACTGCACTATTTGGTTTGACTGCATATTTGTTTATTGTCGATTATAGAATTGCCATAGTTCTTCTGGTAATATTGCTTATAAGCCTGGAACTGTTTGTTGAATATACTGCAATGATTTCGATAAAATATCGACCAATTTTAAATCTGGTAGATAAAATAAAAAGAAAATAACAAAGAAATATCAGCTGTAAACCTCTAAGGAATATTTGATTTCTTAGAGGTTTTATATATGTATCATATATTAGGGAAAAAGAGTTATCCTTTCTATTTTTACAATAGAAAGGATGAGAATAATGGGTAAATATAGCATTTCATATTTGTTAAAAGATATTGATTGTGATGATAAAACAAAGGAAGAGATAATTGATGATTATCTTTTCGCACTAAAGCAGCAACTAATAAAAAAAGATAAAAAGGAAGTTAAAGACATTTTGTTAAGCGAATTAAATTATCAGCAGCGAGGAAAATTAATGAGCTGCCGCTGCTATGATATGAATATTAAAGAGGGAGATTTATGTTATATTGATTTTGGCAAGGCTTATAACCAAGAAACAGGATATATGCATTTTGGGCTTGTAATCAGGATATTTAACTCCAAAGCCTTAGTGATACCAATGACTTCAAATTCAGTTGCCTACAATAGCGCATATGACCGTTATGATAATCCTGAAGGTATTACACATCTAATGAGACTTGGTAAGGTTGATGGACTTTTTAAATACTCAGTTCTGTTTTTAAATGATGCTAAATTCATTAATACAGCTAGAATTATTGATGTTAAATCTCATATTAATGTAAACGGTAAATTGTTTAATGAAATAATGCTTAGATTTAGAGCGATTATACACTAAAAAAGTAAATGTGATAAAATAAACATATGGAATTAAATTTGGATCGAACTAGGAAATATGTTGTTGGAGTATCTGGCGGCAGTGATTCAATGACCTTGCTTGATTTACTAGTAAAGCAAGGTTATATGGTAGTGGTATGCCATGTAAACTATCATCACCGCGTTACAAGTGACCGTGATGAAAATATTGTTAAAGACTACTGCATGAAACATAATGTTAAGGTATATGTTAATAATCCACAGTATCCTGGAAAAGAAAACTTTCAAAAATGGGCAAGAGAGGTAAGATATCAGTTTTACTATCAGATATATATTAAACATCAATGCTCTGGCTTGTTGCTGGCACACCAGATGGATGATCATATTGAAAACTACTTAATGGCCAAAAACAGAGGATCTAAATCTTATTATTATGGTATAAGAGAAAAGGTAAAATTATATGATATGGAAGTAATTAGACCTTTATTAAAAATAAGAAAAAAGGATACACAGAACTATTGCATAAATAACAATATTACATATGGCTTAGATGAAAGTAATTTATCTGATGATTATTATAGAAATAGAATTAGACATCAATATATTGAAACAGCTAGTGATGAACAAATAAACAGTTGGCTATTAGAGATAGATGAATTAAATAAAGAAATTGAGAGAAAAATAAGCGATTACAAGAAAATTGATTTCAGCAAGGAAATTGCTTGTTCTGTTTTAAGTGATATCGAAGATCAATCGTTGTTTCTAAGATACTATTTGAACTATTTCATTTGTGATGAGGTATTTTCCAGTGGGCTTATAGAAGAAATAAAAAAAATAATCATTAACAACAGTTCTAATCATTTAGTAGAGATAGCTGATTATAATTTTGTTTGTGAATATGGCTTTTTCTATGTATATAAAAAAGAGAAAAGCTATAGTTACCAATTAGATACAATAGAATATTTAGACAATGAATATTTTCGATTAAGTAATAAAGGAGAAAAGATTCAACAGGTTACTGTTTTCAAACAGGATTTACCTATAACAATTAGAAACTACCAAAAAAATGACAAGATTGAATTAAGATATGGTACAAAAAAGGTAAATCGTTTCTTTATTGATAGAAAAATAAGAAAAAAAGACAGAGATAGATGGCCTGTCATGGTAAATAAAGAAAATGAAGTTATATTTGTTAGTGGAATTGGTTGCGATGTTAATCATTATACTACTAAACCAAATTTATTTGTGATAAAATAAATACATTGCATTTAATAGAGAGGTATAGAACATGCATAAGGATTGTAAGAAAATTTTATTCACAGAGCAACAAATTATTGATAGATGTAAAGAGTTAGGAAAACAAATTACTGAGGATTATAAAGATAACCACAATGATGTATTATTTGTTGGTATTTTAAAAGGATCTGTTCCTTTTATGGCAGAGCTAGTAAAGAGAATAGATTTAAATCTTCAATATGATTTTATCGCAGCTAGCAGTTATGTAGGAACAGAATCAGCTGGCGATATTAAAATTGTAAAGGATTTGGATTGTTCGGTTGTTGATAGAGATATTGTATTAATTGAAGATATTATTGATACTGGCTTAACAATTAAGAAGTTGAAAGAACTTTTATATCATAAGGGAGCTCATGATGTAAAAGTAGTTGCGTTGTTAAATAAACAATCAAGAAGAACATGTGATATAAATGCAGATTATGTGGGATTTGAAATAGAAAACGAGTTTGTTATCGGTTTTGGTCTGGATTTCCAGCAAAACTACCGCAATCTTCCTTATGTAGGAGTGCTTAAGGAAGAATGTTACTAAAGGAAGGTGGACTTTTTGAAAAATAAAAAATGGATGTCATTTATTCCTTATTTATTTACAACTGCTATTTTAGTAGCTATGTTTACTTTTGCTTCTTCATCTAAGCAAAGTACTTTAAGCTATGGTCAATTAATTAATTTGATTGAAAGCAAGCAAATAAATCAGGTTCAATTGACAATGAACAGTACAGTAATCGATGTAAAAGGTACATATACTGAAAAAGATATTGAATATATTTTTGTTTCCTCAATCCCTAATAACGAAACTCAAAGTAGCGAATTAATGGAATTGTTGAAAGAAAAAGTAACTGATGGAAATATAAAGATTGTAAATCCATACAAAACAAATGTGTTAACTGAAATTCTAGCTCAGGTAATACCGATGTTCTTGCTGGTGGGCTTATGCATCTATATGTTTTCAAAGGTATCAATGGCTTCAAACAACAAGGCTGCAGATTATCAGAAATCAAGAGCTAGACTTGAAGGGGATATCAAGGTAAGATTTAATGATGTTGCAGGCTGTGATGAAGAAAAAGAAGAAATGCAGGAATTAATAGAATATTTAGTTGACCCTAAGAAATTTACAGCGATGGGTGCTAGAATTCCAAAGGGCGTTTTACTTGTAGGTCCTCCAGGAACAGGTAAAACTCTATTAGCCAAAGCAGTTGCCGGTGAAGCCGATGTGCCATTCTATTCAATTAGCGGTAGTGACTTCGTTGAATTATTCGTTGGTGTTGGCGCTAGTAGAGTTAGAGATATGTTCAAAACAGCAAAAAAGACTGCACCATGTATTATCTTTATAGATGAAATTGATGCAGTTGGCCGTCAACGTGGAGCTGGATTAGGTGGCGGAAATGATGAAAGAGAACAGACATTAAACCAGTTATTAGTTGAGATGGATGGTATTTCCGAAAATGTAGGAATTGTTATTATCGCCGCAACTAATAGACCAGATGTATTGGATCCTGCATTATTAAGACCAGGTAGATTTGACCGTCAGATTACAGTTTCATTACCAGATAGAAATGGTAGAGAAGCCATTTTAAAAGTGCATGCTAGAAACAAGATATTATCAGATAATATCGACTTAGGTGCCTTAGCTGATAGAACTCCAGGTTTTTCAGGAGCTGATTTAGAGAATGTGCTAAATGAAGCTGCAATTATGGCAGTTAGAAATAAACACGAAAAGATAACCATGGAAGATTTGGATGAGGCAATTGATAGAACAATGTCAGGTCCAGCCAAGAAGAGTCGCAAGTATTCTCCAAAGGAAAAACACCTTGTTTCAGTTCACGAAGCAGGACATGCTGTTATCGGATTATTCTTAGAGTCAGCTGATAGAGTTGAGAAAGTAACTATAATTCCTCGTGGAATGGCCGGGGGATATAACATGATGACACCAAAGGAAGAGAGATTCTTCTTATCAAAGAGTGATTTAGAGGGAAGAATTTGTGGCCTACTTGGTGGAAGAGCTGCTGAGGAAATTGTATTAAATGAAATATCAACTGGCGCAAGCAATGATATTGAAAGAGCAACAAAGATAGCTCAAGCTATGGTAAATGCCTATGGCATGAGTCCATTAGGACCTATTCAGTATGCTAAAGAGGATGGAAATGTTTTCTTAGGCAGAGATTATACTACTAATAAGTCTTATTCCGATAAGGTTGCCGCTGAAATTGACCAGCAGGTTAGAGTTATTATTAATGATGCTCATAAGATGGCAATAGATATTATTAATCAGCATCGCGATGTATTAGATAATATCGTAGCTAATTTGGAAAAGTACGAAACTTTAACTAAGGAAGATATCGATTATATCGTTAAAAATGGATGTAAAGATTTTCGTCAAGCAATAGAAACAGTTGAATAACAGCACAGTTTTGTGCTGTTTTCAAAAGAAAGGAAAAAACATGGATATTTTATCAAGAGGAACAGCTTTAAATGATAATGTTAGAGTCTTTTGTTGTAATACGACAGAATTAGTTCAGGAAGCTGCAAAACGTCATGATACTCTTCCAACAGCAACAGCTGCATTAGGAAGAACTTTATCAGTTGGCTGTATTATGGGTTCAATGCTTAAAGATAGAAAAGAGAAAATTGAGATTCAAATAGAAGGAGACGGCCCACTAGGAGAGATAGTAGTTGACTGCTACAACAATGGTAAAGTCAGAGGATTTGTAGAACACCCTCATGTCAACCTAGTAAAAGAAGGAAATATGGAAAAACTGGATGTTGGAACAGCTGTAGGAAAAAATGGGTTCATTAGAGTTATTAAGGATATGTCAATGAAGCAACCTTTTATTTCAACTGTAAAATTACAAACCGGAGAAATTGGCGATGATTTTGCCTACTATTATGCTGAAAGTGAGCAAACAGCCTCAGTAGTAAGTGTTGGTGTTTTGGTGAATATGGATGGTTCCGTCAAGGCTTCAGGGGCCCTTGTCATTCAGATGTTGCCATCAGCAACTGAAAAAGACATTGAGATAGTAGAAGGTATTGTGGCTCACTTAAAACCAATTAGCCAGATTATCAGTGAAATGCAGGACCCTAAGGCAATAATTGAAGCAATCTTTAATGATTACAAGCAATTGGCAACTCAGCCTTTAAAATTCAAGTGTGAATGTAATAAGGGAAGATTTGCGACCGTTCTATCAAAACTTCCAGTTAGTGATTTGCAGGCCATGATTGACGAAGATCACGGCTGTGAGGTAGTTTGTAAATTTTGTAATAACAAGTATCACTTCGATCAGGAAACTTTAGAAGGATACATATTCGCTCAAAAACAGAGCTCTCACGAAGATAAAGTAATAAACTAGGTCGAGTAATCGACCTTTTAAGGAGCATGCGATGATTAAAATAGGTGATGTAGTATTAGATAATCACATAATTGTTGGTCCAATGGCAGGAATCAGTAATTATTCTTTTCGTAGTATCATTAAACAGTTTAATCCAGCTCTGATCTACAGTGAGATGATTAGTGATAAGGCAATATGTTATGAAAATAAAAAAACAATTAAAATGACCGAAGTTGACGAAAATGAAAAACCAATAACTTTACAGCTATTTGGCAAAGATGTAGATACATTAGTGAAAGCTGCTCAGTTCTTAGATAACAATACGAATTGTGACATTATCGATTTGAATATGGGCTGTCCTGTTCCAAAAGTATGCAAAAGCAATGGTGGAAGTTCATTGATGCTTGATGTTGAATACAGTAGTCAAATTGTTAAAGCAATATGCGATAATGTAAAAAAACCAGTTACGGTAAAGATTAGAGCCGGCTGGGATAGCAATCATATAAATGGAGTGGATTTTGCCTGTCAAATGGCAAAAACAGGAATCAAAGCGCTGGCAATTCATCCTAGAACTAGAGCCCAGTATTATAGTGGCCATTCAGACTGGAATATGATAAAACAGATAAAAGAAAAAATCACTAGTATTCCTATTATCGGTAATGGTGATATCTTTTCGCTTCAGGATTATTTGAATATGAAGCAGTTGACTCACTGTGATTTTTTCATGGTATCAAGAGGTTCATTAGGTAATCCATGGTTAATTAAACAGTTAGTTGATTATGATAAATACAGTGTTATAACTGAAAATCCTACAATGATAGAGAAATTGAACCAATGTATATTACATTGCCAAAAACTGATTGAACTAAAGGGTGAAAAGACAGGTATCAAAGAGATGAGAGGTCATGCCTGCTGGTATATTAACTCAATGCCTCATGCCAATAAGGTTAAGGCCCAAATTAATCATATGGAGAATTATCAGCAGTTTGTACAAATTATAGAATCATATCGCACAATGATAGAAAATGACGATTTCTCACAATTAGATGATATTAATTAATTCTTAATGAACGCATAATTTTACTATGATACAATGAATAGGTGAAGGAGGGCCTTATGAAGAAACTAATTACATTAATTATGGTCTCTTTACTATTCTTTTCTAGTGCTTATTCAATAAAAGCAGAAGGAAAAAGCATTGAGAAACTAAACAATGTCGGTCAGATTGATAATAGTAATGAGATTTGTCAGGTTATTTATGAAGGCAAACAATCAATAGTCTTTTATGGTGAAAATGGGATTGATATTATTTCCTCAGATTCAAAAACACATTTGGATACTTTGTACTCTGTACTAAAGCTAATATGTGTTAATGATGTGAATAATGATGGATATCCTGATTTTTTAACTTATCAAAATGCTGCATCAACCTCTAATCAGATGTTTACTATTTCCGGAAAAGATGGTAGCGTTATCTCTAGCTTTAGATTAACTTGCTCTGATTATGATGAAAATTTAGGAACAGTGTTGAAGAATTCCTACATTTATAAAATGGAAGTACTGGATAATCGTACATTTGTTATTTACGATTATACTATTGCAGAGATTGATTTGGTTACTGGAACAGTAATAGCAAGTTATACAAGTACAGATAACATTTGGGATATGTTATGGTATCAAGGATCTATCGCATTTGTAGATCAGGACGGATATTTTGGCTTATTAAACGGTCAGGATTTGAGTTTAGTTGAAAAAACAAAGGTAGCAAGTGAAAGAACGGTTACATCTCCATATAATGAAGAATACAGCTTTAAAGTTCAATTAAATTTATGGGACTTATTTGAATATAAAGATAAGCTATATTTTATCAGTGAGGATGGTATTATTTATCAATATGATAGTGATAGTAAAACATATCCTCAATATCCTTTAGATGTTGTTGATCAGGAAGTATTGGACTTATTTTTGTATGACAACAATTTTGGCAATACAACAATTCAGACAGGTATTAATAATTCCTGGTTTAACTCTTATCAGGTTGTCGATATAAAGGACAATATGGCTCTTATCAAGTGCTTCTTTGTTGATAATGAGTCAATTAGCGAATATTTGAGTAGGGAATGCCAATGTTTTGTTTTATATGATTTAGAGACAATGGAAGTTGTTAAAACAATTGATTTTAAGTCAATTGCCTCTAGAGCAAATGGCGTTTTTAGTCAATATACTAAAGATGGTGTACTACATGATACTATTACCATTACCTATCCATCTAATGAAAAGATTGCGACAAAAGTAATAGATTATAATGGCGAAGTGTTATTCCAAAAAGAACTCAAGATTTCCAGTTCAGAAAACTCAAAGACAAAACTAACCTATTTGGAAAATGGAGGATATCTATTGGAAGTATTCAATGATTGCGTTTATGAAATTGATAATGGATTTACAAATGCAACACCATTGTTTGTCAGAAGAAAGGCTAATCTAATTAATTCGGCAAATGACCAATTAGTTATTACTTTTAAAAATAACGAAGCTATAACAAGTATCGTTGCCTATCAAAGCGATGGCAAAACAGTAAACTGGCAATATAATGTTAGAGAACAAAGAATTCATGGTGCTAAATCAGTAACAGCAGCAGATTTCAACAAAGATGGAATTGATGATTATATTGTTTTACTGGACAATTATAATAGCAAAGATGAACCTGTAGATACTACTGTACTAATTCTTAATGGCAAAGATGGTTCGACATTAAAAGACAGCCGCATTTTCCTATATAAAGGCTATGATGAAAAAGGAAAATATGTGAGTTATTATGCACTTGTTGACGAAGTGAAACTGGTTAATGATATGGACGGCGATGGAAAAAGAGAATTATTGATTAGCCAAGGTATAGTTGCTTCTAGTAGCATGTCTTTAAAAGGAAATATCAATAACTACTTTGATACTAAGGGAACAATTAAAGAAATTGGTGACATCAATTCGGATGGAATCGTCGATTATGTAAGTATTTCAGATACACAAATGGAATTGTGGACTTCAAAAGTATATAGTCGTTATGATGTTGAATATAAAAAATATAAAACGAAGAAAATAGATTCAAAAATCAAGAATTCTATCTATGGAATAGTATTTAACGATATTAATAAAGATGGAATCAACGAGATAGTCCTTTCAAACTATAATGAAAGAGATTATCAGGTTTTCAATGTTTACGATGGCAAAAGCTTAGATTTCATGTATACTCTATGTCAAAAAGGGGCAAGTGATTATGAAGTATTTGGTGTATTAGACTTTGACATCAATAATGATGGTTATAATGAACTGTTGAGATATGCAGGGTATTATGGAACTTATAGAATTGTTGATGGAAAGACAGGCAAAGAATTAACTGCCTTTGATTATTGGAGTTTAGATAATTATCAAGTTGAAGATTATGAAATGAATTATAAACCAGCAGAACCTGTCTATTTTAATATTTCCGAATCAAACGAACTAAATAAACTATTCTTGTTCAATGATGTAAGTGGGGATGGTAATAAAGATTTAGCTATTATCAAAAACTATTGGGACGAAAATACTTATAAAACAGTAAGCGTTATTGCGATATATGATACAGAAAGTTTTGAAGTACTAGAAACAATTGGAATCAATTCATCTTCAAAATCCGAGATTAACGAAATCAGCAGAGTTAAAAATAGTGATAATTTCTTATTGTTTAATACTTATGAAGCTAATTCAGTTGGCTTATTTGACATAAATGAAAAAAAAGAAGTAGCATACTATAACATAAATGCATTGGATGGCTATATGTTAAATGATAACACTTTGTTAGCTAGTGGCATGGAAAACTTGTATTTATTAAATACAGATGAGGGTTTAACACTGACAAGTGAATCGGAAATAATTAGCGATAATCATGTGGTAATTCTTTCCTGGGAAACAAATCAGCCATATTCTTCGGTAAAAATAAGCGACAACAATGTAGTTGTAGCAACTACAACAGCTGATTCTTATCAACTGGAATTGACAGAGGGTGACCATGTTATTGTACTATCATGTGATGACGGTCAAGGCAAGACGACAATTCAAAAGGTAAGTGTTACCGTAACAAAGCAGACGCGTGGTGGATATTATGCTGTTGTTATTTCAGTATTAGTCTTTGTATTAGCGGTATTTGTTAATATGTATAGAAAATACCGCATTAAAAAACTCAGTAAGGAGGTAAAGGTTAATGGATAATTATTGTATAGAATTAAACCATGTTACAAAAAGATTTGGTAATTTTACAGCCGTTAATGATATCTCTTTACAACTGACACCAGGAAAAGTTTATGGTATTGTAGGGCCAAACGGCGCAGGAAAATCAACAACAATGTCTCTTATTATGGGTACACTAATGCCAACATCAGGAAATGGAACAGTAATGGGATATCCTATTGGCAGCACAGAAGCCTTGGCACATTTGGGTTATTCACCTGAGTTTACTAGCTTTTATAATGATATGAGCTGTGTTGAATACTTATGGTATATGGCTACTTTAGCCGGCTTATCAGATGTTGAGGCAGCAAAAAGAGCCAATGAGTTGATAGACAGGTTTGAATTAAGAGAACATGCTAATAAGAAGGTTTGTAAGTTCTCAACTGGTATGAAAAAGAAGGTTTCCTTGGCTCAGGCAATGATTCACAATCCTTCGATATTATTGCTTGATGAACCAACTGCTAACCTCGATCCTACCAGTAGAATGGAAATACTTGACATTGTTAGGAAAATGGTTAACCAGGATAAACAAACAGTATTAATCAGTTCTCACGTATTAACTGAACTTGAAACTGTTATTGATGGAGTAATCATGATTAATCATGGCGTTATTGTCTTAAATGAAGATATTGAAACAGCACAACGCAAATTCAATAATGGTATTGTGGTATTTAGTAGTTCAAACAATCAGTTGGTTCTTGAAAAATTAGAAGATAAATATTCATATACGGTTGATAATAACGAAATCAAATTCTCTTGCGATGAAACAGATCAGTTGAAAAGAGAATTAATTAAGATTGTCTATGAAAATGATTTGATGATTAACAAAATAGATCAAGAGAGATTATCATTGGATTCTCTGTATAAAAACGCTCTTGAAGGAGGTCAACAATGAAAAATATCTTTTTAAGAACACTTGAAACAACAGTCAAGAAAAGTGCGATAATAATTTCTGTAGTGACAGCTCTGCTATGTGGGTTGATGCTTGTAAATTTAGCAGAAATCACCAAGGGAAGCTTTGTTTCTATCAGTAATGAATTATTGAGTTATCAGAATTTGTTCATCTTTTTAGCACTAGATGGCTTTCTGTTAATCAGTATGATTGCTAGCAGTACTTCAGGAATAATTTCTTCAGAAGTTCATGAAGGGACCTTTAGGTTATTAGTAACAAAGCCAAATAGTCGTAGCGAGATATTGACAGGAAAATTGACAGGTAATTTCGTTGGTCTAGTATTATTAATGTTATTATCTTTATTCACTTATTTTTCCGTAATTGTATTATCGAGAAATATTGATAGTAATATCGCCAAGATGTTATTGAGTTATCTTCCATGTTATATCCTATATGGAATAGTGGTGATTGTTGTTGTAGGAAGTGTAGCTTGCTTGTTGAGCTGTATATGTAACAAAAAGTTGGCAGCCTTTTTACCAATATTTGCTTTGATTATTGTGATAATGGCTGTAATTCCAATGTTCAGAATTGTTGGACAGTTTTCCAATTCAGGGCAATTACCACCTCTTATTGATATCAATTACCATTTTGGTTTAATGTTTAAACAGTGCGTTGAAGTATTTGGAAAGAGTATACCTCAATCAGAGGCATTAGGCTATTTTACTAATATATTTATTAATGCTTTCTCGGATTGTGATATAACAAGAATGAGCTGGCCAAAACAGGTATTAACTGATAACCAGACTCTATCTATGATGGCTGTTATGGCAATATATATTGTTCTATCAGCTTTAATGTTGTTGTTATCTTATAGAATTATTAAGAGAAAGGATGTTTAAAGGGAGTTTTGATACTCCCTTTTTAACAAAATATTGATATTAATAAGTCAACAGCTTTTCTTTTGTCGCATCTTAAGGCTAGACCGATAGGATTAACCTGGATTGGATTCTCTCTTGTATCTGCTACTAGCATACCATAACAAATACTTTCGGGATTTGTTTCAACCGTGCAAGGATAATAAGAAATGCTGGCAAGCTGAGGATTTAAAGCAATCAGCATGGCAAGTGGATCATGTAGTGGACAGCAATCAATCATATTTGATGCTTCATGATTAAATTGGAAGTATTTAACCATTGATTGGTTGATATAGTTTGCGATTGCTTTGTTTTCGCTACGGGCATTCTTTAATAAATAATCCAAATCGTTTCTAGTTAATAGAGTAGACTGGGTAATATCAAGCCCAACTTGTATCGCATTAAATCCAGCTTCCAAAACAATTTTACTGCTAATAGCATCACCAGCAATATTTGCTTCGGATAAAGGACCAACATTGCCACAGTGATAAATAGTGCCACCCATAAAAACTAATTGCTTCACCAAATGAACAATTTCTGGGGCCTTATCAAGAGCTAGGGCAATATTAGTGAGCCTACCTAAAGCAACAATCGTTATTTCATAAGGGTTTTCCTTAATAATATCAATTAAGGCGTCAACAGCGTTTTGTTGTGGTTCATTCTGAGGTTGAGGCAATAATACATCACCAATTCCATTATCTCCATGTACAAATGTAGAATATGGGGTTTTTTTACCGTCGTAGGTATACTCACTTCCGACATAGACGGGAATAAAATAGCCAGGATTTGCTAGTTCGATCATTTTAAGGGAATTAATAGCGGATTGTAAGGCACTACAATTTCCAAATGTTGATGTGATTGCCATTATTCTCACATCTTTTCTTTTTAGGGCATATAATAAGGCTAAAGCATCATCTATGCCTGTATCACAATCAATTATAATTTTTTTCATTTTATTATCCTTTCTCTATATCAATATTATAGAAGACAATTAGCAAGAAAAAAAGAGCAGTTTTGCTCTTAATCCATTGTGAAATCTTGTGTTAATGGCAAATCCAAAATATCTGGATGAGTCAAGATGTATTTGAATAGTTCTATACTTCTTGCGAAATAGAATCCATCCGCAATTCTTTCATCAATTGTAAATCCCATTGATATAGTATCCACCATTTTATAAGTACCATCTTCATTAAATGCTGGTGTTTTTTTAGCTTTGTTAATTAAGATAAAAACTGAATTTAATGACCAGTTAATTAAGTGATGATAACTAGCACTCATTTTGATGCTGCCTAAATTTGAAATAAAGACAGATGTACGATAAGGGTCAAAGTCATGTAAAGCTTTTGGCAAGCAATCATGGTAAACCATCCAGAATAGTATTTTGCATACTAATTTTAAAATGGGTCTAGGTATTTTATTCAGCCATTTTATCGCATTGGTAGTTCCGTCTACCTGTTTTTCTTCTCTAACTTTATATACTTCTGAACAAATCTTGTTATGAATTTGGTCGACTAAACTTTCTTGGGTATCTTCTGCTTCGATTATAAGTAAAGATTCTTCACCTTTATCGCTCATCTTGTTTTTAGCAACAAATGAGAAAGAGATGTTATTGCGGTCATAATAACGATTTCCAGCAATAAATCGATTCATTTTAGGTCTCATATAAATCGTTTTTGCTAGAGCAGCTACTATTAAGTGAAAATAAGTATAGCGATATTGAGCATTTTCATTTTTCTTTTCGATGAATTTGATTGCTTCTGTTAAATCGAATTCCTCATTCATAACCGCTTCATTTTCAGTTCTTGAACCCATTAGATATGGCATAAACATATGAAGTGGATCCAAATCTCTTACTAGATAGCCATCGGTTCTATCCCCTCTTTTTTTCTTTTTTTCCTTTTCCATATTTATCCCCTTGGTTCTTTATATGATGTATGCCTTTTTAATAACCTGTTCAGTTAGTGGCCTATCATATCTATCGGTTTTGACACTAGCGATAGCATCAACAACATCCATTCCTTCAACAACTTTTCCAAAAGCAGCATAATTTCCATCTAGATATAAACTATCTTTGTGAACAATAAAAAATTGTGATGATGCGCTATTCGGATTTTGGCTTCTAGCCATTGATATTGTTGCGCGATAGTGATGTAACGGATTATTTACTCCATTGCTGCTAAACTCGCCTTTAATTTTTTCTTCGCTTCCACCCATGCCTGTTTTTGTAGGGTCTCCGCCCTGTATCATAAAATCCTTGATAACACGATGGAAAATGATTCCATCGTAAAAATGATTTTCAACCAATTTTTCAAAGTTTGCGCAGGTGATAGGAGCTGCTTGATGATCAAGCTCAATCTTGATGATTCCTCCATCATTCATTTCAATAACAACCATATATACTATCTCACTTTCATTGCTTTTTCTATTTCTCTTTGGACATCGCGTTCTTTTAAAGCTTGTCGTTTATCGTATAAATCTTTTCCTTTTGCTAGAGCTATCTCTAATTTACATAGCCCTTTCTTTAGATACATCCTTGTCGGTACTACAGTATAACCTTTTACTGAAACAGCCTTCTTTAGTGACCTTATTTCATATTTATGCAATAAAAGTCTTCTATTTCTTGTTTCTTCATGATTGAAAATATTACCATGATCATATTGGGAAATATGCATGTCAACAATAAATGCCTCTGAACCTATAAAATCAATATAGGCTTCTTTAAATTGTACTTTGCCTTGGCGAATACTTTTTATTTCTGTTCCTGACAACTGAATACCAGCTTCATAGAATTCCTCTAAAAAATAATCGTGTTTAGCTTTTCTATTTATAGCTACTACTTTTTCCATAACTGTCAAAAAAAGACCTCACTGGTCTTTTACTGTTGGGTAACGATAAGTTTTACGATAACCAGAACGAAGAAGACAATTCCCATTACTAATGTTAAATGAGAAATAACTTTTTCTGGGCCTCTTTCTTTAAGGTTGCTGAATAAGTTTAAACCACCATTACCACCCATAAAGGCACTACTTACACCAGCTGATTTTCCGCTTTGTAAAAGAACCAAAATAATAATTAATACGGCTACGAGCATAATTAGAATATCCAACATAATAATAGCTCCTTTCTTCAAGTGCTTATTAATTATAACAAAATTATTTTTCATTATCAAACATAATAATAGAATAATGCTATAATTAACCTTATGGAAGAAAAATTTAGATTAGTTAGTGAATTTAGCCCTAAAGCAGATCAAATAAAGGCGATAAAACAATTAGTTCAAGGCATTAATGACAAAAAGAAATATCAGGTTCTTTTAGGTGCAACAGGAACAGGAAAAACCTTTACCTTTGCCAATGTTATTGCTCAAGTAAATAAACCCACTTTGGTTTTCGTTCATAATAAGACCCTGGCTGGTCAACTGTATAGTGAATTGAAAGAGCTATTTCCCTACAACCATGTCGAGTATTTTGTATCAAATTTCGATTATTATCAACCTGAAGCTTATTTGCCTAAGACAGATACGTATATTGAAAAGAACTCAATGATAAATGATGAACTGGACATGCTGCGATTAGCTGCATATAATGCGGTTTTGCAGCATAGAGATACTATTATCGTTGCTTCAGTTGCCTGCATTTATGCCTCGAGTGATCCTAGCCAGTACAAGGATCTGTTTTTTACAATTAAGACAAACCAGACTATTACCAGAGAAGAATTAATACGTTTGCTAGTTGATAGACAGTATGTCAGAAATGATGTCGATTCAAAAAGGGGAACCTTTAGAGTTAGAGGAGAGGTTATAGATATTTTTTTAGGTTATACTGATAATTTCCTTCTAAGAGTTGAATTATTTGATGATACGATTGATAGAATTTGTGAGATAGATCCAATAACAAATAAGACACTAAATAGTTATACGATATATAATATTTTCCCTGCTAGCGGTTATGCGAAAAGAAAAGAGGATATTTTGAAAGCCTGTGATAATATAGAAGCAGAGCTGAAAGATAGATTAAAGTATTTTAGAGATAATGGAAAATTGTTGGAAGAAGAGAGACTATCTCAAAGATGTACTTATGATTTAGAAGCTTTGAGAGAGTTTGGAGTATGCAGTGGAATAGAAAATTATTCGCGCCAATTGGAATTTAGAGAACCAAACTCGAAACCATTTACGTTGTTCGATTATTTTCCTGATGATTATTTAATGATTGTTGATGAGTCTCATGTTTCATTACCTCAAGTTAGAGGAATGTATAATGGTGATCGTTCAAGAAAAGAAACACTTGTTGAATACGGCTTTAGACTACCAAGTGCACTTGATAATAGACCATTAAAGTTTGAAGAATTTGAAAAAGAGATAAATCAAATAATCTGCGTAAGCGCTACTCCAGGAGATTATGAACTTGATAAAGTCGATAATCATGTTGTAGAGCAAATCATTAGACCAACGGGTTTACTTGATCCAGAAGTTGAAATTAGGCCTACATTAGGACAAATAGACGACTTATGTAGTGAAATTGATGAAAGAGTATCGCAAAACGAACGCGTATTAATCACAACATTGACTGTTAAGATGGCGGAAGAATTAACAAAGCATCTACAATTGAATATGTACAAGGTAGCCTATCTGCATCATGAAACCAAGACTCTTGAAAGAACTGAAATAATAAGAGACTTAAGAAAAGGAAAATACGATGTTTTGGTTGGTATTAACTTGTTAAGAGAGGGTTTGGATATCCCAGAAGTATCACTAGTGGCTATTTTGGATGCTGATAAGGAAGGCTTTTTAAGAAGTGAAAGAAGTTTGATACAGACTATAGGTAGAGCGGCAAGAAATGCCAATGGAAAGGTTATTATGTATGGCGATACTGTAACCGTATCGATGCAGAAAGCTATCGAAGAAACCAATAGAAGAAGAGCAATCCAAATGCAATATAACCGTGATAACAATATCACTCCTACTACAATCAAAAAGGAAATCAGAGATGCGATTCACTCTAAAGAAACTGCTGAAATGATGAATAAATACGTTGGCAAGAAAATGAGAAAGAAGAGCAAGGCTGATAGAGAAGAATTAATTGCTTCACTTGAAAAGGAAATGAAGCAGGCGGCAAGAGTGCTGGATTTTGAACGAGCAGCACAGTTAAGAGATATGATTATGGAAATCAAAAGTGATGGAGATTAAATTAATATGAAAAAAATTATTCTAGCTTCAAATTCACCAAGAAGAAAAGAATTAATGGAAATGCTGGGCTACGATTTTGAGGTAGTAGTTTCTCATGTTGAAGAAGTGATAGATGATAAGTTATCTTTTTGCGATATGGTTAAATCATTAGCACTACAAAAAGGGCAGGCTGTATATGAAACACATCCAAATTGTTTAGTTATTGGTGCCGATACAGTTGTTGTGGTAGATGATAAGATATTAGGAAAGCCGCATAATCAAAAGCAGGCACAGCAAATGATTGAGATGCTATCTAATAGAAGCCACATAGTTATGACAGCAGTAGCTTTTATCAGCAAAGAAGAACAATATGTCATTTGCGATACTAGTAGAGTAAAATTCAATGAAATTCCTGCGGATAAAATCGAACAATATGTATTATCCGATGAGCCTTATGATAAAGCAGGAGGCTATGCGATTCAAGGCTGGGCTGGAAAATATATCAGGGAAATCGAAGGCAATTTCTATACTATTATTGGTTTACCAATAGATATAGTTGAAGACTATTTACAAAGCTATCTCAAAAAGTATTAGTCAAATGAATCTCAATCATAGACAGCTTTGTAAACAATGGTAAAATAATACCTCATTCAAGAATTAATAGTTCAAGGGTGAGGTTTTTATTATAGATAAAAACCACATACACTGCAGTATATCTGATCCCATCTTTTCGTGTTGAAAAAATATGATGGGATTTGATCTAATTCTTATTGACAATATTAGAAACTAAATATAATATAATATTTGAACAATTGTTCAAATGATTGAAGGAGATTTGTTTATGAAAAAAAGTTATAAAATTGAAGTTGATTGTCCAAATTGTGCATTAAAAATGGAAGAAGCAGCAAAGCAGGTTGAAGGTGTAAAGGATGCTAGTGTTAATTTTATGCTTTTAAAAATGAATGTTGAGTTTGTTGATGGCTATCAGAGTAAGGACGTTATGACAAAAGTATTAGAAAGCTGCAAGAAAGTTGAAAAGGATTGCGAAATTTATTTCTAAGATGAATAAGAAACAAAAGAGGGTTTTATATAGAATAATTGCATCACTATTATTGCTTATTGGTTGCAGTTTTCTAGAAGTTGATGGAATCTTGCAGTTTTGTATATATTTAGTTCCATATTTTATCATTGGTTATGATGTTTTACAGAAAGCAGTTTATGGTATAAAGAATAAACAGGTATTTGATGAAAATTTCTTAATGGCTATAGCGACTGTTGGCGCCTTAGCATTGAAGGATTATAGAGAAGCAGTAGCTGTAATGTTGTTTTATCAAATAGGCGAATTGTTTCAAAGCATTGCGATTGGAAAAAGCAGACAGAATATCTCTGCATTAATGGATATTAGACCTGATTATGCCAATATAGAGATTGATGGCAAATTGGTGAAAGTTGATCCAAGTGAGGTAGAAACAGGAAGTATTATCACCGTAACCTCTGGCGAAAAAATCCCAATTGATGGTGTTGTTGTTTCTGGTATGGCCAGCTTAAATAATAGTTCATTGACGGGAGAAAGTATTCTGGTTGAAGTTAAAGAAAATGATGAAGTATTTAGCGGTGGCATCAATGTTGATGGCTTATTAAGAATCAGAACGACAAAACTATTTGAAGATTCTACCGTTAATAAAATACTTGACATGGTTGAAAATGCCAGCAGTCTTAAAAGCAAGAGTGAGGATTTTATCAGCAAGTTTGCTAGATACTACACTCCAATTGTTTGCTATTGTGCTTTGTTTTTAGCTTTTGGTATACCACTGATTAATCTTATAGTCACTAAAGATAGCCAGTTTAGCAGTTGGCTATATCGTGCATTAACTTTTCTGGTAATATCATGTCCATGTGCGTTAGTTATTTCTATTCCATTAAGCTTCTTTGCAGGAATTGGAGGGGCGAGCAGCCAGGGCATTCTAATTAAGGGATCCAATTACTTGGAGACACTTTCCAAAGTCAACTGTTTAGTTTTGGATAAAACAGGAACATTAACAAAAGGGGTTTTTGAGGTTGATTCAATTCATCATAATCCTGTAGAACAACAGCAAGTGCTTATGTATGCTGCATATGGTGAGCATTTTAGCAATCATCCTATTGCTGCTAGCATTAAAAAAGCATATGGCAAGGAAATTGATGATAAACTTATTAGCGATTATAAGGAAATAGCTGGTAAAGGTGTTAGTTGCCAGGTTGACAAGAAAAAATTATTGGTTGGTAACGACAAATTAATGGAGCTAAATGATATTGAATATGTACCATGTCATCATATTGGAACTGTAGTCCATGTTGCTTTAGATGGAGAATATCTTGGTCATATATTGATTAAAGATCAGATAAAAGAAGATAGTAAAAAGGCAATTGATCAGCTTCACAAAATTGGTGTTAACAAGATTGTGATGTTAACAGGAGATAGGGATAATGCCGCTAAGGAAGTTGCTCAAAAGCTAGGAATTGATGAAGTTCATAGCCAATTATTACCAAACGAGAAGGTTAAAGCGCTAGAAAAAATTTTATTACAAAAGGATCCTAATAAGATGGTGGGTTTTGTTGGAGATGGAATTAATGATGCGCCAGTATTAACAAGAGCTGATGTGGGTATCAGTATGGGTGCATTGGGAGCTGATGCGGCAATCGAAGCATCTGATGTGGTATTGATGGATGATAATCTGCTTAAAATTGTTAAAGCAATTAAAATCAGTAAAAAGTGTTTAGGAATAGTTAAGCAAAATATTGCTTTTGCGATTGGCGTTAAGGTATTATGTTTAATATTGACAGCAATAGGTTTAGCCAGCATGTGGTTAGGTATCTTTGCAGATGTAGGAGTAATGATAATTGCAGTTATTAACGCAATAAGAGCTCTATATGTCAAAAACTTATAAAAGAGGTAATTAATGACTAGATTAATAGATGAAAACGAATTATACGACTTAGCAGAAATATTTAAGGTTTTTGGCGATTCGACAAGAATCAGAATTTTGTTTGCTTTATTCGATGAAGAAAAATCGGTTAATGAAATTGCTAAGCAGCTAAACATGACTGATTCAGCAGTTTCCCATCAGTTAAAGATATTGAAACAAAGCAAGCTAGTAAAAGCCAAAAGAATTGGAAAACAAATCTATTACTCATTAGCAGATCAGCATGTTAAAACAATAATTGCTATGGGTAGAGAACATATTGAAGAATAAGAGCATCTTTGCTCTTTTTTTCTAAAATATGTTATATTTATTGAGTGTTAGGAAAGGTGTTCGAGGGTGATTATATGCCAAGTCTAATTGCTCACAGTTTAGCTGGAGAAATAGCATTGTTAAAAAGCGATATCAGCAAATTAAATCAAGTAATTGTCAGAAATAAAACTCAATATTTCGTTGGATGTCAAGGGCCAGACATTTTCCTTTATTATCATAATCTGCCATGGCAAAACCACAAAAGCTATAAAAAGATCCATCATCTTGCTTCTATATGTCATGAAGAAAAGATAAATGATTGCTTCATATCTCTATTAACTCAAGCAAAAAACACAATGGATAATTCCTTAATCAGTTATGTATGCGGTTATATGGCTCATCATTGTCTAGATAGAAATGCACATCCTTATGTTTATTATTGTACTGATTCTTGTGATAAGGACATTTCTTTTTCCCATCAGCTGTTTGAATCTCAGCTTGATTTGGGGATTTTAAATGAATATAAACTAAATGTAAATGAGTATAATATTACCGAAAGAGTAAAAAAAATAAAGAATAAAAGCAGTATTGTTTCATCAATAGTTAAAATGGCAAATGATGTCTATCAGTGTCAACTAACCGAAAAAGAGGTAAATGATTGTTTGGATGATACTGCCTTCGTTGCTAGGTTTTTAAGAGACCCTAGTGGTAAAAAAACGAAGTATATTAGCATTTTGGAAAAAATGTTTTCTCTTGAAGGTTTGGCTACAAGTATGATTATTCCGCAAGAATATGATAATAGTTTGGATGCTATGAACTATCGCTGTCAACAGTGGTGTGATCCATGCGATAAAAACATAAAATCCAATGAAGGATTTGTCCAATTGTTCAATAAAGCAGTTAATGAAATTAAAATACAGTTGCAACTATTCGAGAAATATTTGTTCGAAGATGGAGATTTAAAGGAATTATTGTCAATAATAGGTGATAAAAGCTTCGCTACTGGTAAAAGTGGGGGAAGTAAAATGAAATTTTTTAAAAAAGATGAAAAATAGTATTCAATCATTATAAAATATAGTAAACTTAGTTTACAATTTGGAGGGATAAATATGGATATTTTTAAACTACTTACATCTTTGTCTACTGATTCTTTAGTATCATCGGAAACAATCTCTAAAGTATCAAAAGCAACACATTCAACAAAAGAAGAAACCAGAGGTGTTGTTGATACAGCTTTACCTATGTTATTACAATCAGTATTAACAAATTCTTCTTCATCAAAAGATAATCTTGTTACAAATTTATTGTCTAATTTAACATCAAAGGACGAAGATGAAAAGCAGGATGACCAACAGCAGGGAAATTCAATTTTAACCACTTTGTTAGGTGGAGAGAAGAACAACTTCTTAGATAAGATAGCAAAAAAACTTGGCCTGTCAACTCAACAGGTTACTTCAATCCTAATTGCGATTGCCCCAATTGCTTTAAAGCAGATAGGTAGTTTGATTTCCACAGATACCTCTTCATCAAAGAAAGATGATGAAGATGAAGAAAAAACCACTTCAAA
>JAEDOA010000011.1 GCA_016302195.1 Erysipelotrichaceae bacterium | reverse complement strand
CAACTTATTGAATAAGTTTTTGTGTGATGTTAAAATACTAGTGGTACAACTTATCAGACTTTAATTTGGTCAGGTCGGGAACGAAGCAGCCACGTAAGCGAGATAGGTGTGTACCTTTATTTTTAGGACAAATATTATGAATGAAAAATATATAAAAAGAGCAATAGAATTGGCTAAAGAAGCAATGAAAGAAGATGAGGTTCCTGTTGGTGCGGTCGTTGTGTATAACGATGAAATAATAGGAGAAGGAAAAAACGAAAGAAACAATAGTAAACTAATAAGCAAGCATGCGGAAATAATCGCTATAGAAAATGCCCAAAGAAAGATAAATCAAACAATGCTGGAAAATTGTGATATATATGTTACCTTAGAGCCTTGTATAATGTGCGCTTCAGCGATACAGCAAGCAAGAATTAAAAATGTTTATTATGGAACAAAAGATATTAGAATGGGGGGTTATGGATCAAAAATAGATGTCTCGGCAATCCAAGGCTTAAATCATTATCCAATAATCCATCAAATAAAAAATCAGGATGAATGCGGGCAAATTCTAAAAGATTTTTTTAAAAGAATAAGAAGTGCTAAATAAAAAATAATAACAATATAGTATAATATTATAAGAGGAAGAAATATGGCGTATAAAGCATTGTATAGAAAATATAGACCTAATAACTTTTCTGAAGTGATAGGGCAAAAACATGTTGTAGAAACATTGAAAAATGCTGTTAATAATGACAAATTAGCGCATGCTTATCTATTTTGTGGACCAAGAGGAACGGGGAAAACCACTGTAGCAAAGATATTGGCAAAATCAATTAATTGTCAAAGCGAAGAAAATAGGCCTTGCGGTCATTGTGAAAACTGCATCGAAATACAGAAATCTTCTTATCCTGATGTAGTAGAAATGGATGCCGCTTCAAATAATGGGGTTGATGAAGTCAGAGAACTAATTGAAAAGGTTAAATATGCTCCAATACATGGAAAATATAAAGTGTATATAATAGATGAGGTTCATATGATGACAACAAGTGCTTTTAACGCCTTATTAAAAACATTAGAAGAGCCTCCACAATACTGTATCTTTATATTGGCAACAACAGAACCACACAAGGTTTTACCAACGATAATCTCAAGGTGTCAAAGATTTGATTTTAGAAAATTAAGCAATGAAGATATAGAAGAAAATATTAAAAATATATGTAGTAAAGAGAACATCTCAATTGAAGAAGATGCGATAAAAATGATTGCATCGCTTGGCGATGGCGGTATGAGAGATGCACTCAGTATTTTGGATCAGTGTATCGCTTATAAAGAAACAAATATAACAGTTCAAGATGTTAGCCTAGTATATGGAGTGGCAACGACAGAAGAAAAAATAAAACTATTAGAATTGGTCAAAAATCGAGATAGCGAAAAAATGATTCAAAAAGTTAGAGAATTGACTGGTAGAGGAATAGATGTTAGTAGACTAACAAATGATATTATTGAAATATTAAAAGATTCTGTTGTCTTTGATTACTGTCTTCAACAAACAGCGCTATCAGTTATAGATGGAAAAACTGCTAAACAAATATTGAAAATGTTTGATAGTGAAAAATTATTAAGATTTATCGATTGTTTGATTGACACGCAAATAAAATATAACCAAACCACATCGTCCATAACTTATTTCGAGGTTTGCTTATTAAAAATGATGGAGATTAATAATTCAGAGGTAAAAAAAGAAGTAGAGCAGAAAAAAGAAACACAAGAAAAGAAGGTACAGGAACTAGTTGATTATAGTGATGAACAATATTATCAAATACTGATGAACTCAGATAAACATACCAAAGAAATTGATAATAAGATAATAAGTAATCTTCCAATAAATTCTTTTAATCCAAAAGAAAAAATGCTTCTTGAAATAATTAAAAACAACATGATTATGGCTTCAGGAGAAAAGAATATAATATTTGCTGTAAATGATAGAAATACAGCAAATATTATTAACGAAAAAGCCAATAATGAAATTGTCAGAAATATTTTGAAAAAATATCTACAGAATGATAAAGAGGTAAATGCGGTAACTTTTGAGCAAAGAGACTATCTAATTACCTATTTCAAAAGTAAACAAAACCAGCAAAAGCGAGAACAAAAAGAAGAAACCAAAGAAGAAACAACACAACAAAAATTAGAAAAGTTATTTGGGAAAAATGGCTTTGATATAGTAGGTGATTAAAAATGTATCCAGAATCAATAGAAAAATTAATTGAGTGTTTTAAAATTTTACCATCAGTTGGAAACAAAACAGCTGAAAGATATGCTTTAGCAATGTTAGAAGCTCCAAAAGAAAAAATCGAACAATTAATAGAAGCTTTACAGCTAGTTTCCAACGAGATAAAAAGATGTCCAATCTGTGGTAATTTAACAGACAAGCAGTTATGCTCCATTTGCTGTGATGAAAATAGAGATAATACAACAATATGTATTGTTCAACAACCAAAGGATGTTATAGCAATGGAAAAGGTAAAATCATATAAAGGACTATATCATGTTCTCTATGGAGCAATATCTCCATTAAAAGGAATTTTACCAGAGGATTTAAATATTGAATCTCTGTTTAGTAGAATCAATGAAAACATAAAGGAAGTAATTATAGCTACAAATCCTACAATGGAGGGGGATACAACAGCTTTATACTTGATAAAAGCCCTTAAAAAATACCCTAATATAACAATAACAAAACTAGCAAATGGATTACCTATCGGTGCCAATTTAGATTATGCAGATGAAATGACTCTTACAAGAGCCCTAGATGGAAGGATTAAACAATAGGTAAAAATATGGCGGCAATAGCTTATGTAACTGATGAAAAAATGATTGAATATCATCGTTTCAAAGGGAATGATACGATAGTTTTTTGGCGCCTTTCTGAAAAAAATTTTAGTGATTTTAAAACAGGGGATTTACTGTTCTTTTTAGCAAAAGACAACGAAACAAAACAAACCAAGGAAAAAGGACTGATAGGATATGGATGTTATAAAAACAGCCAATCAATGTCAATAGATAACCTTTTTAAGAAATACGGTGATTTAACCGGCTATCAAAGTAAAAACGAATTATTAGAAGCAATAAAGAAGAGTAATAAGGGAAAAGCGCTTCCCAGAAAGATAAACTGTTTACTATTAGAAAATGTGTTCTTTTTTCAAAGCCCAATTTATCTCTCTCGGTTGGGCTTTGAATTAAAGAACAATTTGGAGAGTTTTACCTATTTAGATAAACAAGAAGGTAAACTAACATTGGATATCTTAAAACAGGTCGAAAATGTTGGCCTAGATTATTGGAATAGAATGCTTAATGAAGATGTCGAATCCATATTCTATAGACAATTATTTCAGTATCAAATCTCAACAATATTATCAAATTTAAGGATAGATAATAAAGTTGACAATAAGTATCGAGATAAGATTTGCTGCCTTTATCAAAACGTAGATTTCAGATGGGTTAATCAACAAAAATATTGTTTTTTAAAAAATGATATATTGTATTTGATTTATCAAACTAAACAACAAAAACAAAATGATGACTATTATAGAATGATAGGACAGTATTATCTTATAAAAGAACAATTAAAGAAAAATAGTATTGAACTAAAGATAAATATTATTACTAACAGCAGATTCAATCAAATTCAAAGAGATTACTTAAAAGAAAACAACATTGAATGGAAGCATTGTGAGGCAAATTAATGGAAAAACAGCAGGAAGTTGAATATAAAGTTCTATTAACCAAGGAAGAATTCTATAGATTAGCAAATCATTTTACTCCATTGGAATTCAATTTGCAGATTAATCATTATTATAAAAGTACTAATAGCAAGTCATATGCCTTCAGAATCAGAGAAAAAAATGGCGAGAGATTGTTTACGTTGAAAGAAAATGACAATGGCAAGGTTTTTGAGTATGAAAAAATAATAACAACTGATATAAATCAAGATGATCAGATTGTTCGACTACTTGCCAGTAAGGGAGTTTTCCCACCTTATCATGAACTTGGATGTTTAAAAACATATAGAGCCATACATTATAATGGACTAGGTGAGCTTTGTTTTGATATTAATATCTACAATGGAATAATCGATTATGAAATTGAATATGAAGTAAAGAAGCCGCATGATTATATCGAAACATTTAATAAAATACTAAGTAAAATAGAAAAAGAATATGTTGAAAATTCTAAATCAAAATATAAAAGATTCTTAGAATCGATGGAAGGAGAACAAGTATGATTAGAGTAGTGTCAGATACCGCAGCAAATTTATCAAAAGAATTAATTGATAAATTAAAAATAACTATTGTTAATTTCCAATATTTCGTAGATGGCAAATTACAAGGAAATGATTTCGATGGTAAAAAGTATTACGACTCTATTAGAAATGGAGCAGAAACAAAAACTTCATTAATATCTGTAGGACAGTTTGTTGAAACGTTTGAGGAAATAATAGCAAAAGGTGAAGAAGTGTTATTCGTTGGACTATCATCGGGAGTCTCTGGAACAATAAATAGTGCAACTTTAGCGAAACAGCAAATTTGTCAGGAAAGACCTGAAAGCAAGATTGAAATAATTGACAGTCTGGCTGCTGGTATGGGGGAAGGAATGCTTGCGATTGAAGCGTCAAAATTGGTTTCAAACACTAAAAACACATTGGAAGCAATAAGAGATGAGCTTCTAAAGTTGAGAGGCAAAATATGTCAGTATTTCACAGTTGATGATTTAAAGTATTTAAAAAGAACAGGAAGAATCAGCTCAACAGCAGCTTTTGTTGGTAATGCCTTAAAAATCAAGCCTATATTAACTGGAAGTGAAGACGGCCATATCATTCTAATAGATAAAGCTATCGGGGTAAACAACGCATATAAACAGCTGGCAAATAAATATGAACAGTTAGCAGAAGATAAAAATGATGATGTCTACATAACACACACAGACAACGAAAAAGGAGCTTTATTTTTATTGGATAAATTAAAAGAAAAAGGTTTGAAAGGACAGTGTCACATTAGTATTCATGAACCAATGACAGGTTCTCATCTTGGGCCAGGTTCGGTAGCATTATTCTTCAAGGGAATCCACAAATAAAAAAATCCTGACAATACTATTACTAGATATTGTCAGGGTTTTTTCTTTTAATATCATTTTCAATCCACTCCATCAAAGATAAGGGTTGATAATCGCTGTACATACAAAAACAATTAATCATTTGACAAGGGATATACCTCAAATCTTTATCGCTATTTGGATCAATTCTAGTTTGGCGAGTAATATTGATAAAATTATCAACAAGAGCCTGTTCACGAGAATTATGTATATGACCATATAACATATATGTTTTTGAATTTCCACGCTCATCTGTTCTATATTGGCCGTTATAACAACAAATTGGATAATGACATAATATTACTTTTTTTCTATCATCATTTAGTTCGGCATAATCCCTTATCCAGCCAAAACGAGAAGAGTCAAAGTTCTTGTCTTCTAGATACAATTTGTCATGGTTTCCTCTAATTAAAAAAAGTTTTCCTTTTAATCGATTTAGAATTTCGTTAGTTTGAATGCCGTTTCCATATGATAGATCACCTAAAATAACTACCTCATCATTCTTTCTTACTTTTTTGTTCCATTGTTCAATGATATATTCATTCATTTCTTCAACACTACTAAAACCTCTATTATCCATTTTGTCTAGTAGGTTATGGTGATAAAAATGTAAATCCGATATATAATAACGCATAGCTAAATTATATACAACTTAATTAAATAATAAAAGTGTGATAAAATAAATCACAGGAGAAAAAAGATGAAAAAATTCGCATTAGTAGCAAAAGATGATGAAATATCAATAAAAGTAGCGATTACAATTCAGAAGAAACTAATTGATGCTGGTTTAGAATATGACGAAACTCATCCGCAAATTGTATGTGTAATAGGTGGAGACGGGACATTTTTATCGGCAATCCACAAGTACATGAATGAATTGGAAAATATAGTATTTACAGGTGTTCATACTGGGACACTTGGATTTTTTGTGGATTACAGTTTAAAGGAAATGGATCAGTGTATTAATGATATATTAACTAAGCAACCAAGAATAGAAAAGAAAAGACTACTTGAAATAAATATAGTGAATCAGCAAAAATTCTATGCAGTTAATGAAATGTGGCTGCAAAGTCATAAAACAAAAACGATTGATGTTTATCTAAATGATCAGCATTTAGAAAGGTTTCACGGATCCGGATTAGTGATTTCCACCCAAACAGGATCAACAGCTTTTAACCGTTCTTTAAACGGTGCTGTAGTTGAACCAAGCATAGAAGTTATGGAGATGGCTGAAATAGGAGGAATTCATCACTCTCATTATCGCTCATTAAAAAATCCATTAATAGTTGCTCCCGAAACAGAAATAAAACTTGTTTGCGAAGACTTAAGTAATACAAAACTGTGCTTTGATAGATTTGATTTTGATTTAAGCGGCAAAAAAGAAATAATTTGCACTCTTTCACAAAGAAAACTGCAGATAGCACACTACAAATCTATACAATGGGTAGAGCATTTAAAACAATTGTATTAGGAGGTGAATAATCAATGAAGAAGAAATGGTATGAGATTATTGATTCAGTAAGTTTTTCTTTAATTGTGTTATTATTCAGCTACTTTTTTATCGCAATTGGAAGTATAGAATCAGCAAATGAAATTGTTAGTAAATCATTATTAATATTGTTAAGAATTGGAATATATTTAAAAAAGGCGTTTCCCTTATTTTTAGCGTTGAATTATATTGGTTCAAACAAGAAAGATATTATTCCATTTATCGGTACTATAATTTGTTATATATTGCTTAATATTATCACAATGGTATTAAGCAGTACGATGTATGATCCTAGTTTCTATAAAGATGTATTTGGATTAGCCCTAGATGAAAAAAGAATGCCGCTAAATCTAGGATTATTTGGAAGCATCTTGATTATTATAATTGTCAATTTTTCCTATAAGCTGGCCAAAAAAAGATATAATTATGGTATTTTAAATTTTCTAAGCAATGATGCCTGGTTTTTTATTGTATCAATTTTATTAACAATAATAACAGGAATATTTGTAAGTTTTTCATATGGCTTTTTCGCAGATATTATTTCCAGAATTATGAATTTTATATCAACAAATAGCTCCAATCCTGTCGCAATGTACTGTTATGGCGTTTTCTATAAAATTATGGAATTATTTCAAATGGATAGCGTTCTTCACAATAATTTCCTGTTTGGATCATTGGGAGGAAGCTGGATTAATTCTCAAGGCAATACAGTATTGGGAGATATAGCAATTTGGACTGCCCAGGTTGCTGAAGACAGTATTGCGGTAACAACAGGTAGATATACTACCGGCTTCTATATAATCAATATATTCGTTATTCCGTCGCTTATTATCGCTATATTAATGAATATTAATGACAAAATAGAGATTAGTAAAAAGTTTGTACTAGCTTTCATTTCCATTATTATCACATCTTTCTCTGGATCTACTTTACCAGTGGAATATTATTTATTATTGACAGCTCCCGCATTATTAATTATTCATATAATCTTTTCAGGCTTTGTCTTTTTGGCAAGCCAGATTCAGGGATTGTATCTAGGCACAATTGCTTTAGGAACAACGAATAATTTTTTCCTGGGAAATATTGTCGAATTTATTCACTATTATAAGATTATTGATTTGAACCCAATAGTAACAAAATTAATTATCAATGGTGTAATTTGTTTCGTTATATGCCAAATAGTCGTAAATGTCTATTACAGATGTCTTGCGTTTGATTTTTTGGAAAAAGACCAACGGAAAAAAGATATCTATAGCATCATATTATCTCTAGGTGGATTGAGTAACATTAAGAAAATTACTTCATCTTCTAGATGGATTACAGTTGTGCTAGATGATAAGAACAAGTTTGATGGGGATAAATTATTAAAAGATCAAGCATATAAAATAGTAGAGAGATATTATGGATTTATAATCTTTTTAGGGCCATCAAGTCCAAAAATTTGTCGAGAAATTAGAAAACAAATGAAAGATTTAAATTATTGTTTAAAATATAGAAAAAAATAGGGAGTAAAAAAATGAGTGAATATACACCAATGATGACTCATTATCTTGAAATTAAAGAAAAGTATCCTGATGCATTAGTTTTTTATCGATTAGGAGATTTTTATGAAATGTTTTTTGATGATGCCAAGACAGCATCGACAGAACTTGATTTGGTATTAACTGGAAGAAATGCAGGAGTAGAAGAAAAAGTACCGATGTGTGGTGTCCCTTTTCATGCTGTTAATGGGTATATTCAAAGATTGATTAATAAAGGGTATAAAGTAGCAATTGTTGAGCAACTAGAAGACCCTTCAACGGCTGTGGGATTGGTTAAAAGAGATGTTATTAAAGTGGTAACTCCTGGAACAATAATGGAGGAATTATCTGAAGATGCCAAAAGCAACTATATTGCCTCAATCGTTGATTATAAATACGGCTATGGACTTGCGATTTGCGATATTACTACAGGCGAAAGCCGAATGATTAATGTTTCACACGATAATGTTAGCGTTCTTCAAACAATCATAAGCAATGAAGTGAAAGAAATTGTTGTAAAGAACAATTTTGATAAAAACACTCTAAATTTTATTATTAATAGTTATAAAGTGGCAGTATCAAATTGCGAGAAAAGTAATATAGAAGAAAAATATAAACCATTATTAGTAAATTGTAATGATACCAATTTGTTGGATGCTATAGGATTATTACTTAATTATTTAGAGATTACCCAAAGAAGAAGTATGAGTCAGCTGTTAGCTTTTGAGGCGATAGATGAAAATAAGTATCTTAAAATGGATTACTCTACTATGACTTCTCTAGAGTTGATAAACGCAAACAAAAACAACAACAAGGCCATAACTTTATATTCGTTCTTAGATAACTGTAAAACAGCGATGGGATCAAGACTGTTAAAGAAATGGATTATTAGACCCTTAAGAAATATTAAGGAAATAAATGATAGATTAGACTTTATTGAGTACTTAAATAAAAACTTTATCGAAAGAGAGCAACTAAAGCAATTATTGTCTCAGGTTTATGACTTACAAAGAATAATCGCAAGAATAGGATATGGAAGTGTAAATCCAAAAGATTTACTTAGATTACAAAAATCTTTACAGGTTGTTCCTGAAGTATTAACAATATTAAAAAATAGTGGAGTATATCCACAATATGATGATGTTGATAATTGCCAGGACATCTATCAATTGCTGGAAAGCGCTTTGGTTGAAGATGTACCGTTACTAGTTAGAGATGGAGGAGTATTTAAAGATGGCTATAACCAGCAATTAGATCAGTATCGTCTAATCCAAAGTCAAGGAAAAAACTGGATAGCTTCACTAGAACAAACCGAGAGAGAGAGAACGCAAATCAAAAATTTGAAAATCGGATACAATAGGGTATTTGGTTATTATATTGAAATAACTAAATCAGCTTTGCCACTAATCGACCCTAAGTGGGGTTATCAAAGAAAACAAACATTAACTACTTCTGAAAGATTTATTACCTCAGAACTGAAAGAAAAAGAAGACTTAATATTGCATTCTCAAGAAAAGAGCATACAGTTGGAACAACAGCTATTCTGCGATTTAGTAGACAAAGTAAAAAGCAAAATGATCAAATTACAAAAAATAGCTGAAGTGCTTTCCTTTGTCGACGCATTGTACAGTTTGACAAAAGTTAGCAGTAATTATGGTTATGTTAGACCTCAATACAATAATGAGGGTAAAGTAGAAATAAAAGCAGGAAGACATCCTATCTTAGATTCATTTAAAGAAATAAAGTATGTCGCAAATGATTTGTTCATGGATAATGACAATTCCACAATCATCATTACCGGACCAAATATGGGAGGTAAAAGCACTTATATGAGGCAATGTGTCCTATTATGTATAATGGCACAAATGGGATGCTTTATTCCGGCAAAATCTGCTAGTTTGCCAATGTTTGACAAAATATTCACAAGAATTGGAGCTAATGATGATATTTTATCTGGACAGTCAACCTTCATGGTTGAAATGATAGAAGCAAATAACGCCTTAAGCAACGCTACAAAGGATTCGTTAATTGTTTTTGATGAGATAGGAAGAGGAACTTCAACATATGATGGAATGGCTTTAGCTCAAGCTATATTGGAATATATTGACACAAAAATAATGGCTAAAACATTGTTCAGTACGCATTATCACGAATTAACAAATTTGGAAAACAATATGGAACATATTAAAAATAAACATGTAGTAGTTAATGAGAATAATGGAGAAATCAGCTTTTTGTACAAGGTGAAAGATGGGAAAGCAGATAAATCCTATGGAATACATGTGGCCTCATTAGCAAAATTACCTCAAGCAGTTATTGATAGAGCGAATATCCTATTAGTAAATTTAACAAATAATAAGAAAGTTAATAATGACCAAAGTCAAATAATCATGTTAGAGACTGTACCTTCAGATTTAAAACAAATTAAAGATCTGGTTAGTTTAGCCGATATAAACAATATGACTCCTCTTGAGGCTCTTCAATTTGTAGTGAAATTAAAGGAAATAATAAAGGAAAAATAAAATGAGTAAGATAAAAGTTTTGAATGAACATCTTAAAAATATGATAGCTGCCGGAGAGGTTGTTGAAAGACCAGCTGGGGTAGTGAAGGAATTAGTTGAGAATTCAATAGATGCCGATAGCCATAAAATAGAGGTTCATTTACAAAATGGTGGACTAGATACGATAGAAGTAAGAGATGACGGTTGTGGAATGGATAAAAAAGATGCTACTGCCGCTTTTGGACGTCACGCAACTAGTAAAATAGAATTTGACCAGGATTTATGGAACATTCATACTATGGGTTTTAGAGGTGAAGCCTTACCTTCAATTGCTTCAGTAAGTAAATTGGAAATGTATACTAGTGATGGAATTGATCAAACAAAGGTAGTGATTGAATATGGTCAAATTAAAGAGGTAAAACCTGTTGGCTGTAATCAAGGAACAACAATAAAAGTTCAAGGTTTATTTTATAAAACACCGGCACGACTGAAGCATTTAAAAAGCGCTAATAACGAATTGACAACAATAATAGATTTGTTGTCAAAATTGGCTTTGGCTCATCCTGATATTGCTTTTAAATTGTTTGATAATGATAAGTTGAAACTGCAGACTAATGGTTCGAATAACTTAAAAGAGACCATTATGTCGATATATGGACTGGAAACTGCCAAGAAAGCGATAGATTTTAAATGTAACGATTTTGATTTTGAAGTTGATGGCTGCATTATATCACCAGTAATAACAAGAAGCAGCAAACAATATATTAATATCTTCATCAATTCTCGAGTAATTAAAAGCTTCTTATTAACAAATTCCGTTATTGATGGATATAAACAATACATCATGGATAATAGATATCCAATTGTGATAATAAACATAAAAGCAGATTATCAATTAATCGATGTCAACGTGCATCCATCCAAATGGGAGGTTAGACTATCTAAAGAAAGACAATTAGCTTCGTTAATTAAGGATAATATCGAAAAAACTTTAGCTAAGGCTTACCATCCATCTGATTTACTATTGAAGGATAATCCCTTAAATGAGAACTCATTGCCAAAGAAGCAGAATGAGAAAACACAAATAGTTCAACAAACATTATTGGATAGAGATGATAAAGAAGAAGAAAAAATAATTGACAGATTTGTCTATCTTTGCCAATATCATGGGAAATATATTCTAGCAAGTGATGAGGACAACTTATACATAATAGACCAACATGCAGCCCAAGAGAGATGTATGTATGAGGATATTCAAAAACAAATTGAAAATAAAGAAATAAAAACTCAATTGTTGCTTGTTCCATTATTAATCGAAAGCACAATCTCAACAGTAAATCGAATAGATGAGATAAATGAGAAATTGTCATGTATCAATCTAAACTTTGAACAATTTTCCTCTACAACCTTATTGCTTAGAGAAGTTCCCTATTTTTTTGAAAATATTGATGAGATTGACTTTTTAAATCATTTGATCGAAGAAGTATTATCTGATAAAAGTATGAGTGTATTGGAAATCAGGAAGGAAAAAATAGCATCACTTGCCTGCCATAGCTCGGTTAGATTTAATCATTATTTAAGTGTTGAAGAAAGTAAAAAATTGCTTGCTAGATTATCAAATTGTAAGCAGCCGTTTAATTGCCCACATGGAAGACCAACCATGATTTCAATAAGTGACAAACAATTGTTTAAGGAGTTCAAACGTGGATAAGGTAATAGTAATAGTTGGGCCAACAGCTATTGGGAAAAGCAGTTTATCAATAGAGATTGCGAAAAGATTTAATGGTGAAATAATAAATGGAGATAGTATTCAGGTTTACAAGGAATTGAATATTGGAAGCGCAAAAATTAAGCCTGAAGAACAACAATCCATTCAGCATTATTTATTGGATTATCTAAATATTGATGAAAAATATAACGTTGCAAGATTTCAAAAAGACGCAAGAAGAGCAATAGATGAAATAATTCGCAAAGGAAAAAATCCTATAGTTGTAGGTGGTACAGGATTGTATATAAAAGCATTGATATATGATTATTGTTTTGCTGAACAAAAAGAAATTGATGAAAACAAATATGACAAATATTCAAATCAACAATTGTACGAAATGCTTCAGCAAAGGGATTATCAAAGCAGCATTAAAATTCACCCAAATAATCGAAAAAGAATAATTAGGGCATTATTAATAGCTGATAGTGGACAAACCAAAACGCAACAAGAAGAAAATCAAATGCATCAAATGATATATGACACTCTTTTATTAGGCTTAACAGTTGACAGAGATATTCTTAAACAAAGAATAGATAAAAGAGTTGATATGATGATAGATGAGGGACTTGTAGATGAAGTAAATTATTTATTTTCCAATTACCCAATAGAGAGCCATTGTTTTCAAGCTATTGGTTATAAAGAAATAATACCTTATTATCTAAAGAAAAAAGAGCTTTCATTATGTATTGATGAAATAAAAACTCATACAAAGCAGTTTGCGAAAAGACAATATACCTGGTTCAAAAATCAAATGGAAGTTAATTGGTTTGATATATTAGATAAGCAATATCCTGAAAATGTATTTGAAGTAATCGAGAGGTTTTTGAAAAATGAATAGATTTGAAAGAATAGATAATCTAATTGGACAACAGAAAAGAGAAATACTACAAAATAAGACTGTAATGGTTGTAGGTCTTGGCGGAGTAGGTGGTTATGCGGTTGAGTCATTAGCACGTAGTGGGATAGGAAAACTAATAATAATTGATAAAGATGATGTTGCTTTAAGCAATATTAATCGCCAATTAATCGCATTATCAGATACAGTTGGTAAAAGCAAAGCGCAATTATTTAAAAACAGAATCAGTTTGATAAATCCCAAAGCAACAGTAATAGCATGCGATGATTTTTTGGATAAGGACAATATTGATAAGTTCTTTAAGGATAAAGTCGATTTTGTCATCGATGCTATTGATACAATGACTTCAAAGGTTTTCTTGTGGAAATACCTTCAAGAAAAAGGTATACCCTTTATTTCATCATTAGGAATGGCAAGAAGAATTGACCCAACGAAACTATCAATAACTACTCTTGATAAAACTCAAAACGATCCTATGGCAAGAAGTTTAAGAAACCAGGCAAGAAAATGTGGTGTTAGTTTAAAAATACCCGTAGTCTTTTCAAGTGAAAAGCCAATAGAAACAAGCTCGTCAAATAAAGATAATTTAGGATCAATGATTTTTGTACCTACTTATGGAGGTCTATTATGTGGCTATTATGTGATTAGTCAAATAATTGACAGCAGTGATATATAGTATAAAATATATAGGCAAAGAAGGTGATGGGATGAAAATGATTGTTGGATTGGGAAATCCGGGAAAACAATATGAAAGAACTAGACATAACAGTGGATTTATGGCGATAGATAAAGTAGCTGAAAAATTAAATTTAAATATCGACAAAAAAGAATTTGCTGCCCTGACAGCCAAAAATAACCAGGTGATATTAGTTAAACCCCAAACTTATATGAATAATTCTGGAGAAGCAGTTAGCCAAATTATGAAATATTACCATATTGATATAAATGATCTTTTAATAATATATGATGATCTGGATTTAAAATATGGGCAGCTTAGATTAAGGCTAAAAGGCTCTTCTGGAGGACATAACGGAATAAAAAGTATAATTAATTATATTCATAGTGAGAACTTTAAAAGAATTAGAATAGGAATTGAGAAAAATCCTTTAATTGAAACAGCTGATTATGTTTTAGGTAAAGTCGAAAAGGATAAGCAGCAATTATTTGACGATTCTATAGAGAAAGCTTCACAGGCGGCAATTGAATTTATTACTGATGAATTTGAAAAAATAATGAACAAGTATAACAAAGGAGACAAATGATAGATTTTTTAACCTTCTTAAGTGATGATGAAGCTCTACATAAATTCAATGATAATATTAGTGGACTGGCAGGATTAACCGATGTAGAAGAAACACTTCTATTATCAAATTCATTTAAGATGAAAAAAAAGACACTGATAGTTGTCAAAGAAAATCTTTATTCAGCACAACAACTCTTTAATAGACTATACCCCCTATTACAAGATGATGTGCTGCTTTTTGCCGTTGAGGACTCATTAAGAGTGGAGGAGCTTGCGGCTTCTCCAAATATTTATGGAAGCCAAATGGATGTATTAACAACTGCACTATTAAATCCGCTACCAAAAATAGTAATAACACATCCTTCTGCGATAATTAGATATTTACCAAGTAAAGAAGTATTTAATGACCATATTATTAGTTTAAAAATTAATGAACAATATAACCTATCTCAAATAAAACAAGTACTAATTGAAAGCGGCTATAGGCAAGTAGCTAGAATTGATCAGCCCTTAACTTTCTCGATGAGAGGAGGCGTTATTGATGTTTTTTCAATTCAATATGATAAGCCTATCCGAATAGAGTTTTTCGATGATAAAATTGAATCAATGAGGTTTTTTGATATTTCCAATCAAAAAACAATAAAGTCAATTGTTCAGATACAAATTGTCCCTGCATCAACTCTTATTTATAAAAATGACTATGAAGAAATTGAGAGAAAAGTATTAGCGATTTTAGAGGAAAGTAAAAAGAATTGTAAGGATTATCAACAATTAAGAGAAAATGTTTTACTAGATTTGTCATATTTGAAAAATCATTTTTTTGAACATTATCTTTATCGTTATCAAGGATTATTTGGAAATCAAAACACAATTCTCGATTATTTCTCGGATTTTCAATTAGTATTGTCTAATTGGGACGGAATCAAAACAAACTTAAAGGTTGCTCTAGAGGATAATCAGCAATATATTATGGAATTATTTGAAAAAAACAGATTTATGAATTATCATGAACTGTTTGCTGATTTTGATTCGACTGTCGAAAAATATCATCCATATATTATCGAATCAACAGCAACCAAAAATAATTTCAAGACCAAAATTAAATTATCATTTTTCCCTCTATTACCATTGGATAATGCAATACAACAAATAATTCAACTATCAAAACAGTATTCTATTATTATTGTCGTAAACGAAGTTCAAAGAGAATTGATTGAGCAACAATTTAGAATAATGGGTAAATGTAGTAATGATTATCTTGAATACAGTGATCAAAAGTTATTTGAAGGTTTTGTTTATGAAGACAGTCTTATATTAACCCAAAAGGAAATATTTGGAGTCAATCAGACTAAAACTAGATTCTATTCCAAATTTCAACAGGCCATTGTATTAGACAGTTATGAGGATTTAAAGCTTGGTGATTATGTAGTCCATAATCAATATGGTATTGGAAAATATCAGGGAATTATTACCAAGGAAATAAATGGTCATTTAAAGGATTACTTAAAAATTCTTTATCGTGATGATGATGTGCTAATGGTTCCTCTTGAACAATTTAAACTTGTTAGAAAGTTTATCTCATCTGAATCGGTTGGAATTAAACTAAGTAAACTCGGCAGTAACAGTTGGAACAAAACAAAGGAAAAAATAGAAAAAGAAGTAAGCGATATAGCTGAACAGCTGATAAAACTGTATTCGGCAAGAGAAGAAAAAATAGGTTTTAGTTTTAGCAAAGACGATAAGTATGTTCAACAATTTGAACAGGCAAGAACCTTTGAGTTAACATCTGATCAGAAAAAAGCAATAGAAGAAATCAAAAAAGACATGGAAAGCGATAAACCAATGGATCGCTTATTGTGTGGAGATGTTGGTTTTGGAAAAACGGAAGTTGCTATGGTTGCGGCCTTTAAAGCAGTAAAAGATTTGAAACAGGTGGCTTATCTTTGTCCTACAACCATTTTGTCAATGCAGCATTACAATACTTTTGTAGATAGATTTAAGAATTTTCCAGTTAAAATAAAAATGCTAAACAGATTTGTTCCGCAATCGGCTCAAAAACAAATTATTAGAGAACTAAAAGAAGGAAAAATTGACATACTAATCGGAACTCACCGTTTGTTAAGCGATGATGTAGAATTTGCTGATTTAGGTTTGTTAATAATTGACGAGGAGCAAAGATTTGGCGTATCTGCCAAAGAAAAAATTAAACAAATAAAAAATTCGGTAGATGTATTGTCGCTTAGTGCAACTCCAATACCACGTACATTACAGATGTCGCTAGTGGGGGTAATGAATTTATCACAGCTACAAAGCGCTCCATCAAATAGGATACCAATACAAACATATGTGGTTGAAAAAAATGAAAAACTAATAAAGGAGGTAATTGAAAGAGAATTAGCAAGAAATGGTCAAGTATTCTATTTGCATAACAATGTAAGTGATATCTATTCGATAGCTAGAAAAATATCAGTTATGGTTAAAGATAGCAAAGTAGCTATTGCTCACGGGCAGATGAGTAGAGAAGAGATTGAAGATGTCATGTATAGATTTATTACCGAAGAATATAATATCCTAATCTGTACGACAATAATCGAAACGGGAATTGATATCCCTAATGTCAATACAATCATTATTGAAGAAGCTGATCATTTTGGATTATCGCAGCTGTATCAAATAAGAGGGAGAGTAGGTAGAAGCAACAAAGTGGCATATGCATATCTAATGTACAAAGCAGAGAAACAGCTATCTGAGGTTGCATCAAAAAGATTGCAGGCAATAAAGGATTTTACTGAGCTAGGCTCAGGATATAAGATTGCTATGAGAGATTTAGCGATAAGAGGAGCAGGGGACTTGCTTGGAGAAAAACAGGCTGGCTTTATTAACACAATTGGAATGAGTTTATATCTTGATATACTTAATAAGGCAATAAAAGAAAAACAAGGTGAAAAACCACATTTAGATGACAAGGAAAAGATTAGAGTCAAAGATATCAATGGATATATTCCAAAAGAATTTGTATCAATTGATAATGAAAAAATATCTATATATCAGAAGTTGGATACAATTAGTGATTACAATCAGTTGATGCAATATTATGATGACTTGACAGATTTTTATGGTAAATTGCCTAAGACAATAAATGATTTGTTTTTGAAAAAACAACTAGAGCTTTTATTAAATACTTCCTTCATTGAAGATTATCAGCAAAATGATAAAGAGAATGTCATAGTGTTATCCGAACAATATTCCAATCAGGTTGATGGGGTGAAACTGTTTGAAATAGTGTCAAATATTTCGCAGGATATTTCATTAAAATATCGCCAAAGAAAGATATATCTATCCTATCCAAAAAGGAAGAACTATCTTAATTTGATAATTAAGACAATACAGGAGATAAGTAAATTATGAGATTAGACAAATATTTAAAGGTTGCCAGAATATTGAAAAGAAGAACTATTTCCAAGGAATTAGCTGAAAATTCTAGAGTGTTGGTAAATGGGAAAGTAGCAAAACCAGCAAAAGAGGTTAATATTGGTGATGTTATTGAGATAGTTTATGGTAATAGGGTTTTAAAGGTTAAAGTGAAAGATATAAAAGATGTAGTTAAAAAGAATGATGCTACTGTTTTATATGAAGTTTTAGATGAGTATTATATTCAACAAGACTAGCAAAACAGATAAACTTGTAAATTATTAATTCTCACTTTATAATATTATGGAAAGGATAATATACAATGATAGACAAGATTAGAAGAAACAAAAAAACAAAAAAAACAGTTAAAAAGACTATCTTAAATTGTTTTGTTGTGGTTATCATGATATTTATGTGTTTTGTTTTCTGGAAAAATATCGCTAAAGAAGTAAATACAACATTTGAATTAAAGGCAGCAGTAAATGAAACAAAAGCAGAGCTGAGTAATCTATTGGCCGAAAAGGAACTTCTTGAAAATGAAAAAGAAAAACTATTAGATGAAAATTATGTCACTTCAGTAGCGCGAGGAAAGTATCTGATTACAAAGGGTGATGAACAGGTTTATTCATTACCTGAGATAAACCAATAGAAAATAAAAAATCGTAGCACCTTATAAGATGTTACGATTTTCTTTTTATTGAAAGTGGCCAAACATTGCAGTGTCCAAGTATTTTTTGTTTAATAAATCAAGATCTTTTATGATATTAGCCACTGAACATTGTTGATATAATTTTTCATCAACTTCAATATCACCTTTATCTGAAGTAATATAGATTGCCAGGGGTTCACATTTTCCAATGGCATAACTTAATTGAACCTGACAAAACTGAAGTTTGTACCTTTTCAAATATTCGACAGCTATTTCTCTTGCTTTATAGGCAGCTGATCTATCGACTTTTGTTGGATCCTTGCCAGAAAATGCGCCACCTCCAACAGGAGCGAAAGATTGATAAGAATCTACTACAATTTTTCTGCCAGTTAAGCCAGCATCACCTTCAAAGCCGCCAATTAAGAATTTACCAGTTGGGTTAATTAAAAAATTTTCAATTTCAATATTGTATTTAGAACAAATATCAGTGCAAATGTCCATGATGATTTTATCGGTAATGTCTCTTTGTTCTTCTCTATTTTGATAACAAACAGTAAAGTCCTTTATCTTTACTAACTTGTTATTTTGATAATACCCAGTAATTTGAGCTTTGCCATCAGGTAAAAAATTATAATTCGTTTTTCTAAGCTGGTCATATCTTTTTGACAACTGCTGTAATATAACCATTGCTGTTGGAAGATATTGTTCGTTATCATTACATGCGTATCCAAACATCATTCCATTATCACCTGCACCATTAACCTGGTTATTAGTACCGAGGGCAATATCTACGCTTTGAACTCCCAGATTGTTAATTATCAGATAATCAGTGCTATAACCAACATCTGCTAAAACAGATTTGGCAATTTTCTCTACGTCTATATGAGCATTTGTGCTTACCTCACCTGTAATAAATATTTTTCCTTTACCTCCAACTGTTTCAATTCCACATCTACTGTTTTTGTCTTGTCTTAAGCATTCATCCAAAATCGCATCCGATATTTGATCACATACCTTATCTGGATGACCTCTAAATACAATTTCATTACTATATACCTTCATAATACCTCCTACTATCTTATAAAAAAAGCACCCAAGATAACTTGAATGCTTTGTAAATATCTAAGTTATCTCATCGCTCAGCTTTACCACCTAATTTAATAGGTTGGTGTGATTTCATAGGGCTGGTCCCTCCATCACTCTTTATAAGATGTGCTTATTTATTCTATGATATTAATTAGAAAAAATCAACTAAAAATAGAATCAATGCAACAAAAGCTATAACAATATCAAAGAATCGATAATATTTCGTAAAATCACCAACAAAAGCAGAATAAGAAAACAACTTTTGCTGGTTTTTATTGACTCTAGGTAAAAAATTATATAGAATAATAGGGCAATTGCTCTATTTTTATAAATCTTGGGAGGTGGCTAAATATGAAAAGAACTTATCAACCGAGCAAAAGAAAACATGCCAGAATGGCAGGATTCAGAGCCCGCATGAAAACAGTAGGCGGACGTAAAGTTTTGGCTCGCAGACGTGCCAAAGGAAGAAAAGTATTATCTGCATAAGGAGAGTTGCTGATGCAACTTTTTTTTCCAGTATGAAGAAAGAAAACCGAATCAAGAAAAACGAAGAATTTCAAAGTATTATTAAACATAACAAGAGCAAATCAAATCGATACTATGTTTTGTATTATGCTAATAGAAAGCATGATTACGACAGGATAGGAATTTCTGTCGGGAAAAAAAGTGGGAATGCAGTTGTAAGAAACAAAATTAAAAGACAGGTTAGAATGATGCTTCAAGAGTTATGCGATTTTAATAGTGGATATGACTACATTTTAATAATTAGAAAGAATTATGATATCTCGCAATATCAACAAAACAAAAAAGAATTGTCACTACTATATAATTCGGTTTATAATAAACAAGGACAAACTTTTACGAAGGAGAATTAACAATGAAAAAGGATAAGATGAAAAAGGTCATTATGCTTTCAATGCTTGTAGTATTGGTTGTGTTAATGACGGGTTGTCAATCAAATGTTGATGCTTCAGGAAATACATTGCCTGAAAGAATCATTTCTTTGTCAACACCATGGAAAGATATGATGAATGAAAGCTTTTTTACTGCTTTATTCGTGTATCCACTAGCTCAATGTGTCAATTGGATAGGAAAAATGTTTAACAGTCCAGCTCTTGGAGTTATATTAACTACAATTTTATATAATATACTTACTTTAGGACTATCTATTAAATCTACAGTTCAAACTCAGAAACTACAAATGATTCAGCCTCAGCAGTTGGCTATTCAGGAGAAATATGCAGGTAGAACAGATGAAGCAGCAAAAATGGCTCAGGCTCAAGAGCTTCAGGCGTTAATGAATAAACATCACATTAATCCAATGTCTACTCTTATTACACCACTATTAACATTCCCTATTTTGATTTCAATGTTCTATGCTGTACAGAGAGCAGAAATTGTATGTAAGGGTCATTTTGCTGGAATTGAATTAAGCACAACGCCATTAACAGCAATTAAGAATATCACAACACAATGGCCAATTGTTGTAATATTTGTATTAATGTTCTTGTGTCAGTTCCTTCAGACAAAAGTACCTCAGTGGTTAGCTTCTTATCAGAGAAAGCATTCAAAGAGTTATCGTAAATATAAGGATAATGGAAATACTGCTAACAGCCAGCAAAACATGATGATGTTAGTAATGATTGTTATGGTTGGATTTATCGGTTTAAGATGGCCTGCTGCAATGAGTTTATATTGGTTAGTCAATTCAGTAGTTGGAATTGTTAAAACTGTATTTATTCAATGGAGGTATATAGACAATGAATAGATATACTGCAAAGACAGTTGCTGAAGCAGTTAATCAGGCCTGTGTAGAAAAAAATGTTAGTGAAGAAGAGTTAACATATTTCGTAGTTGAAGAAAAAGCAGGCGGTTTATTTGGATTAGGAGCTAAAGCGGTAATTGAAGCATATTGCCAAAAGGATATCGAAGATTTTATAGTTAATTATCTAAAGAAATACTTTGATAATATCACTATGAATTGCCAAATTGTTTTGGAAACGAATAAAGATGGCTATTTAGTAAAATTAGATGCTGATAATAATGCTATACTTATTGGAAAGGCAGGACAAACACTACAGTCAATTACAAATGTAGTTAAATCAGCTGCTAGCGCACAGTTTAAAAAACACATCAACCTATTAGTAGATGTAAACGGATATAAAGAAGAAAGATATCAGAAACTTAAAGATATGGTTGGAAAAATAGCTAAAACTGTGCAAAAAACAAAAGTATCAGCAAGATTAGGACAAATGACTAATGATGAAAGAAGAGTAATTCATCAATATTTATCAACATTTCCTCACATTAGAACAGAATCTGAAGGAGAAGGAAATGATCGTAGACTAAAAATTATTTACGATTCAAATAAATAGCATAATAGACTCATAACAGGATACTGTTGTGAGTTTTTTAGTCTATAATATCTAAGGGGAGGTAAAAAGATGAAGAATAACTATCACACACATACACCACGTTGCAATCATGCAGTGGGAAGTGAAGAAGAGTATGTTGAAAAAGCAATAGAATCAAATTTTTCCACTTTGGGCTTTTCAGATCATTGCCCATTACCTGATATCAATGATGCTAGAATATCAATAATGAGAATGGCTGAAAGCGAGATAGACAGCTATGTTTATGCTATAGAAACATTAAAAAAGAAGTATGAGGGGAAGATAAACATATTATTAGGTTTAGAGTGTGAATATTTTCCCAGCAAAATGGAATGGCTCAAAAAAATTGTCAAAACATTCAATATTCAATATTTAATATTAGGTGCGCATTATATTGAATACAAAGATGGTACATTTAGCAATTATATGGGTAGCAAGTGTACCAAAGAAGAAGTCATAGATTATCAAAACAATTGTATAGAAGCAATGGAAACAGGATTATTCCTTTATCTTGCTCATCCTGATTTGTTTGTTAAAGGTTACGGCAAATGGGATGATTTAGCAATTAAGGTTAGTGAAAATATATGCCAGAGGGCAAAACAGCTTAATATCCCTTTAGGATACAACTTAAATGGTTTTAATAACTTCTATAATAAGAGAGTCTATTCATATCCATATAATCAATTTTGGGAAATTGCTAGTAAGTATCAATGCGATGTATTAATAGAATATGATGCTCATAATCCCTTGTTATTATCAAGAGATGACCTATATCAACAAGCGGAAAGAATACTGAGCAAAATGGGTTGTAATATTATAAATGAATTAAAAATATGATAAGAA
>JAEDOA010000098.1 GCA_016302195.1 Erysipelotrichaceae bacterium | reverse complement strand
AATTTGTATATCTTGTCAGTTCCATACTATCATATAACAGGATAAGATACAAGAGCAGCCACAGCAGTGCAAACTACTGTGGCTGTTAACTGTTTTACGACCACCGCCCCATAGACCTTCACGTTATTTTTTGAAAAAGATTTTTTCCAAGCGTTTATACAACAGCATCGTTAATATCGAAACAACAGTTCCTTTTAACAAATTAAATGGTACAACCGCAAATAGCACTAAAGTATTTACAGAAGTAATTGCTGGGTTTACTTTAGTTCCCATTTGTACGATAACATCAAGTGGTAAGCCAAATAATTTAGAGAAAGTAGGAATCAAGTAAAATGCATTAAAGAAGCTGCCAAAAATTGTTAATGTTAAAGTTCCAGCAACTAAAGCAATGACTGCCGATTTTTTACTCTTGCTCTTTAAATAAATTATTGATGCTGGCAAAACCAAAGCACAGCATGTCAAGAAATTAGCGAAGTCACCCACAAATGCTGTAGTAGTTGATCTTATCAAGATTTTAATAACTACCTTTAAAAAGGCAACTATGACACCTGCAGATGGCCCTAAATAAAATGAAATCATCAAGACAGGCAACTCGCTGAAATCAAACTTATAGAATGATGGAGCAAAGAATAATGGAAATTCAATTGACATCAATACGCCAGCCAAAGCTGAAAACATCGCAATAAGTGATAATCTTTTTATCCCGACTGCTTTTTTTTCGTTGTGAGAGAGTTTATTCTCAATTAGTTTGGCCAAGACATAAAGAGCAACAAAGGTAATAACCCAGACAAGAATAAAACTTGCACTGTTTTTTACGCTTTCTAAAAGTTTACTCATGTTTTTTTATCCTCCTATTCCAAAATAAAAACCTGAGAATAACTCTTCAGGCACAAAAGAAGAACTAAAAACTGTCCTCTTCCATCCAGACTATACTGTCGGTATTGGAATTTCACCAATTCAACGCTTCTTGCGCTCGCGGACTATACCGCCGGTGGAGAATTTCACTCCGCCCTGAAGACTTATGTCAAATACGATTATAATCAATTATTTATTATAGTCAATACCACTCTTGAAAAAACTATGAAATAGTGCTATTTTACTAAGGTATGGCAAATTATTTGATAAACTTTTTCAAGCACTTAAACACAGTAAATAAGCATAGATTTTTGGTGTGCAAAAATTGTTTTGCGCTTGGTTTATATTTCCAAGGACTAACTCATGATTTGAGCAAGTATTCACCAACAGAATTTTTGCCATCAGTAAAATATTACAGTGGCACCCATTCACCAATTAATGAAGAAAGACAGGAAAATGGTTATTCAACCTGCTGGTTGCACCATAAAGGAATTAATAAACATCATTGGCAATACTGGGTTGATTTTGAATCTGGTCAAATTGAATTTATCGATCCGCCAAAGAAATACGTCAAAGAAATGGTAGCAGATAGAATAGCCGCTTGTATGGTTTATCAAAAAGATAAATACCACAATTCTAGTGCCCTGGAATTTTTGGAAAACTCGATTGAAAAAAGATTTATTCCTGAAAAAACATACCTGTTACTTAAAAAATATTTACAAATTGTCGCTGAAAATGATTTGAAAACTGCGCTAAAGATTATTAAAAATGACTAAAGGGACTTGAAATTCAAATCCCTTTATTTTTTTAGCCAAGTAATTGTTTTTGTACTTCTTGATTAAACTGATTGATGTAAAGGCGATAATAATAGCCTTTTTTCTTCATAAGATCATCATGCTTACCTGATTCAACAATTCTACCCTTATCAATAACAAGAATAATATCTGAATTAATAATTGTTGATAAGCGGTGAGCAACAATGAAACTTGTTCTATTTTTCAATACTACATTTATTGCGTTTTGAATTTTCTTTTCAGTTTCTGTATCTACTGAACTAGTTGCCTCATCTAAGATGAACAAAGCAGGATTACTAACTATGGCTCTAGCAAATGACAACAATTGTTTTTCACCAGTTGACAATTTGCCTCCACCTTCACCAACGTCACTATCATATCCTTTATCCAGCTTGTTAATAAAACTATCGGCATCAACCATTTTACAAGCCTCAATAATCTGCTGATCAGTAGCATTTAAATTTCCATAGCGAACATTATCTTTTACTGTACCAGTAAATAACGTTGGGGTTTGTAGAACATAGCCCAAATTACTATGTAGCCATCCGATTGAACGTTCTCTATAGTCAACTCCATCTATTAATATCTGACCTGAGGTTGGCTGATAGAAGCGACTTAGCAAATTGATAATTGTACTTTTACCACTTCCAGTTTCACCTACTAAAGCAACTGATTGACCTGCTTTAACCTTTAGATTAAAGTCTACAAGAATTGGTTCGTTTTCAATATATGAGAAGTTGACATTTTTAAATTCTACATCCCCTTTAATATCAGGATAATTCTGTGATTTACCTTCAAAGACAGTACCATATTTTTCAATAACCTCTTGGCTGTCCTTAATATCAACATCTTCATCTAATAATGATAAAACTCTTTCTGCAGATGCCTGAGCCATCTGTAATTCGGCTAAAACATTTGCGATTTGTTTTAATGGGTCAAAAAACTGCGTTGCATATTCGGTAAACATCATTAAGGTACCAAACTGCATTTGTTGCATTAATACCTGATGACCTCCATACCATAATAGAAATCCTGTCGAAATAGCAGTTATTGATAATACTATTGGCATGAAAGCACTTGAGAAATAGGCAGCTTTATTGGCAGATAGGCGATATGAATTGGTTAAAGTCTTAAACTCATTTAAATTTTGTTGCTCTAAAACTAATGTTTTGGTGGTTTTAGCTCCATTTATTCCCTCATTGAAAGAATTTGTTATTTTTGAATTAATCGCTCTTACCTTACGATAGTTTTTTAATATTCTGATTTGAAACCACATGGAAATAGCTGCTAAAAATGGAACAACTGCTAATACTATTAAGGCTAGCTGCCAGTTTGATTTTATCATAATGACACTTGCTGCTATCATAATAGCAAAACCCCATACCAAGTCGGTCAAAGACCAGGCTAATATTTCAGCAAGCCTGCCAACATCACTTGTTAATCTAGACATGATCCAGCCTGTAGGTGTTTTATCAAAGTATGAATAAGACAACATCTGTACTTTATTAAACAATTTATCTCGTAAATCCTGCATAAATCCAGATTCGATATGGGCTGACTGTCTTGTAAAGCTATAGACCATTATTCCATTTAGAATTACTACAGCCAAATATGTAATAGCATATAGGATAATTTCTTCTGTTTTAAAATCACCTTTAGCAAAATAATCTATTGCTATTTTATCCAAATATGGTCTAACAACATCCAACATTGCCATAAATACCATTAATATTCCCAGAATAATCAAATGCTTTTTGCTTCTGCCAAGTAAAGATAAGATTTTTTTCCATAAACCGATGTCTAAGGAGTCGGTATTATAAGTTTTTTCTTCAAATTGAATATTACTCATTTATATCACCCTCCTTCATTGCTGTTTGAATTTCATATATACGTTTATACAGGCCTGGCTGATTTACTAATTGTTGATGATTACCATTTTGAGTAATCCTTCCATTTTCAAGTACGATAATGTGATCAGCATCCTGGGCAGAAGAAATTCTATGAGCAATAATAATTGTTGTGCATTTCTTTCTTAAGCTTTTTATTGCTTTTCTGATTTCGTTATCTGTTTGTGTATCAACCGCACTTAATGAATCATCAAATATTAAGATAGGACAATCGTTAATTATTGTTCTTGCTATGGCGATACGCTGTTTCTGACCGCCTGATAAAGTAACTCCCTTCTCACCAACTAAAGTATCATAGCCACCTGAGAATTCACTAATAACATCATGAACCGAAGCTATTTTTGCAGCTGCATATACCTTTGACTTATCAGCATCTTTTCTTGAAATCTTAATATTATCGTAAATTGTTTTGGAAAATAAGAATGGTTCTTGTAATACGATGCCAACATTCTTTCTTAAACACTTTTTCTGAATATCCTTTAATTCAACTGAATCAATAGTAATTGAACCTTCTGTATAATCCAATAGTCCAGTCAATAGATGAACAAGGGTGCTCTTTCCAGATCCAGTTGGTCCTAGTATAGCTAATGTTTCATTTGGTTTTACAGAAAAAGAAATATCTTTTAATACTGGAAAGGTTCCATCATCATATTGAAATCCAACATGTGAAAATTTGATATCTCCCTTAATATCCAATACTTTTCCTGATTCAATATCTTCAGTTTTTTCATTAAGTATTTCCAATAGTCTTTCAATAGATACTTTCATTTTACCCATATTGCTCAACAATCTAGCAAGTGATCTTACTGGATAAACAATCATTGATTGGTATGAAATAAATACCGAAAACTGACCAATTGTTATTTGATTGTTTATAACAAAGAAAATACCTATCAAAGTTGTCAATAATACCTGAGCCATTGATAAAGAGCCACCAACACCCCATTGAAAACCCAAATGATTAATTAATTCAAAATCAATTTTTGATAATTCCTTATTCTTGATTGAGAATTTATCCATTTCGTACTTCTCGCGATTAAAAGCTCTTACTACTCTTAAATTCGCTAAATTCTCCTGCATAACAGTTGTAAGTTCCGCCTCAGTTTCATCAAATCTGGTAAAAAACTTTTGAATACTCTTAAAAAACAACAGCGAGACAATAAATAACACTGGAAGAGTAACTAGTGAATAGATTGCCAATGAACTATTAATTGAAAATAATACTACATTAGCAAACACTGTAATACTAACAGCGTATACTACCTCGGCTAACTGACCAGAGAAAAACTGTCTAACAACTTCAACATCGCTTGTGCATCTTTGAATCAAATCTCCTGCCTTACTTCTACTCAATGTAGAATATGGCCACAATTGAATGTTATTATATAAATCATTTCGAATATCCTGGCTCATCTGTTGAGATATTTCACTGTTCAATTTTCCTCTAAAGAAAATACACAATCCAACAACCACATTTACTAATACTAATACAATTGCAGCTAGCCACAAATTATTTCTTAAATACTCTACTCCACCTAGGTTGTTTGTCAAAAAAAGAAAAATTGGCGAAGTAATCTGTTTTCCTTCTATCAAATTGTCGATAATAAAAGAGAACATTAATGGTGAAAACAAATTTCCAAAGGTATAAATTATAACTATTAGAAATACTAATACCTGTTTAACCCATAATTTCCCTAAATATTTTCTTATAAATCCCATTATGGACATAAAATAAAAAACCTCCTTTTTATTCAATCGGAGGAACAATTATTGATTCTTATAAGCTATCAATGCTTTAGCTATTTGATCTGGACAGCTTGTTGGCTTTACTCCACAACAAATATTCTGAAGGCGGTCAATAACTTCGTCAATATTCATTCCTACTAATAGTTTACTAATGCCAGCTAAATTACCTGGACATCCCCCTGTTACAACTAAACTCTTAATTACATCATCTTCGATTTCAAATTCAAACTTACGCGAACAAACGCCACTTGGCACATAATCAAACTTCATGTTTATTAACCTCCTTTACACTTTTCCTATTTTAAAACAAACACAAACAAAAATCAACACATTATTGTTTTTCACAATACTGCTTATTTATATCTTGCCTAACTCTTTTAAAATCAATAGAAAAAATAATAATCAAAGCGCAAATACAAAATAATACAACTGAAAGATAATAATGATGAAGATAAATCGAAATAAATGCAGATATACAATTAATTACACTTATGAAATATAATAACGCTAACATAATAATCACCCTTTCTATTCATTTT
>JAEDOA010000097.1 GCA_016302195.1 Erysipelotrichaceae bacterium | reverse complement strand
AGTGTCTGGGAAATAACTAAATCTCAGACACTTTTATTTACTCAAAAAATTAATAGCTATCATTTTTGATTTAAACAAGTTTTATAACTTGTTTTTTTCTTGCTCAATAAATTTTTCTATACTCTTACCAAAATCTTCCATCCCTGTTAACTGATAACTTTCTGCAATTTTCTGACAATAATCAATGTACTTTTCATCTTTGTGGAAGTGATAAGCTATCAAATATTTATGGACAGCTATACTGCTTTTAATTAGATATAATTCGGGAATTTGCGGCATTTTTTCAACTATTTCAATGTAACAATCAAGACCATCATATTGATTATTAGACATCGAATTGCTGATAAAATTATTGATAATTGCACTTACGGCCACCATTATCTTGTTATCAACTGTATTTGAAGTTTCTTTAATTATTTGCTTAACAATGGCTCTATTAGCATCTAGATCATAGAAATCCATGAAATCACAATAGAGCTGCAATTTTAGTTCAGTAAAATTAGGAATGTCGAAGATCCTTTCCCGCAACTTTTTCTGTAATTCTAGGTTAGGCTGATAGTCATCCTCATAATTAATTCTCAGAGTTTCGATCATTCCTTCGACTTCTAAAGCATCTTGATCCTTTTTATCTTGAGGCAGGTCACTGTCTTTAATTGATTGAACGATCTTTTTTAGAGTAGGGATATCATGGTGATAGACAGCGGTAGTGGCCGTATGTCCCCAATTTTCTTCTTGTTCGTGGATTAGGTCACGTTCATTTTCTAAACGCTTGAAAAAGTCACTACTATCAATGTGATTGCGGTGCAACAGTGCTAGCAAATCTTCTGCAGTAATTCTATGCTTATTCTTTTCTACCTTGGCATAGTAAGAAGTACTGATAATGTTGCCAACCCATTCTTTCTGTGTTTTTGATTTCGCTAGTCTTTCTTCTTTAAGTAACTCACCGATCGTCATAATGTCACCTCAAAATGTCAAATACGCCACTTTTAAAAATTAATCTCTTTTTCACTTTATTATAATTGCAACAACAAATGAGACAAAGAAAAAGGGGTTAAACATTATGAATGTATTTTTGAAAAATAAGGATTACAGAAGATTTTCAGTTGCCAGTTTTTTATCTACTGCTGGGGATGTATTCTTTTACTTAGCATTCATGACTTACGCAAGTAAATTGCACAACTATTCATTGGCTTTATCATTGATCGCTATTTCAGAATCTATTCCAAGACTATTTGATATTTTTGGAGGTTTCTTAGCTGATAAAACTAGAAATAAGTTCAAAAGCATCTTCTTAATGGCCGTAGTTCGATTTGTTCTTTACGGTATAGTAGGCTTGCTCTTTGTCAGCAATGTTTCTCAATGGAATTTAGTTATTATAGTTGTCATTATTAATTTTTTATCTGATACGTTTGGTGCTTACTCTACTGGATTGATCGCTCCATTAATTATCGACATTGTCGGAAAAGAAGAATTTGGTGAAGCTGAAGGTTTTACCAACGGCGTGAGTGAAGTAATCAATACTATTGCACAATTTGTCGGTTCAGGGTTGTTGCTTTTCTTGTCCTTTGCTAACTTGGCTTTCATTAATGCTATTACTTTCATGGTAGCTGGACTTCTATTTTTAAGTGTTGGTTTAAAGCATAGAAAAGATCAAAAGCCACTTGAAGCACAAGAAGTTAATGATCAGAAGTTTTTCGCCACCATGAAGTCATCATACAAACAAATGAAGAAGGCACAAGGTTTGTTAACTGTTATCTTCGTGATTGCTTTGCTTAATGGTATTTTAACTGCTCTTGGATCATTAATTCCAATTATGATTGCAGGAAATAAATCTACAATGATCATCACTAGCTACAGCTTTACTATTGCTGTAATGGGTGTAGTGGTAAGTGTTGGCGCTATTTTAGGCAGTATGTTTGGACCACAATTATTCAAAAAAGCTTTAGTATTTACCATCACTATTCTTGCTATTATTTTGAGTTTTGCTACGACCGTTGCGACTATATTGGCTAATATCTATGCCGTTTTAGCTGTTTACTTCTTGTTAGCAGCAACTGCAAGTATTGCCTCAATTAAGATGCAACAATGGTTAGTTAACACAATTGAACATAAGATTTTAGCTTCATCTGTTGGTTTATTGAATACTATCTTGATGGCTGTAGCACCAATTTTTACTACAATTATGACTTCAATATCTGGTTTTGTTAGTGTAAAATACGCATTATTTACTTTGATTGCAATTGAAGTTATTATCTTGTTCGTTGCCATCAAGATGGGGATAAAAAACAAAGTCAAAGCAGAAATCAATACAGTACAATAACTGTTTCTAATACAACAGAAGAAGTACAGTTTAGATATTTGTAATTTGTTCTTTCCCACTTGATTTTCATTTCGGGGGGGTAAAATGAAGGTGTAAAAAATATACGTAACAATCCAATAATTTTAAGAATTGGAGTGAATTTTTATGAAACTAAATAAACTCGCATTAATTTCTACAGCTGCCTTAATGGGAATCGCACCTCTTATGAGTGCCACAACTAGTGCTCACACAGTACAAGCTGCAACAAACAGGGCGGTAATGCATACTGCTATCGCTTACGACAAGAATGGTAATAGTACTGGTAAGAAATACTACTCCTATCAATATGTAACAGTAGAAAGCAATCCTGTTAAAATAGACGGTACACTTTACTACAAGGTAAGCGGCAAAGATCAATATTTAAAAGCTACTAATATTGACGGTGTAACTCGGAAAATCACTCATAATGCCTATATCTATAAGTCTTCAAATGGCAGAACCTCTTACATGAATCGTTGGAAGCTCTATAAGGGCGAAACAGTCACTACTTATGGTGGTTCTTACAAGTTCAAGAATGGTAAGCGTTACTTCCGCATCGCTGGACCAAGAAAACAATATATTAAGTCATACAATTTGGGACCTGTTATTAAAGTAAATACTGTTCAAGGACCAACAACGGTTACTACTAACACCAAGCCAACCACTAATACTAACAATACGTCTTCAAATAGTGTTCCACCAATGAGTAAGGATGAAACAACAGTAACCGTATTACGGAACGGTATCCCTCTTCTCGTTGAAGTACCTGGTAAAGACAAAGTTCAACCTTCCGGCAAATATGCAAAGAATGGTGAAAAGTTTACGGTAGACTACTTAGAACAAGGCATTCGAGCAGGTACTGGTGAGGACGGCGATGATGATTGGGAACAAGCAATTTACCACATTAAAGGTACTGATTACTGGATTCTTAATTTATTTGTCAATGCTGCCAAAAAGATGCCAGTTCATAACTATACTTTAGCAAATAGGTATTCACTCATTAGATTTACCAAGGCCACAGATCTATATAATACAAATGGGACTCCTCAAAATATAAAGCTTGCAAAGAATTCTGAAGAGTGGAAAGTAGATAAGTTATTATATATTTGGGTACCAAGTGAAAATAAAGCAGAAGAATTTTATCATTTAGCACCAGTCCGTTATTGGCAAAATGTAATACGTTTATCAAATAACGGTCAATACACAAAAGATTATATGCCACTCAAAGCTGACAATTATGTCAAAGCCAGCGATGTTAAATTTGTTGAAAATAGTGTTAAAATCACTCCATCTAACACTCCAGAAGAAGCACAAGCTGCTGCCTTGAAGAAATAAGATATAAAAATAAGAACTCCGTCTACATGATGTAGATGGAGTTCTTTCTAACCTTTATTTTATTAACTCAAAAGAAAAAGTACGTATCATTTGTAAATGCTTACATGGGGGTAAATTAAAGGTAGAAAATAAAGAAGTACATAGCAGGAAGCGTGAGTTAAGATGAGAGAGAAACCTGAATTATATAGAATAATTTGGGCTGTAATAACTTTGATCTGGTTAGCACTAGATTTGTTTTGGCATAGCCAAGCAGTAGGTGCAAAGATATTCATGATGATTTACACCTTAGTATTAGTCATTTGGGATATTATCATCATTGTGCAAAGCCGCAAACATAGAAAGAATAATAGCTGATTTCAAGCATTCATTAGCAAGTCTGATGAATGCTTTTTTACATTTACTATTTCTTTACCTTAGTGAAATCATACTTTCTATACTTAAGCGCAACACTTTTATCTTTGAAAATCGCACCGTTGATGACACTAGGATCAGTCCCATAGCTTAAGAAGAGACAATCATGGTTCTTAAATTGACCAGGTTGATAATCTAAGCTCGCCAGATCCAAGAAGCCGCGCACTTTTAACGAATTACCTTGAGTATCAATTAGAACAATATTGCCAGAGTATTTTTTATTTTGTTTTTCAGAGTGACGATTCAATTTTAAATTGTGATCGATTTTCTGATAGGTAACATTGCCATTGACTGTATGCTTGGTAATCACAAGCTCTCTAGCTTTTTTAGAATAAGGATCTGCCCGATACCAAGTACCACGATATTGGCTAGGCACAGTTGCAAGCTTAAAGCCCTTGTATTTTTTATGAATATTAATACGAGGAGCTTCACTAGATGATTTAGTCTCATGACGCACAATTTTTGAACTACTTGATGATTGTGAACTTGAATTTGATTTTGCTGTTTGCTTATTGCATCCCGTCAATAGCGCAGCAGCCATTACACTGATTAAAACAATCGTTTTTTTCATATTTATTCTCTTTTCTTAAATTTAATCTCAATTATAGAATATCTTTCGCCAAAATAAAAAGTGTCTGGGAAAAAACTAAATCCTAGGCCATGAAAAAAGAACGATGAAATTCTTCGCGAAAATCATCGTTCTTTTTCTATACTTTAATTGTCTTCCTTGATATTATTGAATCACCACAAAACAAAAATGAAAGAAGGCATATTAATGTATCAAAATTATATCACAGGCCAAACAGCTTTAACACTTAATTTAGACTTTACTATTCCTAGTAATCACTTAGCTAATACTATTAGCTGGTTCGTTGATTCAATTCCAGAAGATGTATTGCTGGGTGACACATCCAAGACAGGACGACCAGCCTATCATCCAGCCATGATGCTTAAGATTTTGCTTTTTGCTTATTCAAGAAGAGTCTTTTCTGGCAGAAAAATTGAATTGATGCTGGAAGAGAATCTACCAATGATAGTTTTAGCCGAACATCAGAAGATCTCATATCACACAATTAATAATTTTAGATCCAGCAATCGTGCCAATGAACTGGTTAAAAAATGTTTTATTTACTTTACCAATCTTTTAGAAGATGAAGGTTTGATCAATGAAGGCGCGATTTTTATCGATGGCACTAAGATTGAAGCTGATGCCAACCGCTATACTTTTGTTTGGCGTAAAGCTGTTGAAAAGTATCATGAAAAATTAAAAGGCCAAGCAGTTGAACTTTACGATGAATTGATTGCCAAAGAAGTAGTCAAAGCAATGGCCAAGGAAAAAGTGCAGACTAGCGAAGGACTGGCAGAGCTTGCCCAAGAAACTGAAGCTGAAATTGAAAAGCTGACCGAAGAAATTGAGCAAGAACCTAAAGTCATTCCAGGAGGCTCTCCTAGAAAAGTTAAGAGACGAGGTCTTAAGAAGCTGCTTCGCAAACTGAAGAAAGACTACGTTCCTCGCATGAAGAAATATGAAGACGACAAAGAAATCTTTGCTGGGCGCAATAGCTATTCCAAAACCGATCACGACGCAACTTTCATGCACATGAAAGAAGATCACATGAAAAACGGTCAGCTTAAACCGGGCTACAATATTCAAGCCGCTACAACTGACCAGTATGTAGTTGATTATGCCTTGTACCCTAATCCCACAGATTTTAGAACCTTAGAGCCGTTTTTGAAACAAATGACGACATTAGATAAGTTTGACAAAATTGTCGCTGATGCTGGTTATGGCAGCGAATATAACTACTCGCTGCTGGAAAAAGAATATTCAGACAAAGAGTA
>JAEDOA010000010.1 GCA_016302195.1 Erysipelotrichaceae bacterium | reverse complement strand
ACTGAAGTCAAATTAGGGTCTAATGGAAGTTGAGCCAAAATATCAAGATTGAAACGTTTGGCTAGTAATTCGATATTGTCCTTTCCAAATAGTGAGACTTTATTACCGCAATTATCGCAGGTAATATAACTCATATTTTCGATTATTCCATATACTTTTATATTCATCATATTAGCCATTCGTAAGGCCTTTTCAACTATCATAGAAACTAGTTGTTGAGGTGTGCTAACAACAATAATACCATCAATTGGTAAAGACTGGAAAACTGTCAAAGCAACATCACCTGTTCCTGGAGGCATATCTACAAACATATAATCGATATCACCCCAAATTACTTCACTATAAAACTGCTTGACAAGTGAAGCAATAATAGGTCCTCTCCACAAAACAGGCTCACCCTTATCAGCTAAAATAAGATTTGTCGAAACAACCTTTATTCCGCTTTTGGTTTCTGCCGGAGCAATATTGGTTCCATCTCCGGTCAAAAAGCCATTCAAATTGAAGGCTTGAGGAATACTTGGACCAGTAATATCAGCATCTAATATTGCGGTCTTATATCCTGCTTTTGCTGCTGAAGCAGCAAGTAAAGAAGTAACTAAACTTTTTCCTACACCGCCTTTAGAACTAACCACACCGATAATCTTTTTTATATGACTATCCTGATTAGCCTTTATCTTTAAATCTCTTTGTTCGCAATTTGCAGAACAAGATGCACAATTGTGATTGCATTCACTCATAATATCTCCTATCCGTCAAAACGGTATCCAACTCCACGCACTGTTGAAATACTCTTGGAATACTTTCCTAAAGATTTTCTCAAAAGCTTAATGTGAGTATCTAATGTTCTATCATCACCATAATAATCATAGCCCCAAATAGAGATCAAAAGAGATTCTCTACTGATTGCGACTTTGTTGTTCTTGCTTAAATATGCCAACAAATCATATTCCTTAGGTGATAAACTTATTACATTTCCATCAACTTTTACTACTCTAGCTAAATAATCAATTTCTAGACCCTCAAAATGAGCAACATCAGTAGTCTTTAATCCAGTAATTCTTGATAAAATTGCTTTTATTCGTAGCATCAACTCATTTGGAAAAAAAGGCTTGGTTATATAATCATCTGCTCCTAATTCAAATCCTAAAACTTTATCTGATTGTTCAAATAAATAAGACAGGATAATAATAGGTACTTTACTTTTTTTCCTTATTTCCTTAATCAAACTGAAACCATCCAATTTGTTAAGCGATAACTCTGTAACAACGACATCTATGGGTTGATTTTGTATTATCGAAAGAGCCTTAACCCCATCCTCGGCTTCGACAATTTCATGGCCATTATATGTCGCGTAAACTTTTATGGTATTTCGTACCATTGCATCTTCATCACATACTAATATAACTGCCATAATAATTGAAATTATCCTTTTAATCCATTGGCTTGTCTCTCCATATTCTCTATTACAACATCATATATCTCGCCCAACGATGCGCAATACTCTAGCACAAGCCATGGTTCATTTGTATGATAATGAATTTTAATCAATTCATCATCACCAACAGCTAACAAACAATCTCCCTTAAAATTATTAACGAAATACTCATTAATAGCATCTTCGTCAAGATTTTGACCTTCAATCAATAACTGAGTATCAAATTTATATTCAACCATATCTTATTTCCTCTTTCCTTTTCTTTCAATTAACACTTTTATGCACATATAACTGATGTATACTGCATAAATAGATAACAAAATTGAAACAGCTACAAGTAAATAATAGTTTAAACCAATATCCATATTTGTATATTGCATTTTAATAAGTGCAACAAATAGTACTACAAGAACTAAACCGCAAATTGCTCTAGCAATTAATGAGGCATTTGAATTTTTTTCATCTCTCATACCATCAATCATTTTTGCTCTTGCAGGAAGTTTTAAATCTAATTCTTGTAGAGTTGGTAAAAACTTGATGCGATAAAAAAACTCAAAAAATGCATAAGTTACTATTCCCGCTACAAATCCTAATATGTAATTACCAAATCCTAAACTAATGATAATCAAAACGCAAACAGCCATAAACAGTCTTTGACTAAACAAGTAGTATCTTTTTTCATCCTGTTTTTGCACTAAATACTGTTTCTTGGTAAAGAAATCAACAAATACTGTTTGATTATAGCTGTCCTTATAAACATTGTAACCAACTGGTTTTAATTCACCTACTCTTGCTTTCATAAAAATCCTCCGCTAAATGTATATTCTTTCTACTCGATGATTAATATTGCATACCAATTCATCAACTATGGTATCGGCCAAATTAGCTAACTGGTTTAAGGTAATCATTTCGCCACTACTTTCACCAACTAATACCACTTTATCATTGATATCGATATTTTTAACATCAGTTACATCAACCATCATTTGATCCATGCATATTCTACCCACGATATTACATCTAATACCTTTTATCAAAACATAACCCTTATTTGATAGTCGACGTGGATAACCATCGCCATATCCAACACTTATTGTAGCAATTTTCCTATCTTGTTGGCAAATATAAGTGCCTCCGTAACTGATAATGCTTCCTTTTTTGATTGTGCTGATTCTCATTATTGAGCTATACCAGCTCAATAAAGGGTAACGTTGGAATTTGTTATTCACTTCTCCTACATCAAAGCCCAGTAACATAAAACCAACTCTAACCATATTGTATTTAAAATCCGGATAATTAATAACCCCTGCTGAAGCGCATAAGTGCTTATCACCGCAATACAATGATAATTGCTCAACTCGATTACATAAATAATCAAAGTTTGCTTTCTGTTTTAAAGTATTGTCTTGATTTTTCTTTAAAAAACTATCTGATGTTGCCAAGTGAGAATAAGTCGCCTTAACCAACAAATAAGGATTTTGGTAAATAAAACGCAAATCTTGCTCGCTTGTATCAATTGAGATGCCATTTCTTGACATTCCTGTATCAACAGCTACTTCAACAGCCGATATAAAATTTTCTTTCTGACAAATTTCAACTAATTTCTTAGCCATATCAATTGAACTAATATTAATAGCGATATTGTTTAGTGCTAGCTGTTTATAATAATGGCTTTCTACATAGCCCAATATCACTATTTCTATATCCGAAAACTGCTCTCTTAACTGCATTGCCTCCTGAAAACAACTAACCGCAAATTTTTTTATGCCGCATTCGATAAGCACTTTTGTCAATTCAACAACGCCATGACCATAAAAATCATCCTTTACGACCGCGATAATTCCCGTGTTTTCAGAAATATACTTTTTTAATACATCGACGTTTTTTCTTAGATTTTCCTTGGATATTTCTACATAACATCTTCTATTATCCATAATCAGCCTCGATGTACCAATTTGATAAGACTGTCTAACAACTGTCCATAGCTAACATTTGATTCTCTAAACATAGCTGGATATAAAGAGTGAGAAGTAAAGCCAGGAATCAGGTTAGCTTCATTAAAAATAAGTCCTTTGCTGGAATTAAAGAAATCGACTCTAGCAATAACATTACAGCCCAATATTTCAGCAATCTTTAAGCTCAACTGTTTAGCTTGTTGTTGCTGCTGTTCTGACAAATTAACTGCTGGAACGCATATTTGAGTTTTAAATCCATCATATTTTTCTTTATAACCATACATTTCAGTAGATACAATGACCTCAAACATTTCTTTAGCTACCTCATTATTTAAAATAGCACATCCAACCTCGGTTCCATCGATGAATTCTTCGTATAAAATCTTGTTATCATAACTAAAAGCATCTTCACTATAAGTAATAAACTGTTGATAATCACTAATTTTGTGAGCCCCAAAAGAGGAACCCTCTCTTGCTGGTTTAACATAACAAGGCAACGATAGTTCGTTTTTTATTCTTTCAAATAATTTCTGATAATCAATTTTATCCTGTTTTCTAACGCATATATATTTTGCCATATCTATGCCTTCTTTTTGACATAAGATATGAGTTAATTCCTTATCCATGGCTAATACACAACTTTGCATGCTATCGCTGACACAATCAATACCACTAAGCTGGCAAACTCCCTGAATAGTACCATCTTCGCCAAATCGTCCATGTAATACTGGGAAAATAACATCAATATAATCAATACTATTTGTTGCTAGATTATAAAAACCATGATGGTTTCTATTACAACTTAAAATCACTTCCTGGTTATCCTGGTAATTCTGCCAATTACCATTTTCAATATCCTGATATGATCCTTGGTAGTGATACCATTTTCCATCTTTTGTAATACCTACTAAATAAAGTTGATATTTTTCAGGCATATTTTCACAAACTGATCTTGCTGACATTAATGAAACAGGGTGTTCACTTGACTGCCCACCAAATAATATAGCTACTTTACACATATTCAATCCTCCAAAGCATTTATTAATTCATTAAATCTCATGGAATTACTTGATTTAAAGAAGGTTACGCTTTCCTTGTTAACTTGCTTTTTTACCTCAGATAAAGAACTTTGCCAATCCATAAACCATTTACTTTCGATATTTTTCTGCTGTAAACGTTCATAGAGATTTTTCATCTGCTGGCCTATTAATATAATACTATCAAATTGACTAAAATCAATCTTATCTGCGATTTCTCTATGCATCAAAGCTGAGTTCTCAGCCAATTCAAGCATATCTCCCAATACAACCACTTTTCGATTATTACTTGAATAATTTAAAAATGTCGAAAGTGATGCAACCAGCGAAGAAGGATTGCTGTTATAACTATCATCGATAATAGTGCTATCTTTAATTTGCTTTAGCTGCATTCTACGATTTGTTATGCTAACCTGCTGCAAGCCTTGATCTATTTGCGAGTAAGATAATCCCATTTTAGTTGCGATAGCGATGGCTGCTAAACTATTTAAAGCCATATGCTTTCCTAATGCAGCTACTTTAAAAGGTGAATAATCAATCTGCTTAACGGTAAAATAAGTGAACTTATCGCTCATGTAACAGTTAGAGATAGTCAAATCACAATCATTATCAAACCCGTAAACAAACATCTGATTTTCCAAGTTCATTTTAATTAACTGATTTTTGACTCCATAACAGTCATGGTTGTAAAAACAAATACCTTCTTTGCTTAGGTGCTTATTTATTAAACACTTTTGCTGAACTATTTTATCTATTGTTTTAAATTGCTGAATGTGAGCAGGAGCAATAGATGTTATTACAGTATAATCCGGTCTAACCATATCAACAAGTTTATCCATAATTCCTATATCATCAATTCCCATTTCGATAACTGCTACATCAATATCATTGTCCATGTTAATTAATGTTGTTGGAACACCGATAATATTGTTATGATTTCCCTTTGTTTTATAGACCTTATATTTTTGCGCTAATACAGAAGCAATAATGTCTTTTGTTGATGTTTTTCCGCTTGAACCGGTCACTCCTACAATTTTAATAGCTAAACTTTCGCGATAAAACTTCGCTAGTTTAGCTATTGCTTCTAAAACATTGTCTACAACAATTAAATTGCCCTGGGGTTTTTCTAAAGGGCAATCGCTTTGCCAAAAACTGGCTTTGATATTCTTTTCAAACAAGGGCTTTACAAATTGGTGTCCATCCATTTTTTCACCTTTGAATGGGGCGAAAATCATATTGTCTTTCATTAATCTGGAATCATATTGCATACCATTTACAACTACTGATCCATCTCCAATTAATTTTCCGTCAACTATTTCACATATTTCACTTAATGAATAATTTATCATAATCCAGCCCCTTATGCATCAATTTGCTTTACAACATCAACTATCATTTCAGCATATTTTTGACAATTAGCCTTACTATCAGCTTCAATCATTACTCTAATTAATGATTCTGTACCGCTTGCTCTAACTAATACTCTGCCATTATCAGATAATTGTTCTTGAACTTGTTGAGATATTTCTTTTAATCTTTCATCAGATAATACTGTATTTTTATCCTTTACGTTTACATTTATTAAAACCTGTGGATAGACAAACAGATCATCGGTTAACTGATTAAGACTTTTTTTAGTTTCAATCATAATTGACAATAAAACAAGAGAAGTAAGTAAACCATCCCCAGTAGTTGCATGATCTGAGAAAATAATATGACCAGACTGTTCTCCACCAACTACATAGCCATTTTCCATCATACATTTGTAGACATACTTGTCTCCTACTGCGGTTTTTTCATAACCGATATCATATTCATCAAGTTTTTTAAATAAACCTAAATTTGCCATAACTGTAGTTACAATCTTGCCATTTCTCAATTGTCCCTTGTCTTTGAGATATTTACCGCAACAATATAATATCTTGTCTCCATCAACAATTTGACCGTCTTTAGCTACAGCGATAACTCTATCCCCATCGCCATCATAGCCAAATCCCACATCGTAATTGCCTTTTTTTACAATCTCAGCTAATCTTTCAATATGGGTTGAGCCACAATCTTTATTAATATTTAATCCATCCGGCTGATTATCGATAACAGTCAACTTGCTATTAAAATGTTTAAAAACAATAGGAGCTATTTCACTTGTGGAACCATTAGCACAATCGACAATAATAGAAAAATCTGATAAATCCATTGGAAATTCTTTATAAAGATAGTCATAGTAAATTTGTAAACCTTGATGATAATTGACAAGTTTACCGATATCATTGGCAATAGCAAGTGGTAGCTGCTGATCCGAGTAAATATAATCTTCAATTTTTTCTTCCAATTGGCTATCAATTTTACTGCCTGAAGAACTAATAATTTTTATTCCGTTATCGTAGAATGGATTATGAGATGCTGTAATCATAATACCAAAATCGAATTTCTCATTTCTAACTAGGTATACTAAAGAAGGAGTTGAACAAACCTCAAGTAAATAAGCATCACTTCCACATGCCGTTATTCCACTAGCAAGAGCAGCTTGAAGCATTCCAGAAGATAGTCTGGTATCTCTTCCAATTAATATTTTTTGCTTTTTTTTCATGCTTGAAAGAAACTGACCGATACGATAGGCCATATCAACAGTTAAATTCTCATTTGCTCTTCCTCTTATTCCATCAGTTCCAAAATGTGCCTGCATATTCATCCTCCTATTGAGCTACTTCAATTTGAATATATTTTCGTCCATCTGCAATTTGATATTCAACAAGCAAGTTATTGCCGCTAACATAAATTGGCACTTGTTGTAAACCAACATCCGTTACAGAGCTCATATCAATATTAACAACTATATCATCAGCCGTTAATTTATCGATGTTATTCTTTGTTCCATAAACGATTACATTAACAGTAACATCATTTTCGTCAACTAGTTTTACTTTAAAGTCAGAATTCAAATTACTATAAGCAACTTTAACATTCTTTATTTCTCTCGATGTCTTTTCACCTACTACAATTTCCATATTTATCTTAGTAACGCTCATTTTATTAACACCTGAAGGCAAATTCAAAGTAGTTGACAAGGCAGTATTCTTAGTTAAATTAGTAACGTCAACATCAACATATACCGCATCAATCAAACTCAATACATTATTTGATCCATATATTGTAACCGTAGAATGATCTAATGAAATTGAATCAAGGGCTAGATCCTCAGCCATGGTTCCTATTGTTCTAACAATGATAGGTACTTCCTTACTTGGAGAACTAACCGATACAGTAGCCATAACAGTTGAAGGAATAATATCGCAATCGACAATATAACCATTGTTATCATAAGCAACTATTCTAGCTTCTCTAGTAAAATTGCTTGTTACTCCAGTAACATCAATCAAGGCTTTTACAAAAGCAATTGAATCAATGGTATCTTGTGAAGCTCTAATCAAAACTTCAGTGGAATCAAAAGTTGTCTCACCTAAATTATAGGTGGAATCCATCGCATTCTTATTGATAAACTCGTAAGAAATATTGTATTTAGCTGTAATCTTTTTCTTGATAGTTACATTTACTGTAGGGGTATCTAACACATTTACACTTAATTCCGATGAAAAGTTGTTAGGTACTAGCTTTATTGAATATGTTCCTTCAGTTAAGCCAGATAAATCACAGGTAACTGAAGAGTTTTTCTTAGTTTTTTGGACAGATATGTCATTCATGGCTCCAGTAATAATTACATTTACTGTAGAAGGTATTCCTGAAACCTCATATATTTCCGAATTATATATCGCTTTTACTGGAATATCATTTAATGTGGCTGCTTGAGAAATGCCTAAAGCATCATTTGTTGTAATATTTATCGCAACATATAAAATAATTGCCAATATCAAAGAGAAAAGACCAGTAAATCTTTTATTGAATATTATTTTTGTTAATAAAGCGGAAATAGATCTAAAAATATATAAAATCGCATTCTCTACAGTGGCATAAGTACGATATACCTTTTGAGAATTAGCGGCTATTTTTTGAGCAAGTTCAAGTTTTTCCTGGGAATCTTTAATTTTCTTCTCTTTTAACTTCATCAGTTGTTACCTCCTTGCCTTCTTCATTACTTTGTAAAATATCTGTTCCTGTTGTTACAGTTGTCTTTATTGTTGTTATTTTATTAGTAGTAGTAGGAACCGTTCTAACAACGATATTTTCATCAATACTATTTTCCATAACAGTATTTTTCAAAACCTGCTCTACCAAACTATCCTGTTTATTCTCTTCAGTTGAATCGATAGCCTTAAAGCTTGCGGTTTGAAATAACTTCATGTCATGTTTATTAGGATTTTCTAATTCGTCATCCTGACTTTCTTTTTGTAATCCCAAATCAGCATTTATGCTGCTAACAAGTTCATCAAGTGAGGCTGATACAGTTCTGCCACTTTTTCTAGATTCAGTTTTAATTTCCTTATTCAAAATAATCTTATCTAGATAATCGCGAAGTTTCTTCTCCGTCATTTGAATTAATTTTCCACCCTCAGCAATTGAAACCATACCTGTTTCCTCAGAAACTACAATGGTAATAGAGTCGGTCAGTTCGCTAATACCGATGGCTGCACGATGTCTAGCTCCATATTTTGAAGGCAATTCTTTGGTTGTTGGAGTAAAATAAGCGGAAGCACAAGCTATCTTATCCCCCTGGATGATAACTGCTCCATCATGTAAAGGAGTGGTAGTCATAAATATTGAGCATAATAGTTCTGCAGATACCAGTGAGTTCATTTTTATTCCAGTATCGATATACTCAGAAAGAGAATTTGATTGTTCAAGGGTAATAAGCGCTCCCACTTTTTTTGTTGATAGATTTTTTGTTGCTGTAACCAATTCTTCAATTAAATTTTCTTTTTCAGAAGATGATAAAGTAGCAATTCTCGCAAAAGCATTACTCTTTCCTAATCTTTCCAGTATTTGTCTAATTTCAGGCTGGAAGATAACAATAAAAGCCAAAAATCCCCAGGATACTACGGTATCAGCCAGCCAGGAAATTGTTTCCAAGCCTAAAAGCTTAGACAACATCTGGACAACGATAACTAATACTACCCCCTGGAACAATTGTATAGTTTTCTGATTATTTCTAACAATTCTAATTAAAAAATTTATTACTGCCCAAACAGCTATTATATCAATTGCCATTCTTAGATATTTTATTATTAATTCATATGTTAATGATAAATGCATCAATACACCTTCTCCCTTATCGTAAACAATTATAACATAAACCCAAAACCAATAGAACAATATGATATAATATAAAATGTTTAGAGGTATTTAGCAATGAACGAAAAAGTTATTCAAATTGACTATAAAAATAAAAAAATATACTTAATTCCGACAGCCCATGTATCGGTTGAAAGTGCAAAAATGGTTGAAGAAACAATTGATGAAATAAAACCTGATAGTATTTGTATTGAGCTAGACCAGGGTCGTTACAATACCATGGTTGATCCAGAAAAATACCGTCAAACCGATGTAGTTAAAATCATTAAGAATAAGCAGGTTACCATGATGTTGGCTAATCTGATTCTAGCTAATTATCAACGTAGAATAGCCTCAAATTTAAAATCGCAAACAGGTAAGGAAATGTTGATAGGTATTGAAAAAGCCAAACAATTAAATTCAAATCTGGTTTTAGCGGATAGAGATATAAAAATTACCTTTTCAAGAATCTGGTCAAGTCTATCATTAAAAGAGAAAATAAAATTAATCAGCGTTATCGTTTCTGCCTTCTTTGATGATGAGGAGATAACAGAGGAAGATTTAGCCAATTTGCAGCAAAAAGACATGTTGACGGCAGCTTTAGATGAAGTAAGCAGCCAATTCCCTTCAGTAAAAAAGGTATTGGTCGATGAAAGAGATATGTATTTAGCCCAGAAGATTAAAAATGCTGATGGAAATACGATAGTAGCAATCTTAGGGGCAGCACATTGTGTTAATGTTCCTAAATATATTCAGCAGGATTATGATATTTCTCAATTTGATACAATCAAAAAGAAATCACCATTTAAAAAGGCCCTAGGCTGGCTTATCCCGATTATCATTGTGCTTGCCATATTATTATGCTTTAAGTTTGATGCTTCAATTGGCTTAAATCAAATAAAATCGTGGATATTAATCAATGGAACCTTTGCTGCTATTGGAGTTATTATCGCTAATGGCAATATCCTTTCTGCACTTTTAGCCTTTGTTGTTGCACCAATTTCTTCACTTAATCCACTATTAGCAGCGGGATGGTTCTCTGGATTACTAGAAGCCAAACTGATAAAGCCAACCGTGCAGGATTTTGATGATTTAAATCAGGACTTAAATTCCTTTAAGGGATTTAGAACCAACAAAGTAACAAGAATCTTACTAGTTGTTGCCCTGGCAAATTTAGGCAGCAGTATTGGCACCTTTGTAGCAGGTTTAGATATCATTAAATCAATATTCAATCTATTATAGGAGTTGTCTATATGAAAGAAATAATTAACAAATATATTGAAGATCATAAAGAAGAATTCTACCAACTAGGACAAGAACTTTTTGAAAATCCTGAGTTGGGATTTAAAGAATTTAAAACCAAAGAAATTATCAATCGTTTTCTTCAAACCAAAGGCTTATCCATTGATAAAGAGTTTGCACAAACCGGTTTTACAGTAAAAATAGGCCAAGGAAAACCAAATATTGGATTAATCTGTGAATTAGATGGCATTCCAACAATAAACCATCCATATGCTTCAAAAGTTGATAATGCAGCTCATAGCTGTGGCCATAGCAGCCAAGTTACTATTATGCTGGCAGCCATTTGCGCTTTAAAAGAAGTCATCAATAAATATCAAGGTACTGTCACTCTATTTTTTACTCCAGCTGAAGAATTTACAGATATTGCCTATCGTAAACAATTAATCCAGCAAGGCAAAATAAAGTATCTTTCTGGCAAAGAAAACATGATTGAGCAGCATCTTATCGATGATATCGATTTATTTATTCACTTACATGGCAGCGGACAATATTGCGGTCATCACTTTTCTATTGGTTCAAAACTAGCTGGGTTTACCTATAAGAAAATAACATTTAAAGGTAAATCAGCTCATGCAGCAGTTAATCCAAGTGAGGGAGTAAATGCCGCTAATATGTGTGTCTTATTTTTAAACGCAGTTAATATGTTAAGAGAAACGTTCAAAGAGGAAGATCTAGTCAGATTCCATGGAATGATTTCAAAGGGTGGTACAACCGTCAATTCTATACCTGAAGAAGTTGAATATGAATGCTATTGCCGTAGTATCAATCCGCAATATCTACTATATTTATCAAATCAAGTCGATAAAATTGCTAGATGCTGCGCTGAAGCATTTAATGGAAGTGTTGAGATTGAACAACAGCCAGGTTACCTACCACTTATACCAGATGAAAAATTATCAAAAGTAGTATACAACAATATGCTCAACTTCTTTGATGACAGTCAGATATTACATGATGAAAAAAGCTGCGCAGCAGGTGATGTTGGCGATATTTCTATTTTTAAGCCAATTATTCAATATGGCTATACAGGTTTTAGCGGAAATATGCATGGCAACAACCTGCTAATAAGTGATCCATATGAAGTATATATTATCCAGCCTAAAGTAGTATGTGGTAGCGTTATTGATTTGCTTGAACAGCCTGAACTAGTAAACGATATTGTCAATAACTTCAAGCCAAAAATGACTTATCAGCAATATATCAATTACCTAAACAACAAGTAATAAAGTAAAAATGGGTAGAATAAATATCTATCCATTTTTTATTAATTTACTTAAAAAAACTCTTTTCCAGCAAATATAGCGCATACTTTTAATGCTGTTGACAAGTCTATACGTATCACCCATTCGCTCTTGCATCTACCAGGTTTAACTTCTCTAGGTTCTGGAAGATTAATTTTTCTTGATATTTTTTCAAATACTTGAAATAACTATGTAACACTAATCAAACTTTTCAATAAACCATTTTCCTTCACTAAAATATAGATAACGAAAGTTTAATCCTATCTTACAGGTATATCTTAAGCCCATACCGCCCGATTTAATTGAAGCCGCATTTATTACCTGAACGATCTTATCGATTGGATATTTTACTCCATCATCCCAGACAATGCATAAGGGTTTTATCTTGCCGTTTTTCTGATTTAAACAAATAACATCAACATAATTTTTCATAGTTGTATACTATCACTTACTTGAATTAAATTCAAGTATAATAGTTGAAAATAATTCAAGTAAAACTTGTTTCCCAAATACAGAAAAGCTATAATAATCATGGAGGGAAAGACAATAATGAACTTTAAAGCAAACATACGCTATCTAAGAAAAATAAATGGTATTTCGCAACAACAAATTGCTCAATATTTGGGATATAAATCATTTACAACCATTCAAAAATGGGAAGATGGCAGTTCTATACCTAAATATGACACCCTAAAAAAAATAGCTGATTATTTCAATATATCAGTTAACGATTTGACTGATAAAAAATTGGGCAGCAATGATGAAAATATGGTCGCTGTTTTAGGCGTGGTTAGAGGTGGCAAGCCAATTGATGCCATTGAACAGGTATTAGGTTACGAGCATGTCTTTTATGATGATGGTAAATATAGCGACTGTTTCTATCTTGAAGTCGTTGGTGATTCCATGAAAGACAAAAGAATCCTTCCTGGTGATCTCATTTATGTTCACAAACAATCCTATTTAGAGAATGGCGATATCGGCGTTATCCTGCTTGACAATAATGAAGCGACTGTCAAACAGGTCTTTTTCCGCAATGACAAAATGATACTTCAACCTGCCAACGACAATTATCAGCCACTTGTCTTAGATCACAACGAACAAAAAGAAAGAAATGTGCAGATTATCGGTAAGGTTCTGCACAATCGAATAAAATTTTAATCCAATAGGTTTTGCCATTGAACAATAGTTTTTTCAATCGCAAATTTTTTCGCAAATTCCTTTGTAGTTGCTGATAAGCTGTCAAGCTTATCTGGATTATCAATTAACTCTACTAACAAATCGATATATTGCTCTTTATTAGAAGCAATATAGCCATTAATATCATTTTCAATCTGTTCGTAAACAGATTCACCAAAATCAAAACTAATAGTAGGAATACCAGCTTCATTAGCTTCCAATATTGTCATCGAAAAACCCTCAATGGTTGATGTATTAAGATTAATTGAACTAGTCATCAATTTCTGTTTTACTTCAGTTGTTAATCCCATTAGTTTAATTTGTGAAGAATCACCTATTGCCTCAACTACTTTATTTTTTTCATTTCCATCGCCATAAATCTCCATCGTCCATTGTTTATCAATAGCCTTTTGGAAGGCTTTTTTTACAATATCAACCATTAAGTCAATTCTTTTTTCACTGGAAAGTCGAGACAAACAAATGATTTTTTTATTTCGACATACATCAGCTCTTGTATCAAGATAAAATCTTGGTGAATTATAAATAAAATAGTTATTTTTTAAGCCTTTCTCTATTGCCTGCTGTTTAGAAGCATTAGACAACCACAAATATTTAACTTTTCCATTATATTTCAATAAGGTTCTGAAGTTACCCTTGCTTTCATAAGCAAACTTAAAAGAAGAATGCTGCTGATAGATAGTTTTCTTTAACTGCTTTTTACTTAACAAATCTAATAATTGATAATGGGCGACAACTATTTTATCAGGATTAATTTCATCAATAAGTTTTCTTAATTTATCTCCATCTTTACTCAATTTATAATTAAAGATAATTCTTTGATATAACATATTTACTGCTTTCAAAATATGGCCTTTTGTAGCCTGCTTTATCATATCAGAGTAAAGTTGGATTTCCCATCCATCTTCTGGATTGATGGTATACATTTTTATTCTTTCATCTGCCTCGATGATCAAATTGTTTTTATTTTCTCTAAGGGAGATGACAGAAACATCATAATCATTTAAAACAAGATTCTCCCCAACTAGCTTGATTACTTGCCAAACTCCGCCAAAGCTTTTGCCAAACATTTGTAAAAATAATACTTTTTTCATAAACTATCCCCTTTTAAAAAGCTTCTGTATACTTGAAAGAAAGTTTGCTTCTTTAAGCAAGGCGAAAAGTGCCAATACTGATAGGGCATTTACTATCGTATAGAAAACAAAGAATACAAACCAATGAATAACCCCATTAAATTGAACTGGATTAATTAGGACATATCCAACAATAAAATCAACCAATGTTATTAAGAAAAACTTAATATTCTTAATAAAAAACTTGAAGCAATCACCTTTGAAAAGATGATCATATAATACTATTGTCTTTAAAATATATTCAGCGATAAATACCGATATAACAGTAGCTACTATTACTCCTGAAATTCCCATATAATGAACCAAAACAAGCGATAATACAAGATTAACTACAGTATCAACAATTGCGCAATGTTTTGTTTCACGATATAATCCCGCTGAAGTAATAAATAGAGTTGTACCCATTTTGATAATGGAAATATATAGAAGCAACGAAAAAGATATCGCAATTAAGTTGGAAGTAAAAATCTTGTTTTCATACCAAATATCAATAAAATCATTAATCGCAAGTGATAAAGGTATAGAAACAATTATAGCTAAATAAAATAACAAATTATTAAAACGATCATGAAGCAATTCTATTTCGTCTCTTTTATCTGAAGCCAGTGCATTTCCAACCATTGCCGTTAAGGAATACTCAATTTTGCCAAAGATCATTTTTAACATATTAACAAAATAGTGATATGTGGTGTAAATAGCCACATATGTTAATCCTAATACCTTAGAGATAATCAATGTATCAATATTGGAACCAACCAAACCATTAATTTTATGAACTGCTAAAGAAGAAATGTGCCTTTTAAAGGAATAATCTTTTTGTTGGCAATGCAGATTTATATTAGGGAATTTAATCCTGCAAATAATAGCTTCGATAGTGTGCGCAATTAATTTAATAGCCGAATGCATTAATAGTATCATCACAAAGCTCATTCCCTTGATCAGCATGAATATTTCCAAAAGGGAAATACTAATCTGCGATAATTGAACTATCAAGTTGTAAATATAGCGTTTTTCTTTAACCTCAAGCAAGCAATAATACGGAACAAAGAAATAACTAATAACACTGCTTAAGGCAAATAACAAAAATGTAATAATGATATAGGTATATTCAAAATTGTTGTCCTTAATCAACAAAGGAACAAAAAATGAAACAACAAAAGCAATCGAATAAACTACTATTCCTATTAGTGAGAACACTTTAAGAGAAGCTGATAAGATTTCATTAATCTTCTGCTCATCCTTTTGAGAATTAGGTTTATATAACGAAAATAGAACTGCGCTTGATAAACCGCCATCTACAACTGCGACATAAACCATGACCTGGGAAAAAAGATTATATAAGCCTAATGTTTCCGTTCCCAAAGCCTTTATAAATAATTTAGACTTGAAAATTCCTAATACTGCGATTATTAACAAAGGAATAACATCACTAACGAAATTCAATAATACTTTTTTTAATTTCATTATTTATTCCTCCCAATCTTTCTGATTCCGTAATACAGTATTGCTAGTGGTTTAGAAAAAAGCACTAAATAAACACCCTTTAGGCTGCGATAAAAGTACCTATTTTTGCGATAACTAGGGAAATGCTGTTTAACATTTGCTAAAGCTGCATCAACCGCTTTTATATAACCGTCGTAATCATATCTGCTGGACTGCTTAACAAAAGTTGCCAAAAGATATCTAACATATACAAATTCCAGTTGCTTTTGATATTTTTGATAATAACCATTTTCCTTATAATAAGCAACTACCCCATTTAAATTAGAAATATAATCATATAATTTCTGATTTACGGTTGCAGTTATCGACCCTTCTCTTTTGATATATTGATAATAATGACCATCTATTACCCCTATAGACTTAACAAGAGGCAATATACGATATGTCCACTCCACATCCTCAAACCATACCCCAGGTTTAAATAAAGTTTTTTCTCCAAATAATTCTCTTTTGTAAATCTTATTCCAAACTGAAGGATATATTGAGCACATGATATTCTCAACATGGTATTCATCGGATTTTATTCCACAATAAACAGGAGTAACCACACCATTTTCTATAGAATTAGTCTGACATACAACTATATCAAAATCCTTTTCAATAGCTTTCTGATATAGTTTTTCAAACATGCACTCATCAACGTAATCATCGCTGTCAACAAAGCCAATATATTTTCCCTTTGCTAATGATATACCGAGGTTTCTAGTTACACACAGTCCCTCATTCTGCTTTTTTATGCTGACAATATTGCTATACTTTGCTGCATATTTGTCAATTATCATCTGACTGTTATCTTTAGTACCGTCATTTATAACAATTATCTCCATTTCATTTTTCATCGATTGATTAACTAATGAAGAAAGACATTTATCTAGATATTCTTCAACATTATATACGGGAACTATTACACTTACATTTACCATAGCTTATTTACCTGTTACTTTCTTTATTAATTTTAATATAAAATACTGCTTATGATATGCTAGAAAACAAATAAGCTTCATTTTTATTGATGATTTTTTATAATATGGGTTTTTAGCATAATTGTTAAATCGATTTCTCATTATTTGATTGATGGAAGACAACTGGCTATCAGAATTTTCATAATCCAAAAATCTTAAGGTTGCACTTCTAAGCAAATGACTAATATACAAATACTCAACCTCTAAAGGATACTTTTGGTTCAAATAATCGTAATTTGATTGAAGCACATCAAAAATATCAAGTAGACGATTATTGAAGCTTTTTTGATGCATGATTGAGCCACTTCTTTGATAATAATAATATAAGCCTTCATTTACATACGAAAATTTTTGGCAGTTGGCAACTGTTGGGCCAATTAATTGGAAATCTTCATAAATCTTTCCTTCGCAAAAAGAAATATTTTTAAACAAATCTTTTTTAAAAATTCTAACTGCTGCCATTGGCATTGATACAATATAAGCTTTAATTGGATCACTAGCATTTACATTTTCCGTTTTAATATACTTACAAGTTCCATCAGCATAGATGTTAATGCTGTCACAGTAAACAACATCGCTATTATCACTAATGGCTTTTTCATACATTTTTAGATACATATCTTTATTAACATAATCATCGCTATCAACAAAGCCGATATACTGCCCTTCTGCTTGGGATATGCCATAGTTTCTAGCAGCACTAACCCCACTATTTGTCCGATGAAAAATTTTAATATTGCTTATATTTTGATATTGATCTATTAGTTGACTACTTCCATCTGTTGAACCATCATCTACTAATATTATTTCCATACAATCTAAGCTTTGATCTAATAAACTGTCGATACATTTTTTTAGATATTCCTTTGTATTATATATCGGAACAACAATACTAACCTTTATCACAGTAATCATCCTCTCTTTGATAGCATAAACACATTGCTAGAATATACATTGGAAAGCTCCAACCAAATAAATGACCAGAGAAATAACATACTACTAAGCCAAATAAACAGGATACTAAAGGTAAAGCATAATAGTAATTAAAATTGGCTTTGTAAAATGCCTTATACAAATTATATAGATATATTATAATATATGAACCTATAAATAAGATAACGCCAAATATTCCAAATAAATAGTATTGATATACATAATCTCTTTCTATATCAGGAAAATTAATAGAATAGCCCAAGCCAAAATACCTGTCAAAAGTGTTGTCGTTTCTTTGAACAATTCGCGCTAATATATCCTGCTTAATAATACGATAGTCATTATTTAAACTTCTATCTCTTTTAGCTATGTTTATCCAGAAGACTGGATCATCTTCTATCGGATAATAATCAATAAACATTTTGTTAATCTTAAATGTCGAATAGTTGGATTTTATAAAACTAATTGCCGATTCAATTGGCAAGCTTTCAAGCTGTTTATAGATATACTTTTGTTTCTCAGTTAAAACAGATAAATCATTTTGTTCACTACTATAGTTTTTATAGAAAGGAGATATATAGATTGTACAGGTTGTTAAAATCATTAAACATATTAAAACAATTAGATAATTACCTTTTAAAGACTGCTGCTTTGGAAGTATCGCAAAGCCTATATACATTACTAAACCACTGACAAGTTCTAAAATACTTCCTAACACAGCTGTTTTGGTTCCAACTATTATCATCGCAAATAATTGTAAAACAACCAGCAATGTATTAATTATACTGACCTTACGATACAAAGATAATAAATTCAAAGGCAATAACATAACTAATACAATTGAGATTTGATTGGCACTAGGAAAAAAACCACAAGAGAATAATTCTTTATAATCCTTAGTAACATTAAACACATCAAAAAAAGTGCTGTTATTAATCAACGCTTCGTTTTCATATTTGTAAGAAAAAAGCGAAAATCTAAACAAGTTACAAAAAACTATATTGCCACAAATAACAACAATCAAATACTTACTGATTGACAAATAGAACTGTTTATCAAAAACATCTTTGTTTTCAAGCAAAACAAAAATCAATAATAACGGCAACAAATACACTCTAAAAAGATAATATAGTTCCACAAAATACGATGGGTTATTTAATGGAAAAATGACCGTATCAAAACTATAGATGTGAAAACAATGCAAAAACAAATAAGCACAATATACTATCGCAATGAAAAATAGTATTTTTGAAAAATGGTATTTGTGCTTATAAATCGTTAAAGCAACCATAGTTAAAATCAAAACTATCAAAACAAGTTCAATTAGAGCCACATTAAAAAGCTCAATATCCTTGAATTTGGTATTTCTTAACATTTCAATAATCGGTAAAAAAACAAATAATGAACTTGCCAGGCTTTTTAACCATTTATTGAGCATGAACAATCACTTCGTTTTTATTCTTTGGTCGTGTCAAAACAAACCTCCACCTTTCCATGGCCCGCTCTTTCGCTTTCTTTAGGCAATTGCATATAATCCCCATAAACATTTCTCAAGAAAGCATCATACTGTTTTGGACAAGGATACTTGCCATCTTCAAAATCAAGCAAAACGTTCTCTTTAAACCACTCTTTTGGAAATACAGCTGTAGTTCTCACCGTGCTAAAACATAAGCCGCTATCTGATTTATAGTTAAGTATCTTATACATATATTTTTGCAGCAACCTAATTCTGACATTTTCAGGAATCATTTTTGATAAGGCAGATAAAATTTTGCCAAGCGTTCCATAAGAAAAATCTCTTTTTTTATTTCCGATAACATTATCTTTAGCCAAGATATTGCATATTCTGTGCCACAGTACCACTTTTCTAACTTCTTTTTTTTCACTTGGAAAATCAGCTAGTGGAAAAATATCAATAAAAATTCCACTATTTATTCTAGAATAATCCCAATCTCCGATGTGATAGGCTGTATTATTTAATCTAACACAATCCCACAAATTCCAATTGTAAATATCTGTTTTAACTGTTTGTAAAAAATACTTGCCATCGGTTTGTTTTTCGTTAAAAATACTTTCAAGTTTTAAATAATCTTCTGCCTTAACAAAAACATCAATATCATCGTCCCAGGGAATGAATCCTTTATGTCTTACAGCACCAATTAAGGTTCCATAAGTTAAACAATATTCTATATCATTCTCTCTACAAAATTTGTCAAAATCTTTAAGCATCTGATATTCAACCTTTTGAAGCTGCTTTAGATTTTCGTTTTTATCTACCATTTTCATATTTATTACTCTCCAATTAATTATTGTCAATAAAATTTTCTATCAGTTTGATCATATTATCAGTATTGCTTTCAAAACGCTTTGCTGAAAAGGTCTTTGCCTTTAATAGCACATCAGCCAAATCATCCGATAAATCATATTTCAGTATATATCCCTTTTGCGAAAAGAGATTAACTAACTGTCTTTGATGATCGTTAACATGCTCATTAAATTGAGCTAAACGAGGACAACCAATCACAACCTTGCCTCTTTTTAGCCCATTTAATATTGAACCGGCTCCTCCATGAGTTATTAAAATATCGCACTTGTCAATCAGCTGGTTAAAACTGTCATGGTCTAATAAATCAAATATTTTCATCTTATCATTTTTATATTTTGTATAACCAGCCTGAACCACTACCTCTTCATCAATATTTTTTAATTCGATTTGTTTACTAACATCATCTAATAGTCTTTTAAACTGTTTATCCTGACTGCCTAAAGTTACCAGTATCAAAAAATCCACCCCCCATAAGTTGCTTCTGGGTAAAGTTCTAACATACTTTCCCATTGAACAATGAATAAATCAGCAAATTTATAAACTATACTGCCAGTTTTGCTTTTAGATTCGCTATTGGCGAAGGTTTCAATAAAAATAATCTTGCTTCCTAATAGATGGCCAATTAAACACATTGGTCCTGAAGTATGTGCACCTGTTGAAACAATGTATTGTGGTCTTATTTTCAAAAATAGAAAAAAAGAAATAAGCGTGTTCAGCATTAATTTAAAAGGATATATCAGTTTATTGGCTAAACCGGTATACGAACCGTAAATCAAGTAGCTGATTCGCTTATTATATTTTTCTTTCAATTTAAGATTAGCTTTTGTTTTTTCAGTTATGATGTGGTAATCGTACTTGTCAAACATCTTTTTCAACTGCATTAATTCTTCTAAATGACCACCTGTTGAGGCGATAAACAATACTCTCTTCTTCATATTTTCACCTATTTAAGTATACAAGTTATCTTGATTTATTACAAATCAATATTTATTATTAATTCATGAAATATTTGCTATATTATCTATTGTTTATTAACACATTATCATTTTTGTTTTATGGCATTGACAAATATAAATCAATTCATAAAAAATGGAGAATCAAGGAATCAATCCTTTTATTGTTCTCCTTTTTGATGGGAAGCTTTGGCAGTTTATTCGCCATGTATCTTTTTCATCACAAAACCAAACATCTCAAATTTGTGATTATTAATTTTTTAACATCCCTATTGTGGCTTTTTATTATTATAAAAATTACAAAGGTAATATAACAGTAGGAAGGCAAAGTGATTTTCCAAAAGTAATTGCCATCATTAATGATTCAATATTATTGATATCATAACTGATTGTTTTAAAATTCATTTGTACAAACTTGTGATGAAAATCCTTATTAAGACTTTCTCCTTTTATTACGATTAAAAGATTATTTAGTTTGTATTTTTCTACCAATAATAAGGCTTTGAAAAAGTTCTCATTTGTCAGTTTTGATTCATCAAAAACAATAATAGTTTTATTTGTACTATCATTGTTTTTACTTTCCAATAGCATTCCAATAGCTATCAGTAGTTGTGAGCAGGCATCATCTTCATATAACTCACAAAGACAAAAACTATCCAAATAATCAGATAACAATTCTTTTTGCTTTTCGTGTGTTAAAATTAAACGATCTTTTTGTACTAGCATCATTATACTCTCTTCCCAAATAGATCATAACTATCTGCTGAAGTTATCAGCACTTCTACAAAATCAGAAACATTTAATTCTCTATCACTTTCGATAACAATATGACCATCAATATCATCTGGTGCATATTGATAGCTTCTAGCTATATATCTATTACGACCAATACTATCTACACCCTCAACAACTGCTAATAGTTTTTGACCGATAAAACGCTGATTATTCTGATAGGAAATCTCGTTTTGAACTTCCATTAGTTTTTGAAGTCTTTCTTTGGCTATTTGTTCATCTACTCTTGGGAATATGTTATATGCTGCTGTATCTTCTTCCAATGAATAAGTAAAACCGCCTAACCTATCCCATCTAACCTCTTTTACAAAATCCAGCAAGTCTAAAAAATCATCATCGGTTTCTGTAGGAAAACCCACAATAATTGTTGTGCGCAATACTGCATTTTTAAACATGGATCTAATCTTTTTAACAATATCTATTATTTGTTCTCTTGTACCTCTTCTATTCATCAATTTCAAAAGACGATTGCTGCTATGCTGAACAGGTATATCAAAATATGGTACAACCTTATCCAACTTGCTCATCACCTGCAGCAAATTATCATCGATTTCATCAGGATACATATACAATACTCTAATCCAGGTAAAATTCATTTTATTTAATTCAGATAATAATTGAGCTAGATGCAATTTACCATCCTTATCAAAACCATATCTTGTTGTATCCTGAGCAATTAGATTAAGCTCTTTAACATTTAGTTGTTCCAATTCCTTTGCTTGTTTTAAAATAGTATCCATATCCTCAGATTTGTAATCTTTTCTAATTAATGGAATGGCACAATATGTACATCTATTTGAACAGCCATCAGCTATTCTTAAATATGCTGTGTGAGGTGGTGTTGCAATTACTACAGATCTGTCATAAATTGTTTCGCTTTTAAATAATTGATTAAATAATTGAGGCAACTGTTTATATTCATCAATAGATATAAACAAATCAACCTCAGGTAATTCTTCGATTAACTGCTGCTTATACCTTTGAACCAAACATCCCATAACCACTAAATATTTTAAATTATTCTTTTTATAGTCAGCCATTTTGAGAATTGTATCAATCGATTCCTGTTTAGCATCATTGATAAATCCACAAGTATTGACAACAATTGCTTCAGCCTGTTTTGGATCATCAACAAAGACATGACCTGATGCCTTCAAAAACGATAAGGCATTTTGACTATCAACTAAGTTTTTACAACATCCTAAAGAAACAAATCCAATTTTCATAATATCACCCATCTAATTTTAAAACAAATCATAGTTAATTTAAAGAAAAAGAAAAAAAATAGAAAGTTGAAAAACTTTTTTTCAAAAAAACTTGAATAGGTTAAATAACTATGGTATTATATTGGAGCGTGGCCATACAGAGCTCGGGATGTAGCACAGCTTGGTAGTGCACCTGGTTTGGGACCAGGGTGTCGCAGGTTCAAATCCTGTCATCCCGACCATTTGGCGGGATAGCTTAGTTGGTTAGAGCGCTCGGTTCATACCCGGGAGGTCGTGAGTTCGAATCTCACTCCCGCTACCATTTTTTGACCCGAATGAGTATGGACCCTTAGCTCAGTTGGTCAGAGCAACCGGCTCATAACCGGTCGGTCGTAGGTTCGAGTCCTACAGGGTCCACCAC
>JAEDOA010000096.1 GCA_016302195.1 Erysipelotrichaceae bacterium | reverse complement strand
AGAAGCCAGGTTTGAAGAAAGCCCGTAAAGCTTCTCAATTCTCAAAGCGTTAATATTTACGTTCAAGAATGTTGTTATATCAATGTTTTGGAGACTTCAGTTGGTCACCTATGGTCACAATACTATAGGGATTCCAATAGATTTAAAGCATTCGCATCTTGCGAGTGCTTTTTTTCTGGCATTAATTCCAGATAATATTTTTCAGTAGTTAAGATTGAATCATGTCCTAATCTTCTGCTAACATAAGACAAAGGAATATTATTACTGAATAAAAAAGAAGCGTGGGTATCTCTTAAACCATGAAATGTGGTTGGAGGGATGCCTATTTTTTTGAGCAATTCTTTTAACATGCCTGATTGTTTAAAGCTGAACCAGTCAAACAAATATCCTGAATCCTTTTGAGGAATATCCTTCAATAAGTCATAAATATTTTTAGGAATAGTCACACTACGTCTAGAATGCTTAGTTTTTAATTTTGTATCATCAGTAGTAGGGCTAATTGATCGTTTTACTTCAACGCAATAATACTGACCATCGTAATGCACATCTTCAGGCTTAATACCTAAAATTTCGCCACGTCTAAGACCAGTACTTATTTCAAGCAATACCATTAAGTTAAATTCATTATCTGTATGTTCAAGTAAGTAATGTTTTAACTTAGTTAGATCAGACATTGATAAAGCTTTATTGCGTTTAGGTAATTCTTTTCCATGTGCTTTAAGTAAACTAGCAAAATCATTATAAATGTATCCCTTAGCATATGCATAACGGAGGGCAATTCTAATTTTCTTAAGTAACTCGGTTACTGTTTTCTTAGAATGTGTTTCACCATATTTATCTAAGATACTTTGCATTTGCACATCATCAAGCTTACCAAGTTTAGCGATTGGAAAAAGATTATCAATTACTTTACCAGCTTTAACATAATTATCAAAAGTAGCTTTTCTAACATCATGTACTTTTACTGTCTGAACGAATAAGTAATAAAAGTCCTTGAATAAAGTGTTTTGCTGGGCTATTGCTTGACCTTTAGCCTTTTGTAGTTCAAGAGTAGTACCCCAAACTTTAGCTTCTTTTTCAGTTTTAAAGCTTTTTGTTAAATAATCACGCTTTCCATGTTGATAAATAGTTACTCTAGCTCTGTATGAAGAGCCACGTTTTTCAATACTTGCCATAAATTTAATCGTCCTTTCAAAAGAAAAGCCGATTATCTTACCAGCAATAAAGTTAGCAGATAACCGACCAATTCTCAAATCTTTTTTAAGGTAGTTTCTTTTGAATCAATGAAAGCTTCGATACTTTTAATGGTAAAACGTTCTGTATGTTCTCCCAATTTAAATCTTTTAAAATCAGGATCAGAGCGAAATACTTTATCGAAAGTTTTAGGATCAATACCAATGTATTTTGAAGCTTCTTCGCGAGTTAATAGTTTTGACATTGTCGTTCTCCTGAATTTGTTAAGTTATCAAATTTGGGATAAAATCTAGGTGAGTGATAATCTAGTCATTGCTTTTGTCGCTATTAGCATGACTAGTATTTTTTTGTGATTTTATCTTCCAAATTGCTTCTGCTATTTCTTCATCTTTAATTAGTTCTTTTTTTAGATCACTATACGTATCCTCGGTTAGTTTTAAAGAAACAATTCTTCTTTTCAATTGCTCAAACGAATCTACTACTTGATTTGAAATGTTACATTCAAAATAAAAACTAAGTGGATCGTATGGTGTAGTAATATAAATTGAACGAGCATTCAAATAGCGATCGTGATATCTCGCAGGAGCCATTTTATCAATTTCCCAAGGGTCTAAAAGAGTAAGTAATTGACCATAGTCATAATCATTAGGTCTAAGGTCATTAATTACTATAAACTCTTGACCTTTGTACTCTTGAAAGTGATCACGTTGTGACCCAAGGATAATAAAGTTATCGGGATGTAATTCTTCTAAAACTTCACGGACAAGTTTTGTTTTTCCAATTCCAGAAGATCCCCAGATCCAATAAGTTGTACACTTTTGCCCTTTGAAATCTTTTAGAAATTGCTGATGTTTCTTGTATGCTAGAATATCCTCAATGTGATCTAACAAAGTTTTATGCTTAGCCATCTCAAGAACACCAATTTTTTCTTGAAGTTCTTCTTTTGAAAGCTTTTCATTTGAATAGTCATCAATAAAGTTTTCAATTGCTTGACGTGATGGCTTTTTGACTTTTTGTCTAATCTCATTGATTCTATCTTTAAAATCAAATGAAGCTACTACCTCTTTAGGATCATAATGGTATTTGCTCTTAGCATTATTAGTTTCATGAATTAGGTAACTGTAACCATTATTAATAGTACTGTGCCAAGCTTCGATGTATTGTTCATGATCATTGAAAATCTTAGATATTCTCGAGATTGTTTTAGCATCTTTGAAATGAATCATTACATGAAAATGAGGTCGAACCTTTTTGTTATTTTCATCAATATCCTTATCATGCAAGATATAAGCCCACTCTTCTGCACCTGACTTTTCAAGTCGATCTTTTAGCTCATCTTTGTTAAACGGTAAATGATCTAAATCTTGTGTATACATGAAATTGTGAGAACGTATTTTCTTTTTCACATTTAAGGATTTCCTTTCTTAATTACACGAATAGCATATTAACTTTCGGGGCTGAATAACAAGCTCTCAGCCCCGATATAATCGTACTTGTAGGATTGTTTACACAGCTATGGCGGATAAGTTTTGTACGCGCGGTTTTCCGCTTTAGCGCTTTTGTCTACGACAAGCGCTAGCTCCAAACCGCGCATTATTTCTTTTCTCCTTTATAGATGTAAAAGCTACCTTTACGAGTATGACCTGAGCAAATATACTTATCGGTATAACTGCTTACTTCTTGAGCAATATTATCTAGATTGCTATCTAATACTTTCTTTGCTTTAAAGTTGTTAGGAATACATACTCGTACTTCCATTGAGTCTTCCGCATAATCAATGTATGTGTACCAAAGAGCAGAATTATATATTCTCTGATCAAGATTAACCTTTGCTTTTGACGTGAAATCATTGATTGTATTTTGCTGACGTAGAAAACTTCTTAATCTGCAACTATCATTTAATGACTTGCAGTAGTTACCAAAGCCACGTTTTCTAGACAATAGATAAACTGAAATAGCTGCCAGAATTAGTAGACCAACACCTATTATTAAAACTATAGTTTGATACTGTATGAACAGGTTGAATCGATGAATTAACCAGTCTAAACAAATAATGATTACGCTTGCTAATGATTCATAAATTGGAAAAAATAATTTCATATTATTTACCATCCTTTAACTGTAGGTGCCAGAAATGGGGTAATTGCCGGCACATCATTACTATTAATTTTTTGAATAATTCCAGTTGCTACACCAGAAGGTACTACGATGCTTGAAACATCATAATCTGGAAACAAATATTGACAGCTCTTGGAATTTACAAGACCCATTAAAATACGTAAGTTACATTGAGATCTTACAGATGTAGGTATCGTTTTTGCATCTAATTCTTGTGAGATTAGTACTAAGTGAACATTACTTTCTCTTGCTAACAAAGTAATTGTTTGCAACAAGCTGAAAAATGAATCAACAATTCGTTTATTTGCACCAGTTGTAAGAGCGCTAAGTTCATCAATAGTGACAACAACAGGTAGAAATTTCTTGTTGACATTAGCATGAGATTGAAGATACTCACTCTGCCTTTGATATACTAACTGCAGAACTTGACTTAGCTTATCATTTACTTTTGATAAGAAGTCTGATTTAGATACGTCTTGTGATGGGTAGATAATTTCTTGATTATTATCACGTGCCCACCAAACTAAATCTTTCGAACCCTTGGGATCAATTGTGATTATTTTTCCCATCCTTGCTGCATTACTATTGAGCCATTTGGTAAGAATTGTCTTACCTGAACCTGATAATCCCATGATGGCTGCAGAAGTTAGGGAATTAATGTTCACACAGTAATTCTTCATTAGCCAGATATTTCCATCTTTAGCATTTAAATCTAAAAATGAATCAACATCATTTATAACAAGTCTTTTTGAGATACCTCTTTTCCACGGAAAAGCCCACGCTCGGGCTTTATGTATGTTATCCGTTTCCCACGGTACTAATAATGGTGAGGGCTGTGGAAAGACTGTAAAATAGGGATAGGCGTTTGTGCTGATAATCGAAGTTAATCGATTATACAATTCTTGGTTGAGTAACAAAGCTGATGGACTGTAAAAGATGAACTTTAAGTCTTTTTCAGTTGCTCTAACATCGAATGACAATGTATAAGATGTTTCACCATCTTTGTTTAAAGCCATGTTGATGGCCTGCTTACAGTGAGCTGCAATTTCATCGAGTGTCGGATTAATCATAATTAAGCCTCCTCAATATCCTCTGCTTTAAACCAAACGTTATTCTCTACTTCACAAGCCTGTAAGTGCTTAAACTTAATCTTTGAATTGAAAGGTGGTAGTTTAACCTTCTTATTAAACTTGACGTAGAAATAATTGTCCGGCATACCACATAAGATGCGATAACCTGTAATTTCATTTGTCGGCTTGTGATTCTCCCACTTTACTCGTGGCTCAAGCTTAGTGCTTAACAAAACAACATCTGTATCTTCAGATACATAAACGCTTGCTACTTCTTCTGAGTAGCCACTAGATCTTCTTGCTTTCATGATGAAAGTCCTTTCTAATTAAAGGCAATTTATTAGTATAATTGAATTAAGATAACTGCCGTAAACTTAATTCTCTTATAGTTTACGGCAGTTAAATGATGTATAGGTTAAATGGTCATTGTTAGAAAATAAAATAAGGTATTTATAATGAAGCTATCTGATAAAGAAAGAAAACATTTGGAAGATATAGTTAAAGCCAATAAATGGTTTACATTCGAGGAAGCAGAAAAAAAAATACGAAAACATTGGAATTCTTTTTACAGTAAAAATGACGACTATCTTTCTACACAAAGACGACAATTACAAAAAATTATTAGATCAGATATAAAAGGAACGTATTTGAAAATAAATAATAGAAAACCTACTACCACAGATGAAGAATGGTTTAAGCAAAATGCTTACAAAGGTTGGTCACGAAATCTTTTCTCTGATAATAAAATTGAAAAATTGCATGTTTTTCCTAAATACGATTATTTATTTAAAGAAAATGAGCAAAGTATAGTTTTATCGGCATTAGATGATGAGTTTGATGATATTGAGAAAAGTGAGATGAGAGACATCTATGAAAATTTATATGGTACTCCAGGTAAAGGAAAGACTAAATATCTTATGACCGAACCATATTTATTTGCATTGAAGCATGAAATTGAAAGACGAGAATATCCGACTAAAACATTGTATCTTCTTCCTCATTCGCCTAAAGAAATTACCTCTAAATTTGATCAGGCTAATTTTAGAAAAAATATTTTTATAAAAATTGATTCTTTAATTGATGAGTTTGCTTTAAAGGTGGTTAATGAAGTTAAAGCTCAGCAAGTGGCAAGAAATGGTGAATTAGACAGGTATGAAGATATACTAAATTTTCTTAGAACTTGGAATGATATTTTCCCTCAAGTAATTAATCTTGCCAGTTTAGAAAAAAACAATATGTTTAAACAGTTCCTTGAAGCAAAATCAAAGTTATCAAAGTCATTTTTCTTTGATGTAAAGGAAAATGTTGAAAAAGAGAAATTACATTCTAAATATTCTTTTAATAAGATTGCTAAAATATCTGATAAAGATTTAAAGAAAAAAATAAAAAATTCAATATATTCGTTTGAAAACTACACTTTATCTAACTTAGAATTATTGATGATCGAAGATAATATGCTATCAAATCAAGCTTCAAATATTAGACATAATTTTTCACGTTTTTTATATCAATACTTAGAGAAAAATAATGCAGATAATTTGATATTTGATGCTTTACGGAATGCTGGAATAAAAGATATTTAATGCTAAATTATCATCATAAAATTAAGTGAGAAATTTTTATTATGGA
>JAEDOA010000095.1 GCA_016302195.1 Erysipelotrichaceae bacterium | reverse complement strand
AAAATCCAAGTATCTTTCCTTCAAAATTGAACTTATATATTGGATACTCTCCATTGCAAGCTTTAATAACACCAATCACTTCACAATCATATTTTTTAAGAATATAGTTATATGTTTCTTTAGAAAAAATAACTAAGCATATTTCAATAATGTTTTCTTCTCACCATAGAAATCTTTGATAGACATTACTGGTTCAGTCTTTATGTCAAATGAATCAATAATCATTTTAATACCTCCCAATAACCAAATCTGTTGTTGCCAATTCGCAATATATATCCCTTCGAAACCAATGAATTTGTAATTCTTTGAATCGTTCTGATAGTTTTGTTAATCTTTAAAGCCATTTCGTCTCTGGTGATTTTTGGATTATCTTTTATTAAATTATAAATATCTTTTTCAGTCTCATTTAAATCATTTAGAGTGACATCTACAGTGACATGTCTATTGTTTTCTGTCACTCTATTTGTCACTCTATTTTATCTTTTTGTAAACTTTTGATAAAAGCGCAAAAAATTCAGATTAATGACTACATCTCTCAATCAGAAAAACAACCAGAAAGCAACCAGAAAACATACATTTACATTTATACAAAATGAGGGAATATGTAAATGAGGGATAAACGAGGGATAAACTGTGATGATGAAATCAATTTATTAGAAATCGAGTAAACCTTTAGCAACCCTACTTGAAATCGTGTAAAATTTTTGGCACCCTAGTCTTAAATCGTGTAAGCAACTGATGAGCACTTAATTATCCATATAAAATTAACTATCTAAAAATGAAAAAAGAGCCCAGAATAACTTAATTACCTGAGTTCGCATCTATTCTAAATATAAAAAAACCTCATACAAAGTATGAGACCTATTCTACTTTAATGGAGCGGATGACGAGAATCGAACTCGCGTAGTCAGCTTGGAAGGCTGAAGTTCTACCATTGAACTACATCCGCGTATTTACGTGGTGACCCGTGGGCGATTTGAACGCCCGACCCCCTGATTAAAAGTCAGATGCTCTACCTACTGAGCTAACGGGTCACATGGCTGGAATGGCTGGGTTCGAACCAGCGAAGTGCCAGAGTCAAAGTCTGGTGCCTTACCACTTGGCTACATCCCAATATCCGGAAATGGTGGGAGGGGGCAGATTCGAACTGCCGAACCCATAGGGAACAGATTTACAGTCTGCCGCGTTTAGCCACTTCGCTACCCTCCCGCTTTAGTTAAAAAAATGGTGCCGGATATAGGACTTGAACCTACAACCTACTGATTACAAATCAGTTGCTCTGCCAGTTGCGCTAATCCGGCACAATGGTGGAGGTTAACGGGCTCGAACCGCTGACCCTCTGCTTGTAAGGCAAACGCTCTCCCAACTGAGCTAAACCTCCATAACCACAATGCTTTAATATTCTAGCATCTAAACCGGAAACTTGTCAACACTTTTTTAATGTTTTTTCTCAAGTGTTTGTTAGCTGCATGTGAACACCTTTTAGGTCGTCCAACAACAGTATTATTATACACAAGTTGTTATAAATATAAAAGAGTTTTTTTATTTTCTAACCAGTTTTTTTAATTTAGCGATAAAACCTAATTGTATAGTATAATAACAGTTGTAATAGAGAGGTATTAATATGTTAAATGTTTTTAATAAAACCGCGATAACACGTAATCAAAGATTTAAGAAGGCTCTTGTCTTAAGTGTTTCTTTAACAGTAGTTTTCTTGATTGCTTTTGTATTGATTGTCAATTTATTTCATTTTTTTCCAAGACTTCTATATTTCGCTGCAGCATTCTGCATCGCTTATGTAATATCTAATTACGGCAGAGGAGTGCAATTAAGATTTTCTATCTTAGGTGCTTTGTGTGTTTTTGTATTAATTTTAGTATGTGACTTATACATAGTTGGCTTTGATTTTGGCTATTTTCTAGCCGATCACTTGTCTTTTGATTTTTCAGCTATTTCTTTAGATTTAATAGAGATATTCTCTATTTATTATGCATTTGTAAATTCTAGGGTGGTTAAATAGTATGAAACGTTATGGCTATCCATTAATAGTTATTGTTCTTGCTTCATTAATTTTATATCTATTTAGAACATATGTAAGTGTAACTGATCAATATACTATTTATACAATTTTACAAAATATTTCTTTGTTTATTTTTGGCGTATACTTAAATGGCTATAAGGGAAGAAAGTCAAATGGCTGGGTAAAGAAATTTATTGTTTTCTTTGTGTTTTTAATTTTGACATTTATGCAGTTATCAATCTTTGAACTGAGTATTATTTCCTTTGTGTTATCTTTTATAAAGGCTAATTCTTTCATTTATCTAATGTTATATGTTTATTTAGGATATATTTTCTTTTAACAGGAGGATTTTATGCAAATTAATCAAATATATCATGGCTTTAGGCTTGTTGATGTAAAAGAAGTAACTGAAATAAAGGCTGTAGCCTTTTATTTTGTATATGATAAAACAAAAACACCTTTGTTCTATCTTCAACGTGATGATGATAATAAGAGTTTTGCGATAGGCTTTAAGACGGTTCCAACTGACAGCAGTGGTGTATTCCATATTTTGGAACACTCAGTATTAAATGGCTCAAAGAAATATCCACTTAAGGAGCCTTTTGTTGATTTGTTGAAAGGGTCACTACAAACATTTCTAAATGCGATGACTTACCCGGATAAAACAGTATATCCAATAAGTAGCCGAAATGAAAAAGACTTTATGAATTTGGTCGATGTTTATTTGGATGGGGTTTTTAATCCTATTTGTAGAAGTAATCCGAATATTTTTTATCAGGAAGGAATCAGGTATCAGGTTGACGAAGCTAGTGGAGATATAAAATATAATGGTGTTGTTTATTCGGAAATGAAAGGGGCTTTTTCCAGCGCTGAAAGGCTAGCAGACCAATATTTATCGCAACATTTATTTCCTGATACTACTTATGGATATTGCAGTGGCGGTGATCCTAGTGAAATAATAAAGCTTTCTTATAAACAATTTTGTGATAGTTATGATAAATATTATCATCCTTCAAATGCGATGATTTTTGTTGATGGTAAATTGGATATTGATGGTTTGTTGCGATTGATTGACGAGAACTATTTGTGTAATTATAAATACAAAGATTTACATATATCAATTGACTATCAAAAACCGGTAATTAATGAGAAAAAACTATACTATTATCAGCCTTCTGATGGTATCTATCAAAACAGATCAATCATCAATTTTGGCTATGTGATTGCCAATTACAATGAATATGATAAGATAACCGCCTATAATATAATCGCTAAAGCTTTAGCTGATAGCAATGAGTCTTTACTTCCAAAAACCCTCATATCAGCTAATCTGGCAGAAAATGTAGTAGTAACGGTAGTTGATGAAGTATTACAGCCGTTTTTATGTATTACAGTTTACAACTGTGATGAAAATAACTACGAAAAGATTAAGGAATTAATTGATAAGGCGTTATCTGATGTGGTTAATAATGGTATTGATAAACAATTAGTTAATGCGATAATCAGCAATATGGAATTTGTCAGTAAGGAAAGGGATTTTTCTAAAATACCTGCTGGAATTATTTACAGTCTCATCGGGATTAATTGCATGAATTATGGTGGAAATCCTTTAGATGGCTTACTGTATGACGAAATGTATCAAAGACTAAGGAAACTAGTTGATACAAATTATTTTGTTGACTTGATTGAAAAAGGTATACTAAATAGCAAGCATTATGCTTCTGTAATTTTAAAGCCTAAAGAGGGCTATAACCAATTGATTGAAACCCAAAGAAATGAAAAACTGTTAGAATACAGAAATAATCTATCAACAAAACAGTTTGATGATTTAGTCCAACTTAATAGAGATTTCAACCAGTGGCAATGCAAAACAGATACATTAGAGGATAAAAAATGTTTGCCAAAACTAAGCATAGATGATATAGATCCATTAGCTCAATATATTGAAAAAGAGGTAATACAGTATAAAGGGACTACTTTAATAAGTTATCCTGTAAAAAACAGTGATATTACCTATGTTAATGAATTGTATCAGGTTGATGATTTAAGCAATGAAGAGTTATCACTTTTATCTGTTTTAATTGCTTTGATTGGTGAACTGGATTGTTTATCTATGCCTTTAACTCAGTTTTTAATTGATAAATATAGCTATCTAGGCAGTTTCTCTTTATCAACTAATATCTATAATTCTTTCCACAATTCTGATAGTAAAATCATGCTGAATTGTAAGTATAGCTATCTAAATAATAATGAAGACTGTGTTTTAAATATGATAAATCAATTATTGAATCACACTCTATTTGAAGATATTAATGCGATAAGAGATATAATTGTTCAAATTAAAAACGATCTGCAGCAAGCTATTATCAACTCGGGACAGCAATTTGCTCTATCAAAAGCTTTATCCGCTTTATCTAGTGACAAAGTTGCCTCTGATTACATTAGTGGTTACAATTACTACTGCTACATTTTGGAATTAATCAATCAAGATGATGATGTGATTATTAGCGAACTGAAGCAATTGTATGATAAGGTATTTGATAGTGATAGATTGATTATATCATTATCTAGTCAAAATAACGAAAGACTAGCAGAAAAGATAAAGTCTCAAAGATATAAGAAGAACAAAATTACAGCTAAAAAGATCAGGACTTTAAATGGCTTTGAAAATGAAGCAATAGAAATTCCAGGACAAGTTTCCTTTGCGGTTATGGTAGCAGATACTTCTTGCATTACAGAAGACTTTTTAGGGCAGTTTTCAGTAATATCATCAATGGTATCACTAGATTACCTTTGGAACGAAATAAGGGCAAAATGCAACGCCTATGGCTGCGGTATGTCAATCAAAAAGGATTGTTTAGCATTTTATTCTTACCGTGATCCAAATCCTTGTAATTCATTTAATGTTTACAATCACCTTCTGGATTATTTAAATCAAATTCTTTCCAATAGTGTAGATTTAGACAGTTATATTATAGGGGCAATTGGCAATAGTGAACCTATCTTGACAGGAAAAAGCGAAATATCTATTGGCAATAGAGAATACTTATGTGATATTGATTATCAGGATAAATGCCAGTTTAGAAAGCAGATTTTATCATTCAGCAAAGCAGATATTTCTAAAGCTATTAAGCTTTTACAACAAATTGACAATTATAAAATTTGTTTAGTAGGCCCTAAATCAGCAATAGAACAATGCGGAAATATTGAAAGAGTAAACACATTGTAGAAAAACTCTTTTGAAAAAATGTGATTGACCCATCTCAATTATCATCAATCCTTGTTTCGATACTATTACATAATGGGATAAGATACAAAGATAGCCACAGCAGTGTAAGTGCTGTGGCTTTTACAATCTTATGAATCTATGATTTATAAGTGCCATTTTTCAAAGGGCGCATTTTTACCTTTTTATCATGTCTAATATGTTAGCTTAAGGTTTATTGTGTTGAGATACCTTTGCCAACCACATAAATACCAACCAGCATTTCAACAATTGATATTCCTAATAGAAGACCAGCAAAAAAGTCTTTAATATTGGAACCACCCAATGTGCGGGAAAGTGTCTGCAAGGCGATTGCCATCACAATAAGTAAAAAACCAAATAGCAATTCCTTTTGTTTCTCTAAATCATGTGTTTTTTTCAACAAGTCTAAAATTTGATCTTCATCATATGTACGAATGCTTTTTTCTTCTGATTTTTCGCCATCCATCAACTCTTCAATTGATATTTCCAATTCATCACATAAAGCTTTTATTATCGAATAATCTGGCATACATTTGCCTGTTTCCCATTTTGAAACTGTCTTATTAGATACACCAAGCTTTTCTGCTAGTTGTTGTTGTGTTAAATTTTTTTCCTTCCTTTTTTGAAATATAAACAATCCTATTGCCTTTTGATTCATACAAATTTCCTCCCTGTGTTTTGACAATTAAAGAATAGCTTTTCGTATGATAAAAACTGTGAGAAGTGTGAAAACACAAAGCTCCCAGTTTT
>JAEDOA010000094.1 GCA_016302195.1 Erysipelotrichaceae bacterium | reverse complement strand
AGCTTTGGAGAGAAGTCTTTCGGTTATAGCGAAATGAATGAAACACTTAGAGCTGAGTTTGCAGCATTAGCTCCAGACTACAGAACATATAAAATTAATCAGAATACAATCTTTGCTTTGATTGAGCAGACAATTGATGACGTACTTCCTAATAGAGTTATGGAGCAGTACGGACAGTTCGCAGAGATTAAGACATTCGCACAGGGTGACAAGCCAATCTTTACTCAGAAGATTACACAGGCTTCTAGAAATCGTGCTAAACAGTTCATCGGCAAAGTTGGACTTGCTGGTCTCTATGAAGTATTCAAACTTGATGGACGTAGCTACGAAGTAACAACTAACGCTATTGGTGGTGCTGCTCAGATTGGTTTCGAGGAGTTCCTTGATGGACGTGTAGACTTCGCAGAAGTTCTTAATATTGTTATGGCTGGTCTTGATGAATGTATTTACATGGAGATTGAGAAACAGTTAATTGGTGCAGCACAGAACGTACAGACTGCAAATGTTAATAATATATCAACTCAGACTGGATTTAATGAGAAGGAAATGGATAGACTTCTTTCTATTTCTGATTCTTATGGCGGACGTGCTACAATTTATTGCACATTTGAATTTGCTGCAACAATGATTCCTTCAGATAATCGTTGGTCTAACGAGATGAAGAACACAATGTGGAACAATGGATATCTTGGAGCATACAAGGGACATCAGGTTATTGTTCTTCCTCAGTCATTTGAAGATGAAACAAATTCTAAAAAGGTAATTGATCCATCATATGCATGGATTATTCCTACAGGTGCTGAGAAACCAGTTAAGATTGCTTTCGAAGGTGGAACAATTGTTGACGAGTATACAAACTATGATAGAAGTAAGGAAGTTCAGATTTACAAGAAAGTCGGAGTAAGAGCAATCTTCTCTAATGATATTTGCGTATATAAGAATACTTCTTTAAAAAGATAATTTATTGAAATAAATATAGAGAAAAGGGGATGGATGTGAATACATCCTCCCCAATTTTTCTCGTTATAGAGATAAAAGGAGATAAAAAGATTATGGAACAAAAAATTATTAGTGTAACTAATAGAAATGCGGGATGGACAGGCTATACGCTGCCTGATACCAATATTAACCGCCAATTTGCACCAAGAGAAACAAAAAAAATTCCTTTAGAGGAATTACAGCAATTACAGTATGCTCCTGGTGGAGAATATATATTAAAGCATTGTTTTGTTATCAATGATACAGATGCTCTCACTGCTTTAAATATGGAAAATATGGAACCTGAGTATTTTTATACTGAAACTGAGGTTAGAACATTACTTGAAAGTGGAACATTAGACCAGCTTGAAGATTGTTTGAATTTTGCTCCAGATGGAGTTATTGATTTAATTAAAACAATTGCGGTTGAAACAGAACTTCCTGATACAAGAAAACGTAAATTAATTTCTGAAAAGACTGGTTTAAATATAGATAATGCAATTATGGTTAATACTGTAATGGCAACTGAAGAAGATTCAGCTCCTACTGAGGTTAAGAGTCGTAAGGCAGCACCTATTAATACAGCACCTTCAACTCCTACTCGTAAGGCGGAGCCTGTATCAAAATATAAAGTAGTATCAAAGTAAGAGAGGTGAAAGGATGGGCGATATTAAAACAACGCCTTTCTCAATCATCTATGATAGTTTTCTAAGTCGTGTCACTTCTGATATGTATATGGAAATGACAGAGTTAGATACTCTTGAAATGTTACAGGATTTACTAATAAATGCAATACCACGCTTTGAATTTCCAAGATTCGATATATTCGATTATGAACCAGGATATTTAATGGGCATCGGTACATATTGTGGAATTGAAAGCGATGGAATAGAAGTGCCGGCTACCGCATGGGTAGGCGGCTCTTTTAATGCAGAGTTGACACAAGAGGAAGTAAATATTCTATCATTAAGTATGGTTGTAGAATGGTTAGGACAACAGTTGGCTACAACTGAGAATACTAGATTAAAATATAGCGGTTCTGACTTTAAATTTACTTCACAAGCAAACCATATGGCAAAAATCAAGGTAATGATGGACTCTTATCGTCAGGAATGTTTCCATTTACAAAGACTTTACAAGAGAAGAAAGATTGTAAATGGAGAAGTCCGTTCTACTGCGGGAGTTATTATGACTACTCCTTCTCATGGCTATAAAATTATAACTGGGGAGGAATAAAATATGATTTTAAAATATGATGTAGAAATACAAGATGAAGCTATTATCAAAAATATAGATAGAATTACTAATCAAATTTTTAAGCTACTTCCTAGCAGAGAAGAGGGCGGCGATTGGAAAACTCCATTGCAGAATTTGATTGTTGAAATTGTGGGAATGGATAAAATGTTTCTCGACCATACAGATTTATTCCCTTTATTATGTAAATTAGAGGCTTTATTAACTTTAGACCAAGAAGATGATTTTTTTATGTTTAGAAAAACAATCTTTGAATGTTTAGGGTTAATGAATGGATTAAAAAAATGTCTGGTTTAGACAATATGAAGAAAAGAATGCTGTTTGAAGGTGGCGGATTGTCTACATCGGATGGTCGAAATGTTAATGGTAAGTTATTATCATTTAACAGTGCGTTGTGGAATTCCTATCAAGCAGAATGGATTACTTTCGATAATGATGAAACTAAGCAGAAACATCGTTGCTTAATCAATCCTGATAAATTAAAAGAAGATTATGACCAAAAAGAGATTAGTATTAAGTTTGAAGATGGACTTAAAGAGGGTCAGACATTTTGTTGGACTCGTACTAATACTCATTGGATTGTATATTTACAAAGATATGAGGAAGAGGCTTATTTTAGAGCGCAGATAAGAAGATGTGATTATCAGCTATTTGATAAATATTGGATTTATTTGCGGGGTCCGGTTGAGACAGCTTTAATCTGGCGTCAAAAACATCAGATTGAAATGAATGAATTGAATTATTCAATTATGTTTTATATTGAAAAGAATGAAGAAACACTTGAGAAATTAAGTCGTCTTAATATTATTAAATTTGATGGACATAATTGGAGGGTTGCCGCAACTGATAAATATTCTCAACCAGGATTAATTGAAGTTTATCTTGAAGAATATTTTGATAATGAAATGGAAGACAATATGGTCATTCCAGAAATCATTGAGCCAGATACTACGAAGCCATATATCGACGGCCCGCAGTTTGTTAAGCCATACGATGAAAATGTATCTTTCTCTATTGTTGGAAAGAGCGGCGGGGCATTTGTAGTTAATTCTAGCAAAGTGAAAATTGTTGATTCGAGTGAGACTTCATGTGTTGTAAATATAATGACAGGAAAATCAGGAACATTTACAATTACATACTTTAAAGATGGCGAAGATGATGTAACAATGGATGTTACAATTAAGTCATTATAATAAAGTAAAGGAGATAAAAGGATGCGTAGTGTAAGAAATTATATTAATACAGATGGTACTACAAATATTAAATCTACCTTTCTCTCTTGTGAGAAAGATGCGGAAACCATCGTTAGAAAATTATTTGTTGATAGTAGACCTTATAGTGATGAACTTAAGCGTTTATTGCTTATAAATACTAAAGATTGTTTAGATGATAGAACTAATCCAGTATATAATGAGAAAATTTCTAATACTTCATTAGGAGATATGATTGATGAAGGATACATCAGAATGAAACCTCTTATTAAGCTAGGAGAAAATGAGGAAGTTCGTAGTTATATTTGTTTATCTTTTGATAATTTTACTCCTAATGCAAATAATACTTATTATCGAGACCATATTATTGAAATTGATATTATTTGTCATATTGAAAAATGGGATTTAGGTAATTTTAGATTAAGACCATTAAAAATTGCTGGATATGTTGATGGAATTTTAGACCAAGCTAAACTTGCGGGTATTGGTACTCTTGATTTTATTACTTGTAATGAAATTGTTTTATCAGAAGACTTAGCAGGATATTGTTTAATGTATAGAACAGTAAATGCTGATGATGATAAAATTGAATCAGAAGAGGAATAATAGCTTATGGATAATGAATTACTTTTATTATCCAGTAATGATATACCGTTTTTAGAAGCGCAGGTCAATATTCATCAACCAACCCTTAGTGAAATTTCACTTATAGGTGAAGAGAGTTTCTTTTCCGGCTGTCAATTTTTGAATTTTTCAAAGAGTATTCTAAATTTAGAGGACAAAACAGATTTAGAGGATAGGTCGGATTTTGAAATATTTATGTCGATAATGTGTAGTTCAGAAAAGTTGGATTATAAAAATAATGCTATGATGGTATTAACTTTACTTTTTCCAACAAGTCAAATTAAGTTTATGCCAAATGAATTAGTTTTGATGAATAAAAATGGACTATCACGTATCAATAGTACAAATTTTGATACTTTTAAAGATATAATTGTATCAATGTTTGAACTGAATGATTTAGACACTGGCGGCGGCTATAATCCAGCTGATAGCCGTGCATCAAAAATAGCTGAAAAATTACAAAAAGCAAAGAATAGAAAAGCACAAGATGGTCCTCACAAAGTTGCTATCTTGAGTCGTTATGTTTCAATACTTGCTGTAGGCGAGCAAAAGGACATAAATGATTTTATGCATTATACTGTGTTTCAATTAAAAGATGAATTTAAGCGATATCAAATGAAACAATCATTTGATATGCATGTTCAAGCTAAAATGGCCGGTGCTAAAGATTTAGATGAAGTAGATAATTGGATGGATGATATCCATCCTTAATCTAAATTGCAATTTATATTAAGGAGGAAATAAAACATGGTAACACGTTTTGGTTCACGTGAAATTTGTGATGTAACCTTCAAAGCTCTTACAAACAACCAGAAAGTTGGTAATAAAACATTTAAAGCTGGTCAGCCAGTATTTATTATTGATACAGCTACAACTTCTAACATGGAGCAGGCTTCTACAACTGTATATGCACAGGGTGGTAAAGGTTACAACCGTTTAATCGCATGGGAAGGTGAGAAAACTCTTACTTTCACAGTTACAGACGCTCTTATGAGCCCTTTAGGTCTTGCAGTTTTAACAGGTGCTGGACTTTCAGAGGATGCTGATATCAAACATATCCACGTAACATATGATGTAGCAATTGATAATGAAGGTAATGGTAAAATTACTGTTGAGCAATTAGCTGCTGAATTAGGCTTGCCTAAGGATTCAACTATTGAAGTTTGTAATGATACAGCGTTAAAACCTTATGCTACAATTCTTGATGGTAATGGTGCAGTAGTTGGTTGGGCAAATGATATACAGTTATCTGGTACAAATTCTGAAACTCTTGACAACATCATTGAAGTAGAATCAGAGAAACCTTTAACAGTTAAATCTGTACTTAGTAAAAATAAAACAATTAAGTTAGATTTCTATGTAAGAATGACAACTGGTGCTACAGAAATTACTGTTGCTCCTGATGACTTTGGTGGATACTTCTATGTTGAAGCAGATACATTATATCGTAACCAGGATGGTAAAGATATGGCTGCTACAATTACATTCCCTAAAGTTAAGATTCAGTCTGGATTTACTCTTACAATGGCTGCAAATGGTGACCCTTCAACATTTGACTTTGTAATGGATGCATTCCCAGCTTATACATACTTTGACCAGACTAAAAAGGTTGTATGCGATATAACAATCGTATCTGGTGCTAATAAAGATACAGGTGTTAAAAAACATAGTGACCCTGTAGATCACGGAAAAAAATAACTGACCCCGTTCAAGGAGAGCCGGGCTCAACACCAGTTGGGCCTAGCCTTCAGGACTTCGTTAATGCTGTAGAAGCAGAAGCTCCAAATGTATCAGGTAAATCTAAAGAAGAAGCATTACAAATGCTTCAAGCTGCGGCTGATAAAGTAGGAGGCGGGGCTACCGTAACATATAGTACAGACCCAGACCCTATAACAGGTGAGGGTGCAGTAATTGTAACTTTTAATGAGGTTAGTTCAGACCCCATTGATGTTGATATAATTGCTTAATTTTATTTGCGGGGGTCGGGTAACCGGCTCCCGCATTTTTTGTTTATAGGAGGTAAAAGGAGT
>JAEDOA010000093.1 GCA_016302195.1 Erysipelotrichaceae bacterium | reverse complement strand
ATTAGATAAAATCTATCAAACAGCCTAAATGTTCAATTTATTATTGCAATTTACGATCATTAAAAAATTAAGTAGCCCAAAATAGTATCCCTGTCAATAATCGTACAGGGATGCTATTTTTTGATTCTTTGTAAGGGCAAGACCATGATTTTGAATCGACTTGCTGCCTTATTTGCTGACTTTGTTAGCAGTAAATATCATTAGTACGTTTATTTTTAATTTAAAATTTAGTAACAATATACTTAAAAGTCATCAGACAAACTTAGTATTATATTTCAACTTTTCGGTGTTTTTCAAAAAGTATTGATTTATACTTTACTTCTGCAGAACCAATACTATAATAAAGTAGTGAAAAGTAGTGAAGATTTTATCTAGAAAGTGTAATAAAAAATGATTTCAATTGATGATTTGAAACAAAAATACAATTTAAACGATGATTTGATTAAAGATTGGCATACGGCTCTTCAAACTTTGGGTGTCTCAGACTTTTGTGTATCAGAATTGGATGCTGATTATCCAGCAGAAGTAAGCATGCTAAAACACATTTCCCAAGAAAAAATTATTACTAAAACTGGATTAGAATCAATCCCTAAAGTATATCAATGGATTTTCAGTTATTTAGTAGAAAAGCAACATCAACTTCCTTATGCACTAATAATGCAAAATGATTATTTATATTGGTTGTACGTCCAAGTTCCCCATACTTGTCATGATACTCGTGGCATCCCTCATGCCTTAGGTAATGGCGTGCCCAGAAAAGATGAACGATATGATAACATTGTCTGTGCAGAAACTGCTTTATTTGATATAAATGAGATTAAAGATAAGCAATATAATGATCTGATAGAAAATAGTTTTCGTTACTACCATGTAAACAAAGATGGAATATGGCGCGTAATGGAAGCAGGAGAACCACTCTAATTGATCGCCTATGTATCATACCAAACAAATTATTAACGATTATTTATTCGTTTCTCTGCTTCTGCAATGCAAGTACTATAATATAGTAGTGATAATACATAGCAGAACATGTGAAAGGAAAAGAAAATGAAAAATAGCAAAATTCAAAAGTTAGCTAAAGCATTACGCTCTTTTGGCCCTCAACCAGCACGAGCAATCCTTGCTGGTGAGGCAATCATCAAATTGGATAATAAAGATCTGACTTTTACTTCTAAGAAGGAATTGTTAGAGTGCATTAGATCACATTCAGACCAATCCGTTCTTATGAATAATCTAAAAAAGTGGATTATAACCCAACTTAATACCGTTTCCGAGAAAGATTTGTTCTCAATTTTAAATCTACTAGCCAATTATTCATTGAAAGAAGTATTTAATGCTTTAAATTACTTTTTGATATCGTTTCCAAATACTTCAAAAGCCTATTACAATGATGGAAGTGCCACGGGACTAGATCTGCTAACAACCGAATTAGCAGATGTCAGAAAAGACGATAAAGTTTTAGATCCTTCATCAGGAATTAATGGAGCCTGGTTAGAACTATTGAAAAATAATCCTAATCAAAATATGACAGTACAAGAATTAAATGAAATTGATGCAGAGTTTGCATATTTGAATACTAAAATTCTAGGTGCGACTAATTGCATCGTGTATCAAGGAGATACACTTAGTGATCCTAAGTACACTCAAGATGGAAATTTACAATTATTCGATAAAATCGTAACATTCCCACCAATCAACGCTAGGATCTCTAAAGATGCAATCATAGAAAACAGATTTAATCGCTTTAGATATGGAGACATTACTTATACCAAAGGCGAATCTGCTTTCATCAGCAATGCAATCTCTTCACTTAATCAAACTGGAAAAGCTGTAATTGTAGTTTCCGATGGTCCTTTATTTCAAGGAGGTAAAGTTGCTTCATTCAGAAAGTTCTTAGTTGATCATGATTTGATCGAAACAGTAATTGCATTACCCAGCAGCCTTTTATCATATTCAATTATTCCTATTAATATCTTGATCATTAATAAAAATAAAACAGATTCCAAAGGCCAAATTCAGTTCATCAATGCTAATCAGAATGAGTGGTACCAAACTGATAAACATGGTAAAAGGATTTTATCTACTCTAGGAATTCAGAAAATCGTTGAATTATATCACTCCAGAGCAAGTGTAGAAGGTAAATCTGCCATTTTTGCAAATACTGATTACAAAGGTACATTAGGAATTAAGCAATACATCTTGCCTAGTGAAGTGCAACTGGACAATTCTACTTATCATATTAACCGCTCAGCTTTGCAAAACCTAAACACTGTACAGCTTCAAGAGCTAGTTAATATTAAGCGAGGTTACAACGTAACCAGAAGAAATGAAGATAAAAAAGGGCGCTATTTGACCGCTAAAGTAACAGATATCACAACTGACCATCATATCAACGATAGCAATCTAACCAGAATAAATATCAAGACTAATGCAGAGTCTTACTTGATTGAAAACAACGATATTTTAATTTCCACTAGAGGAACAATCGGAAAGGTGGCTTTCGTAAATAATATCAAGCAATGTACTGTGCCAAATGCAAACTTAGCCATCTTAAGAGTTAAATCTAGTAAGCTAAATACAGTCAATATGATTTGGCTAATGCTTTACTTAGCCAGTCCATTAGGCCAGTTTATGATTCAACAAGTTGCTACTGGTACTGCCATTTCTACGATTTCGACTAAAGACTTAGGCAAGATTCCTATTCCAGTTTTGCCGTTAGAGGCGCAAAATAAAGCAGTACAGCAATTTCAAACTGTTCAAGCTAAACTAAATGCTGAAAAAGCAGCATTACAAAAGAAGATTGAAGCAAATCAAGAAGAATTGTATTCTTCTATGAATGTAACTAAAGTTTTAAGAAAAGAAAATACGGAGAATTAACATGCCAACAATCGATACTACTTGGGAAGAAAAACCTGTAGATATTACTAAAGAAGCCAATTTCATTTGGAGTATTGCTAATAAAATTCGGGCTGCCTACATGCCTGATAAATACGGGGATGTAATCATCCCAATGACCATCATTCGTCGTTTTGAATGTGCCCTTGAGCCAACCAAAGACCAAGTTCTAGCACAATACCAAGAAATGCCTGAATTTCCAGCAATGGCTTTTTATCAAATTACTGGTTATCAATTTTACAACACCAGTAAGTTTGATCTCAAAGAACTATGCAACGACCCTGATAACATTGCTGAGAACTTTAAAGCCTACATTTCTGGCTTTTCTAAGGACGTGCAAGAAATCCTAAAGCAATTAGATATGAGTGGCCAGATCGACAAAATGAATGACAACAACTGTCTATATTCAGTTGTTAAAGCATTCTCAGAAATTGATCTTAGTGTAGAACATTTTGACAGCATTAAAATGGGCTACATTTTTGAAAATTTGATTGGTCGCTTTTATCAAAACGTTGATGCTGGGCAGTTCTACACTGGTCGAGACATCATTAAGCTTTGTGTATCCCTACTTTTAGCCGAGGGATGCGATGACATCACTGATAAGAACAAGGTAATTACTGTTATCGACCAAGCTTGTGGGACTGGAGGTATGTTAAGTACTGCTTACACTTACTTGAAGCACTACAATCCAACTGCTGATGTCCATCTTTATGGTCAAGAAATGATGGGACAGTCATACGCTGTAGGATTAGCCGAAATGCTCATCAAGAACCAAAACATCGACAACTTTAAGATGGCCGATACTCTCAAGGAAGACTGCTTCCCTGATCGTAAAATGCGCTTTGCTTTAGAGAACCCACCATTTGGTACTCCATGGGGCGGCAAAGATGCTAAGGACGGTCAAGAAGATGCTGTTAAAGAAGAATACGCTAAAGGGAAGAATAGCCGCTGGCCTGCAGGATTGCCTGCTTCTGGTGATTCTCAATTACTGTTCTTACAGTCAGCATTAGCTAAATTAGAGGATAATGGACGTGCAGCAATCATTGAAAACGGATCACCATTATTTACAGGGAATACCGCCTCGGGTGAATCACAAATTAGAAGATGGCTGCTTGAAAATGATTACCTTGAAGCAATTGTGGCGATGCCTACTGATTTGTTCTACAACACGGGGATCGCTACATACATTTGGATCCTCTCCAAAAATAAGAGCGAAAAAAGACGTGGTAAGGTGCAATTAATTGATGCCACAAGTATCTACACTAAACTACGCAAGCCCTTAGGTAACAAAAAGAACGAATTCTCCCCAGAAAACAGGGCAGAGATTACTAAGCTTTACACTGATTTTGGTGAAAATGAATTCTCTCAAATCCATAAAAACAATGAATTCATTTATCGGGAATATACCGTTATGCAACCACTTCAACGTGATTACGGTATTACCGAAGAACGTATTCAAAATATGCTTCAAACATCCGTTAAAAACTTTTATGATGAAGCTAAAGTTCATGAATTAGAAAACTCAGATGCTAAATTAAGTGCTAAAGATACTAAAAAACTTGCTAAGTACAAAAAGAATCAACCTGTTTATGAGCAAATGATGACTGCATTAAGAGACAACATTTCTGATAAATTATGGATGTCACCAGAAGAATTTGAACCAGTATTACATAGTCTATTAGATGGCATCATTGACAAAAAGCTCTTCAAAAAAGTCATGGATGGTTTATCCCAAATGGATAAAAAGGCTGAAATTCAGCATGATCGTAAAGGCAATATTGTTTACGACAAAGAAACAGCTGATACGGAGATTGTTAACATCGATGAGAACATTGATGATTACATGAAAAAAGAAGTATTGCCTTTTGTACCAGATGCCAAGGCTTTCTTTGAAGAAGATTTAGGGAAGAAAAAGTCGATTATTAAGACTGGTGCCGAGATTCCTTTTACTAGATTTTTCTACAAATATCAAAAGCCAGAAGATAGTAATAAATTGGCCACTGAAATTAATAAATTAGAAACTTCTATTTCAGAAGACATGAATAAACTTTTCAAAACGGAGAATTAAAATGAGTAACTCCAGATTAAAAGAATCAAATATTGAATGGCTAGGAAAGATACCTAAAAATTGGAAATTAATGCACAACAAGTATCTTTTAAAAAAGAAAAAAAGTATTATTTCCAAATATAATAATGAAAAAATACTGTCTTTAACCATGAACGGTGTAATCGAGCGCGATTTAACAGCCGGTGGAAAAATGCCATCATCATTTAATGGATATCAAAAACTAGAAAAAGGTAATTTACTTCTTTGTCTTTTTGATATTGATGTCACACCTAGATGTGTAGGTATAATTCCAACCAATGGCATAACTAGTCCAGCTTATTCTCAATTTATTCTTAATAAAGGTAAAGCTAACTTAAAGTATTATTATTACTACTTTTTAATGCTAGATAATCAAAAAACTTTAGTTCATTTAAGTAAAAATCTAAGAAACACATTATCTGAGCAAGAATTCGGTAATCTAATTTCTTTATGCCCACCTCTAAAAGAACAAAAACAAATTGCTGATTTTTTGGATAAAAAAGTATCACAGATTGACGATATTTCTAAGAAAATTCAGCAAGAAATAACCGACTTAGAAGAATATCGAAAATCAATTATTACTAAAGCCGTTACTAAGGGATTAAATCCAAATGTTCCAATGAAAGATAGTGGCATCCCTTGGATAGGAAAAATGCCTGAAAATTGGAAATTAGAGAGAGTTAAACTAATAACTACTTCTTTAAACAAAGGTATTTCGCCCAATTATATTATTGCAAAAGGGACACCTATTATCACTCAGGCTATGTTTAGCCAAGGATACCTTAATTTCCATAATATAAAGTATGGCTCAGACCCATTCGAGCTTAATCAAAAAGGACAAGTAAAATCTGAAGATATCTTATTCGCTACCACTGGAGGAGGCGTTTTAGGTAAGGTGTTCTTTGTCGATCAAATTGAAAAAGGTTATCTAGCTTCTGCCGATGTGTGCATCATTCGAACAAATAATAAAGTTTTTTCCTCTAAGCTTTTATACTATATTTTTAGCATAAATTATAATTTATTTAACGGATTAATGGCTACAGGATCTACTAACCAAATTCATTTAAATATGTTTCAGTTTAAAAACATGCATATTCCTGTAATGCCTAAAACAGATCA
>JAEDOA010000092.1 GCA_016302195.1 Erysipelotrichaceae bacterium | reverse complement strand
ATTACATTGTTTCTAAAGCATCAACACCAATTAAATCCAAAGCGTTATGTAAGGTAACCTTAACAGCAGATAGTAGTGCTACTCTTTGAGAAGTTAATTCAGCATTATTTGGATCATTAACCTTGCAATCAGAACCATAATAAGCATGTACTGCTTGAGAAAGCTTTTGAATGTAATTGCACATCTTATTTGGAGCTCTTGTTGCTGCGGCATCTGCAACTACTTTAGTGAATGATCCCATCAATTTTAATAACTCTACTTCTTTCTGATCAGTTAATAAATCATAATGATCTAATACAGTTAATTCAGGGGCTTGCTTTAACAACTTGCAGATACGTGCATATGCGTACTGGGCATAGAATACAGGGTTATCTGTTGATTGTGATCTTGCTAATCCTAAATCTAAATCCATATGGGTATCAACTGCTTTGGAAATGAAGAAGTATCTTGCTGCATCACAGCCAATATCATCAACTAATTCTCTAATTGTGATAGCGTTGCCTGTACGTTTACTCATCTTAACTTCCTGGCCGTTTTCAACTAGACGTACCATTTGAATCAAATCAACTTCTAGTGAATCCTTTTGATGACCCAAAGCTTGAATAGCAGCTTTCATTCTTGCGATGTATCCATGATGGTCTGCACCCCATAGATTAACAAGTTTTTCATAGCCTCTTTCATATTTGTACATATGATTAGCGATATCAGGGGTTAAATAAGTATAGTAACCGTCAGATTTCTTTAATACTCTATCTTTATCATCGCCATATTCAGTTGACTTAAACCATAATGCTCCATCCTGTTGGTAGGTTAAGCCCATTTCTATCATTTTTTCCAATGACTTCTCTACTCTATTTTCATCAACAATCCACTGTTCTGATACCCAAGAATCGAATTCGCAACGGTAGTATTTCAAGTCCTTTTTAATTCTTTCTAATTCTCTTGTTCTTCCTTCCCATCTAAAGAATTTAACTGCTTCTTCTTTGGTGGTATGAAGATATTTATCCCCTACATCCTTTTTGATTTCTTCCATGATTTCTTTTACATCCTGACCATGGTAGCCATCATCAGGTAAGTGAAATTCCAAACCATAAGATTCAAGGTATCTTTGGTAAATAGATTCGCCAAGCATATCAATCTGATGACCAGCATCATTGATATAATACTCTCTTAATACATCATAACCTGACTTCTTTAAAAGTCTGCAGATAACGTCTCCCCATGCAGCTCCCCTAGCATGACCACAGTGTAGAGGTCCTGTTGGATTAGCTGAAACGTATTCAACTAAAATTTTTAAACCATTTCCACTATCGTTTTTTCCAAAATCTTCATTTAAAGATATGGCTGTGTTAATGATATCAGCAAGTGCTGTTTTTTTAATCCAGAAATTAATGAAGCCTGGACCAGCAATTTCAATTTTGTCCACGTCATCTAATTTCTTAGTAAGACCTTCTACAATTGTCTTAGCAATAATTTGAGGGTTTTGATGGAGAATTTTTGTTAATCGCATCGCAATATTAGTTGAGTAATCCCCATTGGAATTGTCTTTTGGTGTTTCAATCATTACTAATCCATCTTCAGGATTGTAATTGAAACTTTCATTAACTACTTCTTTAATACTTTGATGCAACTTTGTTTCAATTTCATTCATAAAAAAATCCTCCCTAACATACAGAATCTATTTTATCATAAACATAAATAATTTGTACTTGAAAAAAACAAATAATGTGATATTATATACATGCACATTTTGTGTACATGCGCCCTTAGCTCAACTGGATAGAGTGTCTGACTACGGATCAGAAGGTTGCGGATTCGATTTCTGCAGGGCGCGCCATTTTTTTTGCTTAAAACATGCTGGGGGTTTTCGAAAATGTAATCCTCTTTTTTTTATATAAAGTTTGTGAAATAATGGCTTATATGGTTTTTTATAATAAAAAAATGTTGATTTTTACAAAAAAAACAGCTCCAAATGTCCATTTTTGAAAAATGAAATCGTTTACAATATAGATACAAAGAAAGAGGTAAGATATATGAAAGGAATTCATGTTACGAGTGAAATTAAACCATTGAAAAAGGTTTTGTTGCACAGGCCTGGAAATGAATTATTGAATTTAACTCCAGATACATTAGAAGAGTTATTATTTGATGACATTCCATTTTTAAAGATTGCTCAGCAAGAGCATGATGCATTTGCGAAGATTTTAAGAGATAATGGCGTTGAGGTTGTTTACTTAGAAAATTTAGTTGCAGAGGTATTTGATTTGTATCCAGAGGTAAGAGAACAATTCTTGAGGCAATTCTTAAAAGAAGCCAATATTACAGGAGATAAGTATACTAAGCTAATAATTGAATATTTAAATGAAAATTATCCTAGCAACTTGGAATTAGTTTTAAAAACAATGGAAGGTATGCGTTTATCCGAATTACCAAAAGAAGAAGCTACAACATTAATTGATAGAGTTGAAAATTACGATGAAGTAATGTTGCTTGATCCACTTCCAAACCTATATTTCCAAAGAGATCCATTTGCTTCTGTAGGAAATGGCGTTTTGTTACACAAAATGTACTCAAAAACAAGAAGCAGAGAAACAATATATGATGAATATGTATTTAAATATCATCCAGATTTCAAAGATGTTCCATTGTATTACAGCCGTAATGATGTCGATCACATCGAAGGTGGAGACGTATTGAATCTAAATGAAAGCACATTAGCAATCGGTATATCTCAAAGAACAAATCCAGATGCTATTGAAAGAACAGCAAAGAGAATATTTGCGGATGAAAACTCATTAATTAGAACAATTTACGCTTTCCATATTCCTAAATCAAGAGCATTTATGCATTTAGATACTGTATTTACTCAAATTGACTATGATAAGTTTACATATCATCCAGCAATTTTAGGAACCCTTCAAGTATTCAAGTTAACACCAGGCAAAGATGGACAGGTTGAAATTGAAGAGATTAATGATACATTACAGCATGTACTAGAAAAAGCATTAAACTTAGACCACGTCGAATTAATCCCATGTGGTGGCGGTGATATGATTGCTGCAGCAAGGGAACAGTGGAATGATGGTTCAAATACATTATGTATTGCTCCAGGTGTAATTGTTGTATATGAAAGAAACGATGTAACTAATGAGGTATTAAGACAGCATGGATTAAAGGTATTAGAAATGCCAAGCTGCGAATTATCAAGAGGAAGAGGCGGCCCAAGATGTATGAGCATGCCATTAATTAGAGAAGATTAGTACTGATTTAGTTTCACAATATATTAGGAAGGAAAAAAATATGCCAAAAAATTTACAGGGAAGAAACTTTTTAAAACTATTAGATTTCACAAGTGATGAAATCCGCTATTTATTAGACTTGTCAAAAGAGTTCAAAAGATTAAAATTGACTCGCACTCCACATCGTTATTTAGAAGGAAGAAACATTGTATTATTATTTGAAAAGACTTCTACAAGAACACGTTGCTCATTTGAAGTTGCAGGAAGAGATTTAGGAATGGGTGTTACTTATCTTGATCCAGGTTCAAGCCAAATGGGTAAGAAGGAATCTATCGAAGATACAGCAAGAGTATTAGGTAGAATGTATGATGGTATTGAATATCGTGGTTTCGCACAATCAATTGTTGAAGAAATTGCGAATAATGCAGGAGTACCAGTTTGGAATGGCTTAACAACAGATTTCCATCCAACTCAAATGTTAGCTGATGCACTAACAATTGAAGAAAACTTTGGTCACTTAAAAGGATTGAAAGTCGTATTTATGGGTGATGCTGGAAATAACGTTGGCAACTCATTAATGGTTATTTGCGCTAAGATGGGAATGAACTTTGTGGCATGTGGACCAAAGGAACAAATGCCTAAAGCAGAGCTTGTTGAACAATGCAGAGAAATTGCTAAAGAAAACGGCTGCACAATTACTTTAACAGAAGATGTTAAAGAAGGTACTGCTAATGCAGATGTTATCTATACTGATATCTGGGTTTCAATGGGTGAACCAGACGATATTTGGGAAAAGAGAATCAGCTTATTAGAACCATATCGTGTTACTAAAGAAGTAATGGCAAATGCTAATGAAAATGCTATCTTCTTACATTGCTTACCATCATTCCATGATACAAATACTACTATTGGTGCAGATATTGCCAAGAAATTTGGTGTTACAGAAATGGAAGTTGCTGACGAAGTATTTGAATCAAAACAGTCAAAAGTATTTGATGAAGCAGAAAATAGAATGCATACAATTAAAGCAGTAATGTATGCAACATTAAAGTAGAAGGTAAATAACATGGCAAAGCGCTTAGTAATTGCTTTAGGCGGAAATGCTTTAGGAAATACACCTGAACAACAATTAGAATTGGTTAAAAAAACTGCTTCGACAATTGTTGATTTAGTAGAGGAAGGCTATGACGTAGTTGTTGGTCATGGTAATGGGCCTCAAGTTGGAATGGTTAATTTAGCATTTGAATATTCGGCAAATAATGGTGGAAAAACTCCATCAATGCCTTTTCCAGAATGCGGAGCTATGACTCAAGGATATATTGGCTACCATCTACAACAATCTATTCAGAGAGAATTGAATAACAGAGGTATCAAAAAAGATTGTGTAACTGTAGTTACTCAAGTAGTGGTTGATAAAAATGATCCAGCTTTTGATAAACCAACAAAACCAATAGGTTCTTTCTACAATAAGCAGCAGGCAGAAGCAATCGCAGCTGAAAAGGGCTATACTTTTGTAGAAGATGCAGGAAGAGGATATAGAAGAGTTGTTCCTTCTCCTATTCCAGTTGAAATTGTTGAACTAAGTACAGTTGAAAAGCTTGTAAATAACAATACTGTTGTTATCACTGTTGGAGGCGGAGGAATTCCAGTAGTAAAAGATGACAACTGGTATAGTGGTGTGGCTGCTGTTATTGACAAGGACAGAGCATCAAGTAAATTGGCATTAGATTTAAAGGCAGATATGCTGGTAATATTAACAGCTGTTGAAAAGGTATGCATTAATTTCAACAAACCTAATCAACAAGAATTGTCAGAAATGTCTGTAGAACAGGCAAAGCAATATATTCAAGAGGGACACTTTGCTGCTGGAAGTATGCTTCCAAAAGTACAAGCTTGTTTGGAATATGTTAATAATTGCGAAAACAGTCAGGCCTTGATTACTTCATTAGAAAAAGCTAAAGAAGCACTTCAAGGAAAGACGGGAACTATTATTCATAAGTAAGGAAAATGATAGGATCCAAGTTGAGGATCTTGGATCTTATCTTTCACTTTATAAATAATTTATATAATTAGGAAAGGTAATTAATATGAAAAAAGAAAGGAAGATGCTATCTTCATTTACGATCTTATTGATCATCATCTTAGCATTAGCTGTATTATCTTGGGTTATTCCAGATGTAACTAATGCTACTTTGCCAAACATTTTATTGGCACCAGCATTTGGATTCTATGATGCAAAAGATGTTTGTGCATTCGTTATTGTTTTGGGTGGTTTCTTGGAAATCGTTAAACTAACTGGAGCATTAGATAATGGTATTGCTACTCTTGTTAGAAAATTACACGGAAAAGAAGAAATCATGATTGCTGTTATCATGTTTGTATTCTCAATTGGTGGTACAACATATGGTATGTGTGAAGAAACCGTTCCATTCTATCTATTGATGGCTTCAACAATGGTTGCTGCTGGATTTGATACAATGGTTGGTGCGGCAACTATTGCATTAGGTGCAGGTGTCGGTGTTTTAGGTTCAACTATTAACCCATTCTGTACAGGTGCTGCTATTTCAGCATTAAATGAAGTAGGTATTGCTACTAATGCTGCTATTATCGATTTAATTGGTGTTGCTTTATGGTTAACTTCTTATGCTGTTGCTTTATTCTTTGTATTGAATTACGCAAAAAAAGTTAAAGCAGATAAAGGCTCAACAATTCTATCATTACAGGAACAAGAAGTAATGAAGACTGAATTCGTTGACAAAGAAGTTGATAAAAACGCGGTATTAACTGGTAAGCAAAAAACTGTATTGGTATTATTTGCATTAACATTTGTAGTTATGATTGTTGGATTTATTCCTTGGGATAGCTTCGGTGTTGAATTCTTCTTAGGATGGTCAGACAAATTATTAGGAAATCCTCTTGGCTGGTGGTATTTCGATGAAGGAACTACTTGGTTCTTAATCATGAGTATTGTTATTG
>JAEDOA010000009.1 GCA_016302195.1 Erysipelotrichaceae bacterium | reverse complement strand
GTATGTGTTTTTCAGCCATTTACCTATTCTAGAACTTCAATGTTATTAAATGATTTTGCTAGAGTACTTGATATAGCTGATGAAGTTATTCTAAGTGAAATAATGGGTTCAAGAGAAGTAAATACTTATAACATTTACTCGAAGGATTTGCAAAAGCTGATAAGCAAACCATGTGTAGTAATAGAAGATTTTAATGATATCAAGGATTATATCATTACTAATTATCATAAAGGTGATTTGGTAATAACAATGGGTTGTGGTGATATATATAAGGTTGCCCATCTGATTGAAGATAGTTATAAAAAATGATGTAAGTATTTTAAATTCTTACATCAAATTCATTTTTACAATTAGGACATACTACGGTATGTTTTCCTTTAACCTTTTTAAGTCTTAATGTTTTTTTGCAGCTAGGGCATTTTTTATAACTGTAGTTTTTTCTTTCCACAAATTTCTTTTTTTGTAATCTAAAATATGAAATTACTTTGCCTTTTAAGTTTAAGAAAATCTGATTTTCCTTATATCTTGCACTATGATTTTTGGAGAAAGGTCTATAGATATTAAAAATGATAAAGGCTAAAACGACAACATTGTATAGCCTGTTTCTAATAAATAGATTGAGGATAAGAAGTACCATTAAAAAATAAGTGTTAAAAATATATAACTGGTCAACTCCATATCTACCAATCATAAAGGTTCTCATTTTGTTTTGAATTCTGTATAAAAAGTTTTTCATAAAAACCCTCCTTAAGTGTTATATACATATGCATGGTAAGAAATAGCACATATTTCCACCGCAAAGATAGCATAATAAATTTAAAAAGATGTATGATAAGCATATTTTTTGGGTTGAAAATGGTTGGCTATATTGGCTGTATCTATCGCGATAGGTTCTTCTATTGCTTTTAATGGCTTGGTAAGTTTGCTGATATGTTTGATTGTCAGGTTCAAATTGACAGGCTTTCTCAATATGCTCTAAAGAGATTTTTCTATTACCAATATTGTAGTTAGCAACTGCGCTCAAATAGTACCATCTAGCATTTTTTACCTGTATGCTGTTTAATAAGTTGATAGCGCTGTTGTATTGCCCATTTTGAATATATCTTTCAGCAATATCGTAATCATCGTATGAAGTATTATTTTGTCTTTGGTAAAATCCAGAAAAATCGTAAAATGAAAATGAACCATTACGATAGAAGGAGTCGTAACTGCTATTAGAACTTGATGAAGAATTATTATAAGATTGATACTGATTGGCCTTTCCGCTTTTAATCATATCATAAGCGCTATTTATCTCTTTCATTTTTTCAGCTGCTTCAGGATTATTGGGATTTAAATCAGGGTGATATTTTTTGGCTAATTGACGATAGGCTTTTGTGATCTCTTCATCGCTAGCATTTTTGCTTACATTTAATACTTCATATGGATCTCTCATTTTTGCTTTCCTTTCTTCTTGGATAGTTGATACTTACTCCAGATTCCCGAGTAAATAATGTTATCTATAATATCTTTGTCTTCTTTTATATCCAGTTTTTGATAATAGAAATCTACATTTTCCATTATTGCCATCAGCATTTTGTGAAAATCGACATCTGGATAAAAAACAAGCGGGTTATATTTTTGTTTTTTAATATCCTTTTTTAAATCAACTACTGCATCCATTAAATAGATAAATTTCCCTAAGTGAAAGCCAAAGTCTTTTAAAATATCTTGTGATACTAAACTTGGATAGGATATTATCTCAGATAGTATTATGCCAAAATAATTACTGCAAACATCGGGGTTTGTGTTATTTTCTTTTTCGGCTTGAGAAATTAATTGTAATTGCTGCTTGATTTTAGTAGTTACATCTGGATAAACTTGTTCAATTTTATTAATGTGTTTTTTTAATACGCTTAGATTCACTTTAGCTATTAAGGAATTATCATCATTAATGTCATCAATTAAATTGTAGAATGTTAAGTACATGTTCATGTAACTGAAGTATAAGTTATAGTCGCCGATTATCATCATTTGCTTTTTAAAAGGATGAAGCGGGCAGTTTTTGTATATTGACTTATTGTTTTCGGGATGATTAATACTATTTAATAAAATAGTCGCAAAAGTCAAATCATAGGTTAGGGTGTTTCTGGCAATACTTGAGAAATTATCGCAAAGAGACTGGCATAGACCGCAATAATAAGCTTTATATTTTTTCTTTTGCTGTTCTGACAATATTTCTAGATTTGCTGTTAAATAACCAAACATAATTAGCACTCCAATATCTTAACTGCTAAATTATAATATATTTTCATATAGTAGTCAAATATAATAAAAAAAGAGGATGGCACCTCTAATAGTATTGATCAAAAGACATGTCAAAATCGGGATAGTCCTGCTGCAATACAACATCTTTTACTTCCTCAATTTCATCCATTATCCAACCCTTAATTCCTTCATTTACAGTTGTATCAATCATAGAGCAGCCAACACAGGCTCCTAACATTCTAATTGTGACAATTCCATCCTGGTAAGAAACAAATTCGATATCTCCACCATCTCCATTAATATAAGGACGAATATGATCGATAATGGTCTTAATTCTTTCTTCAATTTCCATTAATATGCTCCTTTCATAATGATATAGCAAACAAATACAACCAGTACACCAAGTATGATACCCCCTAGTACCTCAAAATAGGTATGACCGAGTACGGCCTTCATCTTTTTTTGATAGATAGGATCTTCAAAGGGCAAGTCAAGATCGTGTAGCTCTTTTAAATCATCAATTAATTTTTTGGTCAGGGAAATATTTTGACCGGCGTAATATCTAACATTAGCAGCATCAAAACAAATAATACAGCTAAAACATAATGAAATGTAAAATAGCGTCGAATCAAAACCTTCAGTTAGTCCGACTGCTAAAGTAAGTGCTGTAACTAAAGAAGAGTGGGAAGAGGGCATTCCTCCGCTTGCTCCTATTAATGAAAACTTCCATTTTTTATGCAAACTATAATACCATATTGGTTTTAAAATCTGAGCTGCTAAACATGCACTGACTGCACTAATCGCAATAAAAGTTTTTGACATATATTACCTCGCAAATATTATATTCTATTAGCAATAAAAACTCAAACTTGTTATAATAAAATATATGGAAAATAGATATCGGATTGGACAAGTGGTTCAAGGAGTTATTACCGGAATAAAGTCATATGGAGCCTTTGTTAGACTAGATAATGGTCAGGATGGACTTATACATATTTCCGAGATCAGCGACTACTTTGTTAACGATGTGAATTGCTTCTTTAGAAAAGGAGAAAAAATTGTTGTCAAAATAATTGATATAGATGCTACAGGTAAGTATCGTCTTTCACTAAAGGCCATTCAAAAAAATCGGAAATATGCTATTCCTACAAAGAAGAATATTTGCGATAATACAAGTATAGGATTTTCCTCACTTGCCAATCAATTGCCAGTATGGATATCTTTAAAAGTAAAAAAAGGAGAAAAAAATGATTAAATTAGATTATAGCCATGTTGATTTAAAAGAGAATATTTTCGATTACCAAGAAAAAGTAAATCAATTACACCAATCAATAGTTGATAAAACTTGTAAAGGAAATGATTACTTGGGTTGGTATGATTGGCCAGTAAATTACGATAAGGAAGAACTGGATAGAATAGTAGAAGTTGCAAAAGAAATAAGAGAGAATGCTGATGTTTTATTGGTGTGCGGAATTGGTGGATCATATTTAGGAGCTAGAAGCGCAATAGAGATGTTAAAAGGATTATATCCTGATGATTCATTAGAGATTATTTATACTGGAAATACTGTTTCAAGTTCTCATTTATATCAAACCTTAAAACACATTGAAGGAAAGAGCGTATACTTAAATGTTATTTCAAAATCAGGAACAACGACTGAAACTGCTATTGCTTTTAGATTATTTAAGAATTATCTAGAGGATACTTATGGCAAGCAGGAATGTAAAAAAAGAATTATTGCCACAACTGATAAATCAAGAGGAACATTAAAGCAATTGGCAACTGAAAATGGTTACCGTTGTTTCGTTATTCCTGATGATATTGGAGGCCGTTTCTCTGTATTTACAGCCGTTGGTTTATTGCCTATTGCTGCTAGTGGATTAGATGTTAAAGCTGTTTTAAAAGGCTGTCAAAAAGCAAAAGAGGATTTAAGTAATCCTGATTTAAATAGCAATATATCTTATCAATATGCAGTTATTCGTCATATTTTACAAAAACAGGGAAAAGATGTAGAGTTTTTAATCACATATGAGCCATATATGACAATGGTCGGCGAATGGTGGAAACAACTATTTGGCGAATCAGAAGGTAAAGACGGTAAAGGAATTTTACCTGCATCTGCAACATTTACTACTGACTTGCATTCAATGGGGCAGTTTATCCAAGAAGGAACAAAGTGTTTCTTTGAAACAGTTTTAGTTGTTGATAAACCTAAGTACGATTTAGTTTTCCCAAATGATTCATTAAATCAGGATAATATGAATTATTTAGCCGGAAAGAGCATTGATTGGGTTAACAAAATGGCATTTGAAGGAACATTAACTGCTCACTACCAGGTTGGTGGAAATCCTAATATTGTGCTTCATTTAGATCAGGTTGATGAAGAAAACTATGGATATATGATTTACTTCTTCTTTGTCAGCTGTGCAATGAGTGTCTTGCTGCTTGATAGCAATCCATTTAACCAGCCAGGAGTAGAAGTATACAAAAAGAATATGTTTAAACTTTTAGGAAAAATCTAGTTGAAAAGGACAAAAGATAATGAAAAGCAAATTATTAAAAGTATTATTAGTATTTTGGATTGTTATTGTTGGGATAGCTTACTATATTATTCTTCCACCAATCAATCCAACAAGTATTGAATTTTGGGTTTTCTTTATTCCAGCAGTTTTCGCACCTTTATATATCATTGTTCAATTAAAATCATTTAAAGGTGGTTTAAAACAGGGAAGAGCTTTTTATCCAACAGCAATTCTAATTATCATGGTCGCAATTTATGTTATTGGTTGTGTTGTTTTCTCTCCAGTGTTCAATGCTGATAAATACAGCAAGAGAATTGAAATCGTCAATTCTTCTTTTGAAGATGACATAGAGGAGGTAGATTTTGATAATCTTCCTCTGCTTGATAAAGCATCTTCTCAAAAAGTTGGAGATAGAGTAGTAGGCCAAATTGCTTCTTTAGTATCTCAGTTTACGGTTAGTGATGAGTACTCATTAATCAATTACAATAACAATATTGTCAGAGTGACCCCTCTTGAGCATAATGGCATCTTTAAATATTTTGCCAATTTATCAGGTACAGCCGGTTATGTTGTTGTAGATTGTACCACTGGAAGTGCTAAACTTGTTGAAACTGATGAAGGATTAAAATATTTACCATCTGCATATTTTTCAAAGGATTTATATCGTCATGTTAGATTCCATTATCCATTTGATATTATTGGAAATTGGTCTTTTGAAATAGACGAGCAAGGAAATCCATATTGGGTTATTCAGACACAGCAGTTTACCTGGGTAAATATGAAAACAGTTGTTAGTGGTGTAATCACAGTTAATGCGATAGATGGAACTACAAATAAGTATTCAGTAAGCGAGGTGCCAACCTGGATTGATAATGTTTTTGATGCAGACTTGGTTATTAATGAAATAGATTGTTGGGGTTTATATCGCAATGGCTTTATTAACAGCAAGTTTGCCCAAAAAGATGTTGTTCAAACTACTGATGGCTATACTTATCTTGTAAAAGATGATGATGTATATATGTATACAGGAATCACTTCTATCGCAAATGATGAAAGTAACATTGGATTTGTACTAGTTAACTTGAGAACTCATCAGGCAAATTATTATGGCGTAGCTGGTGCAGAAGAGTATAGCGCAATGAATTCAGCTATTGGTAAAGTACAGGAAAAGAACTATATTTCTACTTTCCCATTATTGATTAATTTAAATGGAAGGCCAACATATTTGTTATCATTAAAAGATGATGCCGGGTTGGTAAAAATGTATGCCTTTGTTGATGTTGTTGATTATCAAAAAGTATCGGTTTCTGATGCTTCATTAGGAGTGAAAGAGGCTGCTAATACTTATATAAAGATGATGGGCATGGATTCAATCCATAGTGATAAATTGTCTACTAAAGACATTTACATCAGTAATATCAAGCAGGCAGTTATTGATGGAAATACATACTATTTTATTGTTTCATTAGAAAATGAAATATATCAATTGAAAGCAAGCGTTAATCCAAGTATTGCTGTCTTTATTCAGCAAGGAGAGGTTTATTCAGTTAAATATTATAATGATGGAACTATAAATATTATTGAATCAATAGATTACCCTAGAGCTATAGAAGGCGATGTTGGTGTATAAAGATGAAGTCTGATCTGTTAAAACAGAGGATTGCTGAAGGCAGATATGATGACATTTTGATTGATTTGTATAATGATGAAAAACATTTGTCATATCAAAAGCAACGCTATATTCGAGCAATAGAGAAATATGAAGCTACTTTTGCGGTTGATAACATTTCGATCTTTTCGGTTTCGGGTAGAACTGAAATATCAGGCAACCATTCTGACCATCAGGCTGGAAAAGGTTTGGCTTCCGCTATAAATTTAGATGTTATTGCGGTTTGTGCCCCAACAAGAAATGGCTTAATAAAAATAAATTCAAACGACAGAAAAATGCCATTAATAAATATCAATCAATTAGATTATGATCAAAGAGATTATCATAATTCAAAAGGCTTGGTAAAAGGCGTATTAAAGGCCATGTCAAATGATTTCTATCGTTTGGGAGGCTTTAACGGTTATCTTACCAGTGATATTATCATAGGATCTGGACTAAGTTCCTCAGCTGCTTTTGAAGTCATGATAGCAACCATAGTTAATGGTCTTTATAATCGCATGGAGATTAGTGCTGTAGATGTAGCTAAATATTGTCGTTATGCTGAAAACGTCTACTTTGGTAAAGCGTCAGGGCTGATGGATCAATTAAGCTGTTCGATTGGAAATTTGGTGAGTTTTGACTTTTCAAATGAGAAAAATCCAAAGGTCGAGAGAATAGATTATGACTTTGACAGTTCAGGTTATAGTTTATGCATTGTTGACTGTAAAGGGTCTCATTCAAAACTTATGGATGAATTTAACGGTATTATTGATGATTTAAAGGACGTATCAAGTTATTTTGACAAGCAATATATTAGCGAGATTACTAAAAAGGATGTTCTGGATAATATACCAAAGCTTAGGGAGCATATCAGTGATAGAGCAATTATTAGATCTCTCCATATTTTAAATGAGAATGAAAGAGCTGAGATTGAAGCAAATGCTCTAAAGAATAACGATATTGAACTATTCATAAAAACAGTTAAAGAATCTGGAGATTCAAGTTTTAAATATCTTCAAAATATTTATTCTGAAAATGACATTACAAATCAATCATTATCAATCGCGCTTATGGTATCTGAAATGATATTAAAGGACAATGGTGTATGCAAGGTTCATGGTGGTGGATTTGGCGGAACAATACAAGCATTTGTAAAAAATGAATTTGTTGGTCACTACAAACAAGAGATAGAAAAAGTATTTGGAAAAAATAGTTGTCATATTCTAAAGATTCGTAAATACGGAGCAAGACAAGTCTTTTAAAATTAGCTTTAGAAAAAGACATTGAGTTAACATAGCAATAGCCACAGTAGTTTACATGCTGTGGCTATTTTTGCATCTATTCTATCATATGAAAGAAAACTGAAAAAAAGTATCTATGACCTAGATTTTTAATAACTAATAACATGGTGAACTATGTGTGTGAGTTTTCAACAATAAACTCGATAGCTTATAACTAGAATGTATTGTCAATTAGTTATGTCTATAAGTGCCAATAAAATGGTTATAGCTTTAGATTTCACGTTGTCAAACAGCTCTATCAAATTTTCACATCGCCAGTGTAGTATGCTTTTTTTCTTGTAATCAATTAATTATGTAAGGGCTATTATAATGTTTGAAAACATTTTCAAAATATGATATATTTAAAGTGAGGTGAATTTAGATGGAAGCTTTAGAATTAGTTAGTAATATTTTTAAAGCCTTATTGCCTGTATTTGGTGTAGTGGCGCTTATTTGTTTGATAATTTTGCTAATCAAACTGATAAAGACTATTTCCAAATTGGACCAGACTGTTGACAGTGTTAAGGTTACAGTTGATTCTGCAACTTCTACTATTTCAAGTCTTAATGATACATTATCAGTAGTAAATGGTTATGTTAAAGAACTAAATACTACCGTAAAAACAGTGAATAATGTGTCAATGACTGTAGAAGCAGTTAGAGCAGCTTGCGAAAGAATCGTACTTAAGGCAATTGACAAATGGTCGAAAGAATATCAGCAGTTTAAAAGTATGGTTTTATCAATGTTAGAAAAACTTGATAATAAAACCAAGAATAATAATTCCGTAATTGAAACGGAAGGAAAGGAAGAAAAATAAAAATGGAAGAAAATAAAGACTTAAATCAACAAGAAGAAAAAGTTGAAACTGAAGAAACTGTTAATGATGATGCATTTACAAAAACAGTTGAGAGCTTAAAGTCTGCAGTAGAAGATGTATCTGTAGGTATTAAAAACAGTGTGGATTCATTAGTTGAACAATTGAAGCAAGTAGATATTGATAAAGAGACAATTACAAAATATGTAAATGACTTTGTAAGCAACGTTTCTGAATTAACAGATAAGGCATCAGTTAAATTCAATGAAATTAAAAATGATCCAAAGACAGTTGAATACTTGTCAAAAGCAAAACAAACTTATGATAATGTGTCACAAACTGTTGTAAAGACAGCAACAGATACATATAACAAAGCAATGGAAAATGAAGATGTTAATAAAGTAGTTACTACTGTTGTTGATAAAGCTAAGGATGCATATCAATTAGCTGGTGAAAAATATCAGCAATTCATACATGATCCAAACGTTAGAAAAGCTGTTGTTTCAGCAAAAGATGTTGTTGAATCTACTTTGGATACTGTTGTTGATTCAATTAAGAATTCTTTAAAAAAGGATGAAGATAAGGATAATAAGGAAGAATAGTTTATAAAATATGAATACGTTTAATGATGAAAAGAAAAAAGTTACAATTTATTCTGTTGCTCACGAAGCAGGAGTTTCACTTGCGACTGTTTCCCGCGTCATTAACGATTCATCATTGGTAAAGGAAGAAACAAAGAAAAAGGTAGAGGACGCTATTGTACGATTAGGATATAGACCTAATGCTGTTGCTCAGGGTTTAGCATTAAAAAAGACAACAGTAATTGCTTTAGTTATACCTGATTCTAGTTTTCTATACATGGGTAAAATAATTAATGGACTATTGGATGTTGCTAAGATATATAAGTATAATATTATGCTTCATACATCAAGTAGCAGTATCAATGAAATGGACGAGATTATTGATAATATTGTTAAATCAAGAGCTGATGGTGTAATTGTATATAATGATGTATTGACTGAAAAACAGATTTCAACACTAAAAACTTATCAAGTGCCTTTAGTATATATTGGCCATGATATTAGCTCTATAAATTCATGTAATGTCTTTGTCAGCTACAAAAGAGAGGTTAGCGATTTAATTACCAAGTACTTGAATCGTGGTATTAGTGATATAGTATTTGTAGAGGATAAAAAGAACGAATTAATGATGAATTATGTTCTTGAGGGAATTAATGAAGCTTTCAGCAAAGAGAATAAGCAATTTGATGGACTAATAAGAATTCCTGATTATTATAAGAATTCCTATGGCTATCTCAATGAATATTTCACTTCGCATCAGCATAAAGTAGTAATAACATTAAGAGATTCTCAAGCAACCGCTGTTTTAAATGCCTGCAGCAAAAATGGTATAAGGATACCTGAAGACACAGATTTAATATGCGTTATTGATTCTCGTTATAATGAAATGGTAAGGCCTACTATTTCTTCATTTGATAATCCGGCATATGATTTAGGTGCATTAGCAATGCGTGTAATGACTAAAATGCTATCTGGTGAACAGATGTTAAAGAAAGAGTATCCATTATCATGCCCATATCGTGGTAAAGATTCCACTAAACTCTAAAACCTTAAAGGACTGCATATCGTTGCAGTCTTTTTTTCTGGGATATATGATAGATGGTATTAAATTGGTATAGGGTTAATTTTACAATGTACTATATTTTAACATTATGTTAAAATATTCTAGAGTGTGAGGTGCTATATGGATTTTTTTGATGAATTAAAATGGCGTGGATTAATAAAAGACGTTACAGATGAAGAAAGTTTGAGAGAAAGATTAAAGAGTCCTATTACTTGTTATTGTGGTTTTGACCCTACTGCTGACTCTTGTCATATTGGTCATTTACAACAGGTAATATTATTAAGAAGATATCAAAAAGCAGGTCATCGTCCCATTGTTCTTGTAGGAGGTGCTACTGGAATGATTGGAGATCCTAGAATGACTAGTGAAAGAAAACTACTATCACTTGAGGATGTTAAACATAATGCCGAGTGTTTAAAGCAACAGCTATCTCATTTCGTGGATTTTGAAGGTGATAATAAAGCTATTTTGGCAAATAATTATGATTGGATAAGCCAATTAAGTGTTATTGATTTTTTGCGTGATTATGGCAAATGCTTCAATGTTAGTTATATGATAGCTAAAGATACAGTTGCTAGCAGATTGGAAAGAGGTATTTCCTATACTGAATTTTCATATATGATTTTACAGGCAATGGATTTTTTGCATTTGTATAGAACATATAATTGCCAATTGCAAATTGGAGGATCTGATCAATGGGGTAATCTTACTTGTGGTGTTGAATTAGTAAGAAAACTAGAAGGCGAAAATGCTAAAGTATACGGTGTTACATCTCCATTAATCACAAAATCCGATGGAACAAAATTTGGCAAATCAGAGGGAAAGAATGTTTGGCTTGATCCTAAAAAGAGTTCGCCTTATGAATTCTATCAATTCTTTGTGAATGTAGCAGATAGTGATATTGCCAACATGTTAAAGCGTTTATCAATGAAGTCAGTTGATGAAATTCAACAACTGATTTATCAAAGTGAAACTCAACCTCATTTAAGAGAGGCTCAAAAAGCACTTGCTATGGAATTAACTGAGATAGTTCATGGTAAAGAGGGTTTACAAAGTGCTTTAAGAATTACTGATGCTTTGTTTAAGGGAAATATTGCAGACTTAACAGCAGATGAAATCAGTCAGGCATTTAAAGATGCTGAGAAGACTACTGTGAGTGAGAATACTAGTTTAATAGATGCTTTACTACAGGGTAAAGTTTGTTCAAGTAAAAGAGAAGCCAGAGAGTTTATTACTAGTGGCTCTATTTCAATAAATGGTACTAAATGTCAACAAATTGATAAGGTTTTAACTTTACAGGATACATTGGATGGCAAAACAATTGTCATTAGAAAAGGGAAAAAGAATTATTCAATCTTTAATATCTAATTATCAGGAGGTAAAAGGTGAAGAAGATTTTGTTATATCTATCTTTATTATTACTAATAACAGGTTGCCAAAATAATACACATCAGCCTGAACAGGAAAAATATAATTCTTATCTGTCATATTATCAGTCAATTCTTGATTCTGACATTGAGATGTCATCATCTCAATGTTATGATATTGCTTTAGTAGTTAATAAACTAGATGAGCAACAGTATCGTTATGATGTTATTATTGATAATCCAAGAGTAGCTATGTATGATATTAAGGCACTTGCTGTTGTAAATGATTTGACTATTGCCATTGATAAAGAGAATATGATGCCTTCAATTGGCATATTAGATGATAGCCATTATAATATGATTCCAAATCAAGTAGATAATGAAAAGAATTTCGTGCCCGGTTTAGACTTGTCACTTCTTTCTAGTTCTTCATCACTTAGAATTTCGGTAATGATTGAATGGAAAGATTCATCTGAAATTAATTATGTAAGAGAGTATATTAATTTATATGCAGCATATAAAGATTCCCCAGAGGAGTAGTAAGTAATGGAAGATAAAAGAAGAGTAAAGCAATCCTTAATAGCGGGAGCTTTAACAGGAAGTGCGGGCATTTTTATAACCAAAGCGCTAAGTTTATTATATGTTATCCCATTTAATGAAATCGCCCAAGATGCAACAGTTTTTTATTCGTATGCTTACACAGTTTATGATGCTTTGCTTCAGGTTTGTTTAAGCGGTTTTCCTTATGCTATTGCGACCTTGGTTGCCAAATATGCTACTAAAAACGATTATTCAACAGTTGAACTAGTCAAAAAGGTATCAAAAGCAATCCTATTAGTTCTTGGTGTAGTTTGCTGCTTTATTATGATTGCTTTTTCAAAAATATTGGCAATTCAAATAATACCTTCGGAATTACAATCAAGTTCTTATTTGCATTATACTCAAATTGTATTAATCATTCTTGCTTTTGCTTTAGTATTTGTTCCATATTTGAGTTATTATCGTGGAGTATATCAAGGCTTAAAGGAAATGAAGGTTTACGCCTTTACCCAGGTTTTAGAGCAGACAATTAGAATTACATTTTTACTGGCTGCCAGCAGTCTTTGCGTTTATGTTTTCGATATGGATCGAATATGGGCTGCGTATATGGGAGTGCTGTCCACAAGTGTTAGCGCTATAGGAACAATAATATATTTTATTTATCATAATAAATCCATATCTTCAAATGCACTTGCTAAGGATAGCACAATTGGTAAAACGGAAATTTTTAAGGAATTAGTTAAAACAGCTGTACCTTATTTATTGAGTTCATTGATGTTTTCAAGTAGTGGAATGTTTGTTCTGCTTGTATTTGCAGATGGGCTGGAATTATATGGAACTGATGGAACATTAATAACTATTTATCAGGGAATTATTAACTATCAAGCTTCAAAATTATCCTCTATTCCTACCATTATTATGACGGGGTTTTGTTTGGTAATTATTCCACATATAACTGAAGCCGTTACAAATAGAGACAATTTAAAGGTTCAACAATTAATTGATAAAATACTTCAGACTGTTAATTATCTATCTGTTCCGCTTATTTGCTTTATGATATTTTACAGTAGAGAGATTTACTACATTATGTATGGTACTTATCATCTTGATATAGGTGCTTCCTTGCTTGCCAAAACATTAGCATGTCAATTGTTGATGAATGTTGCTGGGGTGTTAAACTCATTAATGATCGCAATCCAAATGAGAAAAAGATATTTGTTTTTGGAATCATTGAGATTGATATTTATGTTGGTAATTTTTAAACCTTGTTTAGCAAGATTTGGTGTTAACGGTTACTTTATTGCTTTAGCTAGTGAGTACATATTATTGATTGTAGGAGCTTTATTAATTGTTAATTCGACATATAATATCAGTTTTAAGAATTTGTTTGATAAATTTACTAAAAGCTGGATTGGGTGTGTTCCTATGTTTGTATTGGCAGCTTTATCTAATAATATATCCTTTGTAGTTGAACACAATTCAAGATTAGTAATACTTATTATCACTGGAATCATGTTTATAATTGATATCGGGTTGTTTGGATATATCACAAATAAATTGGGAGTAGTAGAAGAAGTATTTGGTGAAAAGTTTACCAAAAGCTCGATTAATAAGCTTGTAAATAGATTTGTTAAGAAAAGTTAGATGGAATATCCATCTTTTCTTTTGGCTTAGACAAAAAGAAAACAGCGCAACCATACCGGCAGCGCTGTGCTTCTTTTCTTTGAATTAAAACTATTTCTTTCTGTTGTAGTATTCAACAACTAATAATTCATTGAAGTCAGGATTTAATTCATTTCTTTCAGGTAATCTAACAAATTCACCTTTCATTGTATTCTTATCGAATGTAACGAAGGCAGGAGTTGATAATGTTGCTTCAAGAGAATCTAAAACAGCTGAATTATTTTTCATGTTGTCTTTTAATTCAATTGTCATTCCTGGTTTTACTTGGAATGAAGGGATATCAACCTTTTTACCATTAACTAATACATGACCGTGGTTAACTAATTGTCTAGCACCTCTTCTTGTTCTTGCTAATCCCATACGATAACAAACATTATCTAAACGAGATTCCAATAATTGTAAGAATACAGTACCTGTAACTCCCTTACTTCTTGCTGCTCTGTCAAATAAGTTAGAGAATTGTTTTTCGTTAACACCATAAGTGAAACGAATCTTCTGCTTTTCAGCTAATTGTAAACCGTAGTTAGAGTATTTAACTCTCTTTGTTGGACCATGTTGTCCTGGAACATAAGTTCTCTTACCTAATTCTTTTCCAGTTTCTAAAACAGAGAAATTTAATCTTCTTGATTGTCTCCAAACTGGACCTGTATAACGTGCCATCTTTCTTCCTCCTTGTTAATTAAATTAACAGGTGCGAATTAATTATTTGGGTGTTGATCTTTCACTTTAACAGCAAGCTACTTTTTAATAATCAACGCACACAAAATAATCTCCGCATGCTGTTATCGGCCAAATAATAATACCATCCTGGTAAGTCAATGTCAATATACAATAAGTTTTGTTTTGCTTATTAACTTTTATTTGGATTTATTTGAAACGATTTCTGATATTTGTTCCTTTACTTCACTTAGAATTTCGTTTAGATGTTTATGTGAAGTTGATAATTGAGCAAATATGTTGTTCTTTTCTTTTCTTTCCTGTTTGATTCTGATAATTTCAGCTTTAATCTTTTCTATATGAACGATAACTTCATTTTCATCGGCAAATTTCTTGATTTTTACAAGAAGATTAGAAGAATGGACTAAGTCGATGATAAAGACACCGTAGAACATACCAACAAAAAAGCTGAATGCCAAATTATTTGATAACCAGATTAGTAGATTTATTATATGCTGATGGATAAATAACAGGTATATTACCCCTAGAATAGTCCAAAATAGGGAAAATAATGGACATATTATTCCTTGAACATTGCCCCAGCAATCTGAATAATCCCATAATTTTACATGAAATACTTTTAAGCAAATTATTCCAGCGATATATTCTATTGCGGTAAGAATAATTGTAATAAGTAATAGCCAAACAATTATCAGTTTTATCGAAGAGAACATATTGTAATGCTCACTTACTATTGATAATAAAAACAGTGAAACTAATCCAAAACCATACAATGGTAGATATGGACCTGTACAAAAGCCGGGATTAACCCATTTATGCTGCGGATTATCACTACTGAAATAATGTCTAAAGAAAAATTCAATTACCCAGCCTGCTAAAGATCCTACAGTAAACAAAAAAGCAATAGTCAAATAAATATTCAATATAATTACCTCCTACAACAATTTTAGCATTATATTCTTTGTAATACAATTTTGCTGTTGTATGATAAAATAATAGTGAGGTGGTAGTAGATGTTACCTAACGAAATTATTAATTCACTGTTAAATTCTGTTTTTTTCTATATTTTTGTTGGTATAGTTTTTCTTATTGTTGTTTTATTAATTGTGCGTTTTACCAAAAAGAAAAAACTAAACGAACGAATAATAAATGGACAATACAATATAAATGAGTTAAAGAGTCATCCTTATGTGTTAGATATAGCAAAACTTGATGCTATTGCTAAGGTTAATCAAGAGGCTTATGATACTTCACTTCAATGCAAAAAGGATTATGACAGTATTGGAGAGAATATTAAGTCAGCTATAGAACTATTACAAGATGCTAATGAAAATTTGGAAATTGGTGACTATAAAACTGGTAGCACTAATATGGATCAGTTTGACAGTATTTATGTTTCTACAAAGCAGTTATCAGAAAAACTTGATGAAATGCTTGCTTCATTTTTAAATCAGGAAGCAATGCAGAGAAAAAAGATTAACGAATTAAAAAATCAGTTTCATCAAATTAAGAATGTCGTTAACGAGAATCCTAACTACTATACTTATTGCTGGGAAGCCTTAGATAAGATGACAAATAAGATTTCTCATATGTTCTCGGAGTTTGAAAATGTGATGGAAGCTTCAAATTATCAGCAGTCTTTACTATTAAGCGATAGTATCCAGCAGGAAATAGATAATTTAAGTGATGTAGTATCACAGTTGCCTCAGCTTATTAGTTTTGCTAAGAAGAGTTTACCATTATCTATAAATGAACTAAACAGCAATTACTTGGTATCTTTATCAAAAGGGGTTTATTTAGCTAATTTAAACATTCCTAAAACTATTGATGATTCCAACGAGTCAATTGAAAATGTATTGGCGAAATTGAAAAAATGCCAAATAGATGGAGTTAGTGATATTCTTAATCAAATCCAGGCCAAGATAAATCAGTTGTTGAGTTTACTAAATAAAGAAAATGAAGCATATAATAATATCGTTAACGTGTGTAAGTATATAAGCGATACTCTTAGCGCGATTTCTTCAAATGTTGAAAAAGTATATAACAGTAAAAATGCAGAAATACAACGTTATTCACTCAACAGTATTGACTCATCTTTATCTACAATAAGAAATTCATTAAACGATTTAAATGAGAACTATAATAAATTGTATAAAAAGTTTAAAGAAAATAGCACCCAAGCTAGCAGCCTTTTAGATAATTTCAAGTCTTTAGCAATTGATGTTGATAAGTGTTATAAGGAAAGCAACAAAATGACATCATTGATTGCGGAAAATAAAACAGAGGAGTTAAGAGCAAGAGAGCTGATTAATCGTTTTATTGTTGTCTTAAATGAATCAAAGGCATCTATCCGTTTATCAAGACTATCAAACATTTCTGAAAAATATAACGAAGACATTGCTTTAGCGGAGAATTATATCGCAAAGCTGCAACAATTGCTGTCAAATCAACAGCTTGATATCGAACAGCTAAAAAGTTTACTAGTTCAAGGGCAGAATCATATCATTAGTCTTTATAAAAATGTGAATTCATTGATAAAGATGACCAATATTATTGAGCAATATTTGGTAATTGCCAATAAATATCGTCCATTTGTCAGTGGACTAGATAGCTTGCTGTATTCCAGTGAATTAGCATATCGTAATGGGGAATATACCAAATCATTTAATCTGACCAAAGAAGCCTTAGGATTAATAGATGAAAGATTAGCTAGCAAGATGCAGCAACAGTTTGATGAAAAAACAGTTGCTTAAATAATAAGATAAGGAGTATTAAGTGAATAAGTATTTTGATTATGCCTCAACGACATTTATGTCTGATGAAAATATACAACTTTATGGTAAGCTACTAGATAAATATAAGTATAATTCTGAATCGTTATATCCCAATGGGATTAATACAGATAATGCTTTATCGAGAGCTAGAAGAATGATTGCTGAGCAATTAAATGTTAATGAAAAGGAGATTATCTTTACCTCTTGTGGTAGCGAAGCCAATAATATGGCCATTAAAGGTGTTGCTTTAGCAAGAAGAAGCAAAGGAAAACATATTATATCTACAGTTGTTGAGCATTCAAGTGTTGAAAATAGTCTAAGATGGCTTGAAAAATATTTGGACTATGAAGTAACTTTATTGGAAGTTGACCAAAATGGAATAATAGATGTTGATAAATTGGCGTCTGTTATTCGAAACGATACAATACTTGTTAGTATTATGATGGTAAATAATGAATCTGGAGCCATCATGCCTATTCAACAGATAAAAAATATAGTTAAAAAATATCCTAATTGTTACCTACATGTTGACTGTGTCCAAGCATTAGGAAAAATAAATGTTGACTTATCTGATATTGATTTAGCTAGTTTTTCGGCTCATAAAATTTATGGACCTAAAGGCAGTGGTTTCTTAATGAAAAAGCAGCATGTTAACATTGCTGAGCTGATTTCAGCAGGTCAACAAGAATTTCACTTAAGAGGAGGAACAAGTAATGTAGCCGCAAATGTGTTGTTGGCAAAGCTGGTTTGTGATGCTACAAAAAATCTTGATGAAAAATACCGTCAGGTAAAAGTGCTTCATGATTATCTCTATGATAAATTAGCAGATATTGATAATGTTGTTCTAAATAGCACAAAAGAAGGTTTACCTTATATCATAAATTTTTCTTGTTTGAAAATAAGTTCTCAGGTTATGATGAATGCCTTATCAGCCAAAGGCTTTGAGGTTAGTGCTCAATCAACCTGTGATTCTAATGCGGCTGTTTCAAAGGTCATTAAAGCTATGTACCCTAGGGATTTACAGCGACAGAAAGGGACAATCAGAATCTCGTTGTCAGAAAATCATACAATACAGGATTGTGAACAACTAATAGAAGCAATAAAGGAGTGTGTAAAGCAATATGGATGAGTTGAAATACGAATATATTCTAATTCGATTCGGTGAATTAACCACTAAAGGAAAAAATAAAAAAGATTTTATAAAAAAGCTATCAGATAATATGAAGATGGCCTTGTCCAGTTTTAATGGATTAACTTTTGAAAACACTAGAGATCACATCTATATCCATCTAAATGGTAATGATCCAGATAAAATCGAACCAGTATTAAAAAAAGTATTCGGTATTAGAGCGTTTGCTAAAGCATATAAGTGCGAGAATGATATAGATTGTATCATTGATGGTGCATTGAAGGTTACCAAAGGAAAAAGTGGTACTTTTAAAATAAAAACTAAAAGAGCTAACAAAAAATTTCCAATTCATTCTGAAGATGTTAATCGCAAAGTTGCTTCGGCCATATTAAAAAATTATGGTCAGTATTTAAAAGTGGATGTTCATAATCCTGATTACCCTATTGTTGTCGAAATAAGGGAGAATAATACCTATATTATGGCTGAGACTGTCTTAGGAGCTCAAGGCTATCCAGTAAGTGTGGCTGGTAGAGCGATGCTAATGTTATCTGGCGGGATAGATTCTCCTGTAGCTGGTTATCTAGCTATGAAAAGAGGCATCCAAATTGAAGCAATACATTTTGCTTCTATGCCATATACTTCTCAAGCTGCCTTGGATAAGGTTAAGGATTTAGCTAAATTGCTTGCGCCATATCAAGGCTGTATCAAATTACATGTTATTCCTTTTACAGATATTCAATTGGAAATTAATAAACATTGTGATAGTTCATATACCATTACCATGATGAGAAGAATGATGTATAGAATTGCCCAAAGAGTAGCCATCAAAAATCACTGCTTGGCTATTGTCAATGGCGAAAGTGTTTCTCAAGTTGCATCTCAAACGCTAAATTCGATGGCCGTTATATCACAGGTTTGTGATATGCCAATTATCAGACCTCTTGTTACATATGATAAATTGGAAATCATTGATTTAGCACGCAAAATCAACACCTATCAGACATCTATTCTTCCATTTGAAGATTGCTGTACTATATTTACACCAAAAAATCCGGTAATTAAGCCTGATTTGAATAAGTGTTTATGGTATGAAAATAAATATGATTTCGAGAGTTTTCTACAAAAGGCAATTGAAAATGAAGAAATATTAACTATTTATCCTGATAGTAAGCTCCAGGATGAATTATTTTAAGGAGGGAAATTAAATGGCTTTTGAATCATTGAGTAATAGATTAACAGCTTCATTCAAGCATATTGTGGGAAAAGATCGCTTATCTGATAAGAATATGGATCAAATGCTTAAGGAAATAAGACAAGCATTATTGGAAGCTGATGTTAACTATAGCGTTGTTAAAAATTTTATAAATGATGTTCATCAAAAGATGTTGGGAGTACAAGTCAGCCAAAACCTGAATCCATCGGAGATGGTATATAAAATCGTAAGAGATGAAATAATTGAATTATTGGGTGATGAAACTAGTAGTTTAAATTACGCTAATAACGGATTAACAGTTGTAATGATGGTCGGACTTCAGGGTACAGGTAAAACAACAACAGCAGCAAAAATCGCAAACTTAATAAAACAAAAACAGTCAAGAAAACCATTATTAATTGCAGCTGATTTAATCAGACCAGCAGCGATTGAACAACTAAGAATTCTTGCTGATCAATGTCAAGTAGACATGTTTGCTTTAGAGAATAACAATAAGGCAACTAAAACGGTTAGTGAAGGATTAATGTATGCTTCAGCAAATGGCTTTGATACAGTTATTATTGATACAGCTGGTCGTTTACACGTTGACAAGCAGTTAATGAATGAGCTGGTTGAAATCAAAAAGATTGCTAAGCCTAATGATATCTTATTAACGGTTGATGCTTTAACAGGACAGGATATTGTTAATGCTGCTAAAGAATTTGATAAGTATTTATCAGTTACAGGATTGGTAGTAACTAAATTTGATGGTGATAGCAGAGGAGGAGGTGTTCTCTCTGTTAAAGCTGTTACTAATGTTCCAGTTAAGTTTGTTACAACTGGTGAGAAAATAGATGATATTGATATTTTCTATCCTGACAGAATGGCATCTAGAATATTAGGTATGGGTGATTTGGAGACACTTGTCGAAAAAGCTCAAGAGCAGTTTGATCAGCAATTAGCTCAAAAAGCGATGGAAAACCTAATGAATGGAACCTTTTCACTTGACGATATGCTAGTCCAAATGAAACAATTAAAAAAATTGGGCCCTTTATCATCAGTTATGAAGATGATTCCAGGAATGAACCAATTTGCAGGTCAATTAGATGGAATGGATACGGAAGCAATGATGAAAAAACAGCAGGCAATCATTCAATCCATGACACCATATGAAAGAAAACATCCTGAGACATTAAGAAGTTCACATAAAAACAGAATTGCCAAAGGAAGTGGAACTACCGTAAATGATGTTAATAAGTTGATTAACTCATTTGAAAGAAGTAGAAAACTCATGTCATCAATGGGCTTATCACGTTTTAGATTCTAATATTTTATATTTAAGGATTTAGTTTTAAAAAAATCAAGCTGTTAAGTAAAAATACTTGACAGCTTATTTGTTATAGAGTATATTATTACAGTACAAGAAAGAAAGAGGATTTTATGGTTAAATTACGTTTAAAAAGATTAGGTTCTAAAAAGGCTCCTACATATAGAATTGTAGCTGCAGATTCAAGAAGCCCAAGAGATGGCAGAATTATTGATACAGTTGGTTTATATAACCCAACTACAAATCCAGTAACTGTTAGATTAGATGAAGAAAAAGCATTGAAATGGTTAAAGGATGGCGCTCAACCAACTGATACAGTTAGAGATATTCTTTCAAAACAGGGAATCATGAAGAAATATCATGAGTCTAAACAATAATGATTGATTACGAAAAAACATTATTGGACCTGGTTTGTCCAATGGTCGATGAGCCTGAAAAGATAAAAATTCAAAAAATGGACAGTATCAACGAAAATGAAGTGTTGTTGTATGTATATGCTACTAGCAGCGATATTTCACGTTTAATCGGAAGAGGCGGAAATATGGCATCTTCAATTAGACATATGATGTCTGTTTGTTCAGCTGTTGATAATAAAAAAGTCAGCATTAAATTTGAATCTTATTAAACTGTTTCTATTAAGATACACAACTCGTGTATCTTTTTTTTAGTTGATAAATAATGTAAAATATATAAGCAGGTGACATTTATGGAATATATAAGAGTAGGTAATATTGTAAATACGTTTGGAATAAAAGGAGAATTAAAGGTCAAATCTTTATCGGATTTTGAAAATGAGCGATTTAAAAAGGATCAGCAATTATATATTAAATATCACAATGATTATTTAGCAGTAATTGTTAATTCATATCGAGTTCACAAAGGTTTTATCTTAGTATCGTTTAAAGGAATGTTGGATATAAATCTTGTTGAAAAATATAAAAATTGCGATATTTTCATAAGTAAGGATGATATCCCTTTATTATCTAAAGGGCAGTATTATTTCTTCCAATTAAAAGGTTGTCAGGTATATCACGATAATCAGTTTATCGGTTTGGTAAAATCTGTAGAGTCTGGCTATCAAACAATTTTGAGAATTCAAAATAAGGACAAAGAAGTATTAATTCCTTATGTGGATAGTTTTATCAAATCAGTTGATATCGACAGCAATAGAATAGATGTTGATGTTATTGAGGGAATGTTATGAAAATAAAGATAATGACGATTTTCCCACAAATGTTTGCTGGTTTTTTAAATACCTCTATTATTAAACGGGCAATAGATAATAAGCTGATAGAAATTGAAATTGTCGATTTTAGACAATATTCTAAGGATAAAAATAAAAGAGTTGATGACTATCCTTATGGTGGTGGGGCAGGAATGATTTTATCCTGTCAACCAGTTTTAGACTGCTTGAGTGAGATAAAGAGTGATAACAGCTTTGTTATCATCACAGATCCTGCAGGTAAAAGATTTGACCAATCACTAGCAAAACAGTATAGTCAAAAAGATGAACTAGTGATTATTTGCGGTCACTATGAAGGATTTGATGGTAGAATTTATGACTTTGTTGATGAAAAAGTATCAATAGGAGATTATGTTTTAACAGGAGGAGAATTAGCAAGCATGGTTATCAGTGATGCTGTTAGCCGTCTTGTAGATGGAGTAATAAGCAGCAATTCTACTTGTGAAGAATCATTTGAAAATGATTTATTGGAGTATAAACAATATACTAGACCACAAATATATAATGGTATGGCAGTTCCTGAAGTATTAGTTAGCGGTCATCATGAGAATATTAGATTATATCGATTAAAGGAACAATTAAAAAACACCTATTTATATCGTAAAGACCTGTTAAAAAAACACCAGTTTACTGAAGAAGAAAAAAGACTAATGAAAGAAATAATAGAAGAGCATGATTGAGTTATTATTAGAGTTGGAGATAAAAATTTCCATTTTTATTCAAAATCTATTTATTGAAACACCGCTTTATGATGTTATTTTGTTGTTAAATAATGGTTTTTCATTTTTAGGAGAATCATTAGTGGCTTTTTTAATTACCTGTTTCATTTATTTTTGTGTTAATAAGGAAAAAGGAAAACTAGTATGCTTTGCCCTTTTATCAACAAGTATTACTAATTCAATGATAAAGAATGTTTTTCGAAGAAAAAGGCCATATTTATGCAGTGAAGAAATTGAACTGTTAAGAGAAGTTGAAGGTTATTCTTTTCCGAGTGGCCATAGCGGCAATTCAAGCTGTTTATATATTCTGCTATACAGATTATTTGAAAATAAATATACAAAAACAATTGCTCTTGTTTTTCCAATTGTAGTTGCTTTAAGCCGTATTTTTTTAGGAGCTCACTTTCTAACTGATGTCATAGCTGGTTTATTGTTAGGTTATATTATGATGGCTATATCTTTATGGCTTTATAGTAAGAATTATCAAGGAAAAGCGATGTTGATCTTTTTATTTGTTTTTTCATTAGGACTGTTTTATTGTGATAGTTCTGACTATTATTCAGCATATGGTTTATATCTTGGCTTATTTGTTTCAGATATTTTTGAGAAGAAGTATGTTAATTTTACGATAAGTCAAAACAAAAAGGTGAATCTATATCGTTTTATAGGAGCTATTATATTATTTGTTGTATTAAATATAGCTATTAAATTTTTATTTCATTTTGTAGGCTTTTATCAGATGATTTTTAGAACAGTAAGATATTTTATTTTAATATTTATTATTATGGGTGTTTATCCTTTATTCTTTAAAAAGTATTGATAAAACAACTTGAATTTAGCTATTTTCTTATGTTAATATATATAGGCATTAGCTGAGTAGTTCCGCTGATATTTTTGATTATGAACTATTTCATTATTTGCGTCAGAAAGAGGAGATAGTATGAATTTAAGATTAGTTGATCAAATTACAAAGGCTCAATTAAAGACAGATGTTCCTTATTTTGAACCAGGCTGTACTGTAAAGGTATCAGTAAAAATTCAGGAAGGTGACAAGACTCGTATTCAGGTATTTGAAGGTATTGTTATCGCAATTAACGGTGGCGGCATTTCTAAGACATTTACAGTTAGAAAAATGTCAAGTGGTGTTGGCGTTGAAAGAACATTCCCAGTTCATTCTCCAATCATTGATAAGATTGAAGTTGTTCGTTTTGGTAAAGTTAGAAGAGCTAAATTGTTCTACTTACGTGGACGTTCTGGAAAAGCTAGCAGAATCGAAGAAAAGCGTTAATTTGAAATGGCCGGTTTATGCCGGCCTTTTACTTAGTTGATATGGAAAAGTTAGTAATTAAATTAGAAGAAATGTTAGCTGTTGCTCTAGCAGCGTTGATGATGTATTTAGATGATATTTGGGATATCATTAAGACTGTGGTCGTTACTTTTTTGGTGTGCTTTGTGATTACCCATTATATTGCTATGCCAGTGAGAGTTGATGGAACAAGTATGTATCCAAACCTATATAATGACTCTATTGGCTTTTCTTCAGTTATATCTACAAAAATTGAAGCAATTGAACGTTTTGATGTAGTAATAGTTCATTTGCAGGATAAAAATGAAAATCTAGTTAAAAGAGTTATCGGTTTACCAAATGAAACAATCGAATATATAGATGATGTTCTGTATGTAGATGGAATAAAAGTTGATGAGCCATTTTTAGATAAAAATTATTGTGAAAGCCAAATCATGTTAAGAGGATTAAATAATTTTAC